>CAXTZG010000149.1:0-6313 GCA_964248625.1 uncultured Acetobacteraceae bacterium | reverse complement strand
CATCGATGTCCAGCACGAGCTGGCGGACCCGGCCTTGCGCCAGGTCTAGCGCGTCGGCCACCTCCTGCCGTTTCCGGAGAAGGCCGTGGATGACGTGTTCTTGTTGCATGATGGAAAGGTAGGAACGAGCGGGGGTTTGGGCTCGTACGGTGTGGTGGCGGGTGCTACATAATACCGACGAACGCGTCGGCGGCACTCAGGTGGTCGGGGGCGTCCGGAACGTAGCCCGGCATGTGGAAGGTGCCGGAGGCGGCGGCCGCGTCGAGCTCGGCATGCAGGTAGGTGCGCAAGGTCGGATCGATGTTGCCGAGCCACAGGCAATGGATGCGGCGGTGCCGCCGCCTGCCGCCCAGGCCGCGCGCGTTGAGCAGCCGCCACAGCTGCAGGAACAGGTCGAAGCCCTTGCGCATGTCGGCATAGCCGATGCCGATCAGCAGGATGTCGTCGGGATGCACGCCGAACTGCATGCGCAGCGTGGTGCGGTGGCGCTGCGAGAAGCGGACGCCGGCATACAGCCCCTGCGGGCGGCACGCCGTCTTTTCGTCCGGAACCGGCACCAGCGCCGTCACCGCCTGCTGCACCGCCTCTGCCGGGAACACCACGCGTTCCGCATGCCCGACGGCGTCGCGCAGGGCCGGCAGCAGGCGCTTCTCGCCGAGCAGCGCCGGCAGCTCGTGCACCAGCAGGATGAACGGGATGCCGGCCGCCGCCAGGTGACGCCCGACCGCGGCAGAGGCAGCGCTGTTGACGATCGCGCTGGAAAAGCCGGCAGCCCGCAGCCCCTCCAGATGGGCCGGCAGCCTGGGGTCGTCGGCGCCCATCACCGTGGTGCGCCCGGCCGCCTCGTAGCCGTCGATCATCGCGCCGCCGGCCAGCAGCAGGAACGCGATCTCGACGCCGTGCCCGCGCCTGAGCTGGCGGCCGGCCTGCAGCAGCAGCGACTGCGCGCCGGCCTGGAACGCATCATGGCCGACCAGCAGCACGCGGCCCTGCGCAGACGGCCGGCCGAAGCCGGTCACCGCGCGGCCGGTGGCGTTAAGGTAGGCCGAGCCGAAATGCAGGTCGGGCTCCAGATAGGCGCCCTCCGCCCACTCGTTCCAGGCATTGACGCAGACGATCGCCTCGCCGTGGAACGGATGGGCGGCTGCGCGCCGCACCAGCCCCTCGAGCCAGGCCTCGTATTTGGCCGGCGTCGAGCCGTGCAGCACCAGCCCGCTGCCCTGCCGGCGCGCGTCGTTGTCCCAGGACGGCGACGCGGTGCGGATCAGCTGATAGGGCGCCTGCGGCTCGGCAAGGGCGGTGCGCACCACGTCGTCATACTCGTAGACCTGGGCATGGAAGTCGGTGTCGAGCACGTTCAGCGACGCGTTCACCGTGGCCAGCCCGTTGACCACCTTGTGCGGCGGGAACTCGATGGCGCCGTCCAGCCCGTACGGACGCGGGTCGTTGTCGCCGAAGCTCTGCGACATCACGAAGAGCGGGTCCTCGTTCGCGCGCGCCTGGAACAGCGTGCGCCAGCGCGCGATGGTCTCCGCCGCGTCCGGGATCAGGCCGATGCGGTAGATCATCAGCACCGGCCGGCCGCCGACGCGGATGTAGCGCGGGTCGGCGAAGTGGCGCGCAAAGCAGTCGAGCAGCGGCAGCTCGTCCTCGGGCCGGAAGTCCTGGGCGATCAGCACGTCCTCTTCGGAGCCGTCCCAGCGCCGGCTCCAGTTCTCGTTGGCCCACATCAGGCAGAAGGGCAGCTCGATCGAGCGGTCGCCGAGCAGCGCCTCCAGCGGCCCGTCGAGCAGCCGCTCGCCGTTGAACCAGTAGAAATAGAACACGAAGCCGTCGAGGCCGGCGGCGCGCGCCATCTCCGCCTGCTGGCGCAGCACGCTGGTGCCCTCCAGCCGGTAGTGGCCCAGGTCGCGCGGGATGCGCGGCTGGTAGTGCCCGGCAAAGCGCGGCAGCCCGCGAGCGATGTTGGTCCATTCGGTGAAGCCGGTGCCCCACCATTCGTCGTTGCGCGGCACCGCATGGAACTGCGGCAGGTAGTAGGCGAGCACCCGCGCGCGCCTTGCCGCCGTCTCGGGCAGCGGGCGCCTGGTCTCGAAGAACGGCCCCGGCTGGGTGTTGCGGCGCACCTCGCGCGGCAGGGTGGTCTCGCCCGACGGCAGGCTGGGATGGATGCCCGGCCGGTCGCGATGCGCCAGGTAGTGCAGCAGCGGGTTCGCCTCGGTCTCGCCTGCCAGATAGCGCTGGCGGTAGAAGGCCGGATCGAAGCCTGCGAACGGTTTGCGGGCCTCGCGGAACCCCTGCACCATGTAGTGCTCGAGCGGATCCAGTCCGGCTGCCGCCACGTCGGGATAGGTCTTGAGGTAGTATGGGCTGTCGAACTCCGCCATCGCGCTGACGCCGCCGCCGGCGCGATGCAGCAGGTAGTGCTGCAGGGCCGTCATGCCGTCCGTCACCGCATAGGTGGCGCGATACCAGCCCGGATCGAACCAGCTGCTGGGCCGGCGACCCTCGGCGTCTCCGGCCAGCACGTAGTGCAGCAGCGGGTCGACGTCGTCTGCGACCGCATCCCGGTTCTGTTGCCGATACCAGCCCGGATCGAAATACAGGTTGGGCTTGCGCCCCTCGCGCCAGCCATAGGCGTGGTAATGCGCCAGTGCGTCGGACCGCCGGTCGGCCATGTCGGGATTGCAGGCGACGTAATATTCGACGTCGAACAGGCCGGACTGCTCGATCACCTGGAGTGCCGAGAGCTGCAAGGCACCGCGTTGCGGGATGGAGGAGCGGCCGGCACTCATGGGGCGACGCGCATGGGTTGATCCTGAACCGACCCCGGACGGTCGCGCCTAACAAAATGTTATAAGACGTTACACACGCGCTCGTGAGGACGGCAAGCACTGCTTTCGAGACCACTGCGGGCGAAACCGACACGCCGGATCAAAAACGCAGCCTGCCGCGACGTGTTCGAGACCACGGCCCGGGTCTGCACCCTTCTCGAGGTGACGCGGCAGCCGCACTCCGGCATGGTGCCGCGTCTGCATGGTGCGATCGCCCGGTTGCGCAGGCCTTGAGCATCTGTCGAGCCATGGACCAGACCGCACCGACCCAGCCCCTGCACCAGCATGTCCGCTTCGAGGACGGCCTCGAGCTCGAATGCGGCACGGTGCTGGCGCCGCTCACGGTGGCCTACCGCACCTATGGCCGGCTGAATGCCGCAGCGGACAACGCCATCCTGGTCTGCCATGCCCTGACCGGCGACCAGTACGTGGCCGAGACCCATCCGGTCACCGGCAAGCCCGGCTGGTGGAGCCGCCTGGTCGGTCCCGGCCTGCCGGTCGATACCACGCGGTTCTTCGTGATCTGCATCAACGTGCTGGGCGGCTGCATGGGCTCGACCGGCCCGCGCAGCCCCCGTGCGGACCGGGACGGCGATCCGTGGGGCACCGATTTTCCGCCGGTGACCATCCGCGACATGGTGCGGGCGCAGGCGATGCTGGTCAGCCGGCTCGGCATCGGGCGGCTGTTCGCCGTGATCGGCGGCTCGATGGGCGGGATGCAGGTGCTGTCCTGGGCTGCGACCTTTCCCGAGCGCGTGTTCGCGGCCCTGCCGATCGCCACCGCCTCGTTCCATTCCGCACAGAACATCGCCTTCAACGAGGTCAGCCGCCAGGCGATCTTCGCCGATCCCGACTGGTGCGCCGGCCGCTACTGGCAGGACGGGCTGGTGCCCGCGCGCGGCCTCGCGGTGGCGCGCATGATGGCGCACATCACCTATCTGTCCGAGGAGGCGCTGACCCGCAAGTTCGGCCGGCGGATGCGCAGCCAGCCGCCGGGTGTTCCCGCAAAGGCCGGCGCGCCGCTCGGCCTGTTCGGCGAGATGTTCGAGGTGGAGAGCTACCTGCGCCACCAGGGCTCGAGCTTCGTGCAGCGCTTCGACGCCAACTCCTATCTCACCATCACCCGCGCGATGGATTACTTCGACGTGGCGATGGACCATGGCGGCGACTTGGCCGCCGCGTTCGCCCGCACCCGGACCCGCTTCTGCGTGATCTCCTTCTCGTCCGACTGGCTGTTTCCCACCGGCCAGAGCCGGGCGGTGGCGCGCGCGCTGAACCGGGCTGCGGCCAATGTCAGCTTCGTCGAGATCGACACCGACAAGGGACACGACGCGTTCCTGCTCGACGAGCCCGACTTCGACCGCACCATCCGCGGCTTCCTGGCCGGCTGCGCCGAGCATGCCGGGCTTGAGCCCGCGCAGCCCGGCCGGTAGCCATGCGCCTCGACCAGAAGCTGATCGCCGAGATGATCCAGCCGGGCACACGCGTGCTCGATATCGGCAGCGGCGACGGCTCGCTGATCGAGCACCTGTTCCGCACCCGCAGCTGCGACGCGCGCGGCATCGAGCTCGACATGGGCGAGGTGACGCGCTCAGTGTCGCACGGCCTGCCGGTGATGCATGGCGATGCCGACAGCGATCTCGCGCATTATCCGGACGGGGCCTTCGACTACGTGGTGCTGTCGCGCACGCTGCAGGCGGTTGAGCGGCCGCGCGAGGTGCTGCGCCAGATGCTGCGCATCGGCACCAGCGCCATCGTCTCGTTTCCCAATTTCGGCCACTGGCAGCTCCGCCTGCAGCTGCTGCTGCGCGGCCGGATGCCGATGACCGACGCCTGGGGCCGGCCCTGGTACGAGACCCCCAACATCCACCCCTGCACGATCCGCGACTTCTTCGCGCTGTGCGATCAGGAAGGCTACCAGGTGCGGCGCTGGATGGCGGTGGACGACAAGGGCGACCGCGCCCCCTGGCGCCGGTCGGCGCAGCTGGCGAACCTGTTCGGCGAGCAGGCGCTGTTCCTGCTCGGGCGGGCGTGAGGGTCGGGCCGGACCTGATACGTTTGCCTGCTCGAGATACGGCCTTGCGGCCCGATCACAGACCGAACTAACGCTTGACGTGACCAAATCCCACAAGACCGCCCGACGTCAAACGATCGCCAAATGCAACTATCTGTGCGAGGCTGCGTAGCCCGCGACGCCGCCCAGGGCATCCATACGGTGGAGCTCAATCTTCAAGAGACTTCCGTCAAGCCGACCCAACCTGTCCGGTATCCGTTGTTTCCGTGAGAATCCGAAGGTGGGTTGCTTCGTCATCGGCACCGAAGAAATAATTGAAGACGCCATGAAAGGCACGAAGGTCGCTGTCATTGCCTTTGTTGCCATCGACATCATGAAGGAGTGTCTGGCTGACAGGTTCTCGATGGCGAGCCCGGGTGTGAACGTCATCAGCGATGTGACCCAGGCGACCATTGCCGCGGGTGCCAGCGTCGTGGCCGGTGCAATCTTCGTGGCCGCCGGCGCGCCCGTGATCGTGACCTTCGTTGTCGTGATTGTTGCAGGAGCGGCGATCGGCGCCGGGCTGAGCTGGATCGACTCCCAGTTCCACCTCGCGGCTTCGGCCAGGGCCTACATGATGAGGCTTGAGAACAGGCAGGGAAGCTGGCTCAACGACGCCGAAAGCGCCTTCTCCAGCGCCGGCCGCGCGGTTGAACGGATTGTCGTATCGACGGGGCAGGCAGTCTGTCGCGCCTGGTCGACACCGGATGGAATGAAGGTCTACCAGATGGCAATGATCCCGTCCTGAGGCGGATGTCAAAGTGAGCTTCATCCGTACGACGCGCCTGTTCAACAACAAGATCACGCTTGATTTCTGGCTCGCATATTCTTGGATGTGCTGGCGGTCCTGTTTCTTGCTTTCGTCGTCTTTGTCAGCGTTCCCGATCTCAGGCAGTTCTCGTCCGGACTGGAACGTCTTAGATGCCAGCCGATCGCCATCGGGATGATCGGTGCGCTCGGCCTCTACGGCACCCGCATCTCGATGTATATCGCCATCATCCGGCAGAACCGTGCGCCACAGGTTGCGGAATGGTGGTGCACCCTGATCGGCCTGGGTCTGGCAGTCGTCTGCTTGTTCTTCAGCGGTTACCTGCTGCAGGCGTTCGGCAGCCTGCACGGATACAGGCTCTGTCATATCGGTCACGACAGAGTAGCCGTCTACGATTTCGCTCGATTTGGATCTGCCTGCTTGAAGACGTCGTGATGCCGAACCCGGACCGGTTCGTTTGGACGTGTTCTAGGTTTGCCGCTGTTGCGGATGCGATGCGGCCAGCAGCTGCTAGCATAAGATTGGCCGGGATCGGAGCCGCGCGCATCGTTTCGATGTACAGCCACCCGTAGACGAGGCTCGGTTCCTCGGTATCGAGGATGACCTGCCGTCCGATCGGCATGCCGTCGGCTTTCGGCCGCTCGATACGGACGTCCG
>CAXTZG010000148.1:0-6356 GCA_964248625.1 uncultured Acetobacteraceae bacterium | reverse complement strand
AGCGACCGCTCCGGCCACGACCCGCTGCTCGACCGCGAGACCGTCGTGCGGGTGACCGGACGCGAGCTGGCGCAGCGTGCGGCGCTGGAGAAGATGCGCGTGCGGCTGCTGGCGGCGGCGGGCGGCTTCACCTGCCTGTTCGCCGCCGTGTCGCTGAAGCTGGCGGCGGCGACGGTGTTCTTTCCGATGGCCCCGGCCCGGCGGCAGATCGAATCCCAGGTGCCGCAGATCCCGGTCATCAAGACCGATCCGCACAGCCTGTATGCCGACGATGTCGGGCTGCCGCATGTGCACCGCGCCACCATCACCGACCGCAACGGCCAGATCCTGGCGATCTCGCTGCCGATGGCGGCCGTGTTCGCCAACCCGCTCGAGCTGATCGATCCGGCGGACGCGGCGGCCAGGCTCAAGCGCGTGCTGCCCAAGCTCGATCTCGACGAGACGGTGCGCCGGCTGTCGTCGAAGAAGCAGTTCGTCTACATAGCCCGCGACATCCCGCCCGACCGGGAGCTCGCGATCAACGATCTCGGCATTCCCGGCATCTATTTCGAGCCGGGCGAGAAGCGGCATTATCCGCTCGGCCGGACGGCCGCACAGATCATGGGGGCGGTGGATGTCGACGATCACGGCGTCGGCGGCGTCGAGCGGTTCTTCGACCACCGGCTGAACAGCGACCACGCCTCGCTGCGGCTGTCGCTCGACGTCAAGGTGCAGGGCGTCGTGCGCGAGGAGCTGCTGGCGGCCAAGGACAAGTTCCACGCCATCGGCGCCTGCGCGATCATCATGGACGTGCGCACCGGCGAGATCATCTCGATGGTCAGCCTGCCCGACTACGACGCCAACCTCTACAACAAGGCCACCGACGACGAGCGCTTCAACCGTGCCGTCACGGGCCTGTACGAGCCGGGCTCGACCTTCAAGCTGCAGACCGCGGCGATGGTGCTGCAGGACGGCATCGCGCATGTGTGGGACAAGTTCTCGACGCGGCCGATCCATGTCGGACGCTTCACCATCTCCGACATGAAGACCGACCACTTCGCGCCGTGGCTGGCGATGCCCGAGGCGCTGGCGCTGTCGTCCAATCCGGCGGCCGCCCACATGGCGCTCGATGCCGGCGCCAAGCGCCAGCAGGACTGGCTGCGGATGATGGGCTTCTTCGAGCGGGCGCCGGTGGAGCTGCCGGAAGCCGCGCGACCGCTGTTGCCGCGCCTCGCCAACTGGGGCCAGTCGGCGGTGATGACGGTGGCGTGCGGGCACGGCGTCGCGGTGCCGCCGCTCGCCATCATCCGCGGCACCGCGGCCACCGCCAATGGCGGCATCCTGATCAAGCCGACGCTGCTGTCGCGACCCGAGCCCGAGACGGACGATGCGGCGGCCTCGATGGCGCCGCCGCTGCAGCAGGTCGCGGACACGCTGCAGGACGATCACGCGGCGCCCGAGCCGAAGATCGTCCCGCAGGGCGTGCGGGTGCTGTCGGAGGAGAACTCGTCGCTGCTGCGTCGCATCCTGCGCATGGTGGTGGCGGGCCCGGACCCCGAGCGTACCGGTGCGAAGGCCGACATCCCGGGCTACTTCGTCGGCGGCAAGACCGGCACGGCGGAGAAGGTCGGCGCCGGTGGCGCCTACCTCAAGCACGTCAACATCACCGCGTTCACCGGCATCTTTCCGCTGAACGACCCGCACTACGCGGTCTACGTGATGCTCGACAGCCCGGTCGCGATCCCGGAAACGCACGGCTGGTACACCTCCGGCTGGAACGCCGTGCCGACCTGGCACAACATCGTCGCCCGCATCGCGCCGATGCTGGGGATGTTCCCAGTCACCAGCAACGTCGACCAGATCGAGGCGGCGCTTTCGATCCCGATGTCGCCGCCGGTCGGAGCCGGCGCCCGCGCGCTCGGGCCGAACAACGATCCGGGCGATCCGCTGATCACCGCGCGCGCGGCCAGGCAGGAAAAGGAGGCGGCCAAGGCGGCCCATGCGGCGGCCCCGCACGGCCAGCACGTCGCCGATGCCGTCGCCCCGGCCGCGTCGCTGCGGCGTGACGTCAGCTACGTCCGGCCATCCGGATGAGCGCCCTCGCGACCGCGCCGCAAAACGCCGCACCATGGAACGGTGCCGGCAGCCTGGGTGCCCTCGCGAGTCATATCGTTGCACTACCGGACCAGGCGGCAGGCCTCGCGATCACCGGCCTTGCGGTTGACAGTCGTCTTGTCCGGCCGGGCCACCTGTTCGCAGCCCTCCCGGGTGCGGCCCAGGATGGCCGTCGCCACATCGCGGACGCGGTGTCGCGCGGCGCCGTCGCGGTGCTGGCGCCGGACGGCACCGTCTGGCCGCCGGGCGTGGCGCCGCTCCCGCTGATCACGACGGCCGAGCCGCGGCGCGCGCTGGCGCGTCTTGCCGCCGCCTTCGCCGGGCGTCAGCCCGAGCGGATGGTCGCGGTCACCGGCACCAACGGCAAGACCAGCACGGTCGAGTTCCTGCGCCAGCTCTGGACCCTGGCCGGCGCGCGCGCCGCCAGTCTCGGCACGCTGGGGGTGGTGGCCGACATGGCGCTGCCCGACACCGGTCCGGTGCTGACCACGCCGGACAGCATCGCGCTGGCGACCCTGCTGGCGGCCCTGGCCGATGGCGGCGTGCAGATGGCCGCGATTGAGGCGAGCTCGCACGGGATGGACCAGTGCCGGCTCGACGGGGTCAGGCTGGCGGCAGCCGGGTTCAGCAACCTGACGCGCGACCATCTCGATTATCACGGCACGCTCGAGGCCTACCGGGAAGCCAAGCTGCGCCTGTTCGCCGAGTTGCTGCCGGAAGGCGGGCTGGCGGCGGCGAACGCCGACATGGACGCAGGCACGCTGGGCCGTCTGCAGGCGCTGGCGGAGGCGCGACGGCTGACGCTGCGCACCGTCGGCAGCAATGGCGACGCGATCCGGCTGCGACGCGCGCAGTCGATGGCCGACGGCCAGGTGCTGGAGGTCGAGGCGCAGGGACGCCGGCACGAGATCCGCCTGTCCCTGCCCGGCCGGTTCCAGGCCGACAACGTGCTGCTGGCTGCCGTGCTCGCCGAGGCGGACGAGGCGGCGCTGCCGTCGGTGCTGGCGCGTCTGGAGCGGCTGGTGGGCGTGCGCGGCCGCATGGAGCTCGCAGCCCGCCTGCCGAACGGCTCCGCCGCCTATGTCGACTACGCGCACACGCCCGACGCGCTGGAGCGCCTGCTCGCGTCGCTGCGGCCGCATGCGGGAGAGGGCGGCAGGCGTCTGGTGATCGTGTTCGGCGCCGGCGGCGACCGCGATCGCGGCAAGCGGCCGCTGATGGGTGCCGCCGCAGCACGTCTGGCCGACCTGGTGATCGTCACCGACGACAATCCGCGCTCGGAGAACCCGGCCGTCATACGCGCCGAGATCCTGGCGGCCTGCCCGGGCGCTGTGGAGGTCGGCGACCGCACGCGCGCCATCGAGGCCGGGCTGTCGGCGCTGCGGCCGGGCGACGTGCTGGTGGTTGCCGGCAAGGGCCACGAGCAGGGGCAGACGATCGCCGGCATCGTGCATCCCTTCGACGACGCGGCCGTCGTGCGGACGCTGGCAGGTGCGCCGTGACGCCGCTCTGGACCGGCGACGCCGTGGCGCACGCCGTGGACGGCCGCTTCGCCGGCACGCCGCCGGCCGCGATCACCGGCATCTCGATCGACACCCGCACCTTGCTGCCGGGCGAGCTGTTCGTCGCCCTGGTCAGCGACAGCGGCGACGGCCATGCGCATGTCGCAGCAGCGCTGGAGAAGGGCGCCGCGGCCGTTCTGGTGCATGCGTCGGACGCGCTGCCGGCCGCCTTGCGCGACGATCCGCGGCTGCTGCATGTCGCCGACAGCTTCGCCGCCCTGCACGCGCTGGGGCGCGCCGCACGGGCGCGCTTCACGGGCAGGCTGGTCGCGGTGACGGGCAGCGTCGGCAAGACCACGACCAAGGAGATGCTGCGCGCGGCCCTGTCGGCGATCGGGGAAACGCATGCGGCCGAGGCCTCGCACAACAACCACTGGGGCGTGCCGCTGACCCTGGCGCGGCTGCCGCACCACGCCTTCTGCGTGTGCGAGATCGGCATGAACCATCCGGGCGAGATCGCGCCGCTGGCTGCCCTCGCCCGGCCGCACGTGGCGGTGGTGACGACGGTGGCTGCCGCGCATATCGGCCACATGGGCAGCCTCGAGGCGATCGCGGTCGAGAAGGGCTCGCTGTTCGGCGCGCTGGCGGCCGGCGGCGCCGCGATCTTCCCCGCCGCCGCCGCGCATGCCGACCGTCTGGCCGGGCAGGCCCTGGCGGCCGGGGCCTGCCTGGTGCGCTTCGGCGACGGCGCGCAGGCCGACGCCCGCCTGGACGATCTCGTGCTGGGTGCCGAAGGCTCGAGCGGCACCGTCCTGCTCGACGGGCGGCAGGTGCCGCTCCGGCTCGCCGCACCCGGGCGGCACATGGCGATGAACGCGCTCGCTTGCCTTGCCGCCGTGCACGCGCTCGGCGCCGATGCGGTCCTCGCGGCGGCAGCACTCGCCCGCTTCGTGCCGCCGGCAGGCCGCGGCGCGCTGCGGCCGCTGCTGGGGGGCGATGCCGCCCTGCTCGACGAGAGCTACAACGCCTCGGGCGCCTCCATGCGCGCGGCCCTCGCGGTGCTGGCGCTGATGCCCGCCAGGCGCCGCGTCGCGGTGCTCGGCGACATGCTCGAGCTCGGCCGGTTCGCCCGGGCCGAGCACGAAGACCTCAACCAGAGCGTCCGCGAGTCGGCGGACGTCGTCTACTGCTCGGGCGATATGATGAAGTTCCTGTTCGATACCCTGCCCGAGACGATGCGCGGCGGTCATGCCGCCGATGCGCGCAGCCTGGCGCCCGTCGTGCTGTCCGCCTTGCGCACGGGCGACGTGGTGCTGGTCAAGGGCAGCTACGGCAGCCGCATGCGCGACGTGGTCTCGGCTCTCACAGCGCCGGCTGCCGCGGACGCCGCCTGATGCTCTACGACCTGGCGCATCCGTTCGCGGAACAGTTCGCGATCGCCAACCTGTTCCGCTACATCACCTTCCGCTCAGGTGCTGCGTGCCTGACTGCGTTCCTGCTCAGCCTGCTGCTGGGCCCGGCGGTGATCAACAAGCTCCGCCGCATCCAGCGCGAGGGCCAGCCGATCCGCACGCTGGGGCCGGAGCGCCATCTGATCGAGAAGGCGGGCACGCCCACCATGGGCGGCGTGCTGATCCTGGCCAGCTGGCTGGTCTCCACGCTGCTCTGGGCCGACCTGTCGAACGGCTATGTCTGGGCGGTGACGTTCGCGACCGTGGCGTTCGGCGCGGTGGGCTTCGCGGACGACTATCTCAAGCTGTCGCGGCGCAACACCAAGGGCGTGTCGAAGCGCGTGCGGCTCGGCGCGGAGTTCGGCGCCTCGCTGATCGCGGGCTGGTGGATCGAAAGCCTGATGCCGCCGCCGATCGCCAACGCGCTGGCATTCCCGTTCGTGAAGGAGGCGCTGCTGCCGCTCTCCTATGCGTTCCCGATCTTCGCCATGCTGGTGATCACCGGCTTCGGCAACGCGGTGAACTTCACCGACGGGCTCGACGGGCTGGCAATCGTGCCGGTGATCATCGCCGCCGTGGTGTACGCGCTGATCTCCTATCTGGTCGGCAACCGGATCTTCGCCGACTACCTGCAGCTGCATCCGGTTCCCGGCACCGGCGAGCTCGGCGTGTTCCTGGCCGCCCTGATCGGCGCGGGCCTCGGCTTCCTGTGGTTCAACGCGCCGCCGGCGGCAGTGTTCATGGGCGACACCGGCAGCCTCGCACTCGGCGGCGCGCTCGGCGCGGTCGCGGTCGCGGTCAAGCACGAGCTGGTGCTGTGCATCGTCGGCGGCCTGTTCGTGGTCGAGACGCTGTCGGTGGTGATCCAGGTCGGCTGGTACAAGCGCACCGGCAGGCGCGTGTTCCGGATGGCGCCGCTGCACCACCATTTCGAGAAGCTGGGCTGGGCGGAATCCAAGATCGTCATCCGGTTCTGGATCGTTTCCATGGTGCTGGGTCTCGCCGGCCTGGCCACGCTGAAGATCCGATGAGCGCCGCCTTCTCCCCCATGCTGTTCGCCGGCCGGCGCTATGCCGTGCTCGGGCTCGGCCGCAACGGCGCGCCGGCGGCGCGCGCGCTGGCGGCGATGGGCGCCTCGGTGCAGGCCTGGGATGACGGCGCCGCCGGACTCGAGGCGCTGGCCGACGCGCCTGCCGGCGTGACGCTGGCGCCGTTCGACACGCTGTCGGGCTTCGACGCGCTGGTGCTCTCGCCCGGCATCCCGCATTGCCTGCCGGCGCCGCATCCGGCGGCGCTGCTGGCGCAGGCG
>CAXTZG010000147.1:0-6542 GCA_964248625.1 uncultured Acetobacteraceae bacterium | reverse complement strand
CCGCGCCACACCTCCCAGGCGCGGGCCAGCCGCTGCCCGTCGGACGGACGCAGCCGCGCCGCGCTGACGGGATCGACCTGCGCCAGCCGCGCATGCAGCAGGCCGGCGCCGAGCTCGGCGAGCAGCCCGCGCGCTTCCTGCCGCGCGGGCTCCCCCGGATCAGGGATCTCGGCGAGCCCGTCGGTCAGCGCGCGCAGATACATCCCGGTCCCGCCGCACAGGATCGGCAGCTGCCCCGCCGCCCACGCGTCCGCCATCGATGCCAGCGCCGCCGCGCGCCACCAGGCGACGCTGCCGGGCAGGCAGGCGGGCCGGACGCCGTAGAGCCGGTGCGGCGCCAGCATCTCGTCCGCCGGTGTCGGCCGGGCGGTGAGGATGCGCAGCTCGCGATAGACCTGCATCGAATCCGCGTTGATGACGCAGCCATGCAGCCGCTGCGCCAGGCGCAGCGCCAGATCGGACTTGCCGCTGCAGGTGGGCCCTGCAACGATGACGCACATCTCTGCAGCTACCGGTTGCATGGCTGGCCTGCCTTGCCCACGCCGCCCGACTGCATGATCCTCCCACCGCCCGCCACACGCCGCATCACAGCTGGACGTTCCGCCTCCCGTCATGACGCTGCCTTATATGCTCACGCTGGTCGCCCGACGCGAGGCCGTGCTCCTGACCCGGGCCGCGATCGACGCGGCGCGCGAGCTCGTCTCCGGGCTCCCGGCCGTGATCCTGTCGGACGGCGAGGCGGCCGACATCCCCTGCTCCGCCCCGTCGCCCGGCGGCCCCTGCCTCGACGAGGTCCGCGCCCGCTTCGCCGAGCAGTCGATCGACGTGCTGCTGACCCGCACGCGGGGCCGGCGCAAGGGGCTGCTGGTCGCCGACATGGACAGCACCATCGTCTGCTCCGAGACGCTGGACGAGCTGGCCGTCCGTGCCGGCGTCGGCGAACGGGTCGCGGCGATCACCGCGCGCAGCATGAACGGCGAGATCGACTTCGCGGGAGCACTGCGCGAACGGGTGGCGCTGCTGAAGGGCCTCGAGGCCTCCGCGCTCGACGCCACCTGGGCCGCGACCCGCCTGACGCCCGGCGCCCGCACTTTGGTCGCCACGATGCGGGCGCACAACGCCACCACCGCCCTGGTGTCCGGCGGCTTCACCTGGTTCACGGCCCGGGTCGCGGCGGCGTGCGGCTTCGACATCCACCACGCCAACCAGCTCGGCATCGAGGCGGACAGGCTGACCGGCCGCGTCGCCGAGCCGATCCTGGGCCGGGAAGCCAAGCTCGAATCCCTGCGCAGCCTGGCCGGGTCCCGCGGTCTTCGCATGGCCGCCACCCTGGCGGTCGGCGACGGCGCCAACGACCTCGACATGCTGCGCGAGGCCGGCGTCGGCATCGCCTTTCACGCCAGGCCGGTGGTGGCCGGAGCCGTGCCCAACCGCGTCGACCATGCCGACCTGCGCGCGCTGCTGTTCGCGCAGGGCTACCGCGCCGCGGACTTCACCGAATGACCCGGCTCTGGATCCTGTCGGATCTGCATCTCGAGACCAGTCCCTATCCGCAATCCTACCACCCCACCCGGCCGGACTTCGACGTGCTGGTGGCGGCGGGCGACGTGTTCGAGGGCGATCCGGCGCAGGCGCTGCGGATCGTCTCTCAGCTCGCGGGCGGGCGGCCGGCGGTGTTCGTGATGGGCAACCACGAATACTGGAACGGCGCGGTGCCGGCCGATCTGGAGCCTGCCCGTGCGGAAGCCGCCCGCCTCGGCGTCACCCTGCTCGAAGGCAACGAGGCGGAGATCGGCGGCCTGCGCTTCCTGGGCGGCACGCTGTGGGCGGATGGCTGGCTCGGCGGCCATGCGATCCAGCCGGGCGCGCTGACCGGCGAGCCGATCCACGTCGCCGCCGGCGTCGAGGGCCACCGCCTGCTCACCAACGCCGACGCCGCCCGCCAGCACAACCTGCTGCGCGCCCGGCTGGAAGCGCAGCTGTCGGGGCCACGCAACGGCCGGCCGGTGGTGGTCGTCACCCACCACGCGCCGCATCCGCTCTGCATGCCCGAGCATCTCTGGGGCGGCTGGGCCGCCGGCAACTCGGCCTCGGACCTGTCGCATCTGACCGATACCGGCCTGGTCGATCTCTGGATCCACGGCCACACCCACCGGACCCACTCCCTGGTCCGGCCGGGCGGCACCCGCATTGTCACCAACGCCGCCGGCCCGCGCGCGCAGAACCTCGATTTCCTGGACGATCTGGTGCTGTCCGTGATCCCATCGAACGACAGCTCCGTCGCCCGCATCCGCGCGGTGGCCGAGGCCTGCTGATACGGCCGCGCGCCGGCCGGAGGTCCGCATGCCGACACTGACCGACCAGCTGCTCGCCCGGGAAGCGCTCTACGGCGCCGGCAACTACAAGCCGCTCGACGTGATGCTGTGCCGCGGCGAGGGCGTCTGGGTCTGGGATCTCGACGGCCGGCGCTACCTCGACTGCCTGGCTGCCTATTCCGCGGTGAACCAGGGCCACTGCCATCCGCGCATCCTGGCAGCCCTGACCGAGCAGGCCGGGCGGCTGACGCTGACCTCGCGGGCGTTCCACAACGACCAGCTCGGCCTGTTCTACGAGGAGCTCTGCCAGCTCACCAACTCCACCCGCGTGCTGCCGATGAACTCCGGCGCCGAGGCGGTGGAGAGCGCCCTCAAGGTCGCCCGCAAATGGGCTTACCAGGTCAAGGGCGTGCCGGACGGCCAGGCCGAGATCATCGTCTGCGACGGCAACTTCCACGGCCGCACCCTGTCGGTCATCTCGTTCAGCACCGACGACCAGTCCCGCGCCGATTTCGGCCCCTTCACGCCCGGCTTCCGCATCGTCCCCTACGGCGACGCCGACGCGCTGGAAGCCGCCATCACCCCGCGCACCGCCGCCTTCCTGGTCGAGCCGATCCAGGGCGAGGCCGGCGTCGTCATCCCGCCGGACGACTTCCTGCGCCGGGCCCGCGCGCTCTGCACGCAACACGACGTGCTGCTGATCCTCGACGAGATCCAGACCGGCCTCGGCCGCACCGGCACCCTGCTGGCCGAGGAGCATGCGGGCATCGAGGCCGACCTCACGCTGATCGGCAAGGCGCTGTCCGGCGGCTTCTATCCGGTCTCGGCGGTGCTCAGCCACCAGGCGGCGATGGGCGTGCTGAAGCCGGGCGAGCACGGCTCGACCTTCGGCGGCAACCCGCTCGCCTGCGCCGTGTCGCGCATGGCGCTGAAGGTGCTGGTCGAGGAGGACATGATCGGCAACGCCGCGCGCATGGGACGCCGCTTCCAGGACGGGCTGGGCGCGATCCGGACCGGGGTGATCCGCGAGGTCAGGGGCCGGGGCCTGATGATCGCCATCGAGCTCGACCCGGCCGCGGGCGGCGCGCGTCGCTTCTGCGAGCGGCTGCGCCACGACGGCATCCTGTGCAAGGAAACCCACACCCACACCATCCGCGTCGCCCCGCCGCTGGTGATCGACGCGGACACCGTGGACTGGGCGGTGGACCGGTTCGCGCGCGCCCTGACGGACGGCTAGGGGCTTAGCGCACCGATGCTGCGAAAGCAGAGGTTGCACCCTCGGCAGGACCGGCCGGAAGCGGTCGGTCGGCTTTCGAGAAGTATGCGTCCGATCTCGACACGCTGTTGTCGCAGTCGCGTTCTGCTTTGCCAGCGACTCACGTTGGAGCCCTGGGTTGGAGCAGGATGATTTCTGGCGCGGCCACGTTGACGCGTTCCTGCGGCAGCGTGGCTCGCAGCGGGACTACTGCCAGCAGCGTCGGATCCCGCCGCGCAAGCTACGTAAGTGGCGCACGCGGTTCTATGGGCCGGTTCGGCAGCGGCCCACATCGGAGCCAGGCACTGCTTTGGCAGAGGCGGGCATAGGCGAATTCTCTTATGCCCGCCCTTCGGAGCCTGACGTCGCTTCAAGTGACTTGACCGTCGCGACACCGGTCATCCGGCGTCGCTGGACCGAGGAGCAGAAATGCCAGCTGGTCTGGGAGGGCCTCAACTCGGGCCAGCCTCTTGCCCCGATATGCCCGACGTCATGGTATCCACGCCAACGCGGTCCATCGCTGGGCTGAGGCGATCCGCTATGCGCTCGGGCGCTGGTCGGCGCTGACCCGGTTCCTTAAACAATGGCCACATTGACCTGGACACCAATCCCGTTGAACGGGCGATCCGGCCGATCGCGTTGGGGCGCAAGAACAGCGTGTTCGCCGGCAGCGAGGGCGGCGCCCGGCGCTGGGCGATCGTCGCGTCGCTGGTCGAGACAGCCAAGCTCAACAGTGTCGAGCCATACGCGTGGTTGCGCGACAGCCTGACGCATATGGTAGACGATTACCCGGCGAACTGCCTCGGCGATCTGCTGCCCTGGTCACATGATCGAGCCACCGCTGAGTCTCCTGAGGAGCGCTGACAAGACCGTCGATGTAAGTCTATCGGCAGCAAACAAGCGAGTTCGACGACACACAAGGCGGACGATGCACCACCTGCAGCCCCACTTCATGTTTCGCCAGCACGGCTCACTCCTCCTCGTAGGGTGGCGCATGCGGGATCAAGTGGGCCCTGGAGCGCGGATGCGGCATGGCTCCGCCATAGCCTTCCGAAACCTGCTCTCCAACCCGGAGAAAGACGACGCCGTCCGGCAGCGGATCGAGCAGCTGGCCCGCCAGCACCAGGACAATATCCATGACCACCCGCACCTCCCAGCCCAGAAGTCCGTCGCTGCCAATCTCGTTTTTGACAAAGAACAAGGCCTCCCAATCGTCATCCTCAACGATGATCTCCTTGTCGACCTCGGCCTTAAAGGTGATCAGATAGGTTGAATCATCGAACGAGAAAGACAACGCCCGCAGGGAAGCTGGAACCTGTCCCCACAGGCCACAATCGGCGGACAGGAGGATCCCTTCTATCGCGTCCGCCCGGAACAACGTCATGGTTTCGGGACTCTCGGCATCGGTGATTTTGGAGGCGCTGGAACGATACGAGCGCCATGCTTGCTGTAGTGGATTGTGCCACGCGTCGTTGGTGTTTCGATACCAGTCTTGTCATCGCGATGGATGCCGACGATTTCTCCACCCCTATCGAAGCGTTCGCTGAAGCCTGGTTGCCCCCCGCGGTGTGGTGGGATCCCCAGGTTCTCCGTGCCCTCCATGAGCATCGTGCAATGCGTCCACATCCGGATGCGTCGTTGGAGAACGACCTTCGATGTATCCCTTCGATGTCAGATCGTGCTTGTTCTGAGAACCAGGTTGTATTTTACCCGGCTCCCTCCTGTCGCCATAGATGGTGACGATAGTCGGTCCCTGCGGCGGCTCGACCACCAGCCCTTCGTTCCTCGGCGCCGGCTGGACAGGCGTCGTGACCAGACTGTGCGGTCGTGCCGCCTTGGGATCCGTCGAGAAGCCTTCGATCGGCGGCAGCACGACAGGCGGCACGAGCGGGGGTGACGGAGACCGCGGATCGACATGCGGTGTCACGGCTGCGTCGCCCTGTTGGTTCCACCGCCTGAGCCCGTCTTCGTAGATGCCGATCCCGGCGCCGGCTGTCGCGAGCCCTCCAGCTGCGATGGGGATGCCGACGCCTTCGGGTGACGTGGCAACACCCAGGTATGCGTCCGGTCTCGACACGCTGACACCGCGGTCGCGTTCTGCTTTGCCAGTAACTCACGGTTGGGAGCCCTGGGTTGGAGCAGGACGAGTTTTGGCGCGACCACGTTGACGCGTTCCTGCGGCAGCGTGGTTCACAGCGGGATTACTGCCAGCAGCATGGCATTATGCCGCGGGAGCTACGCAAGTGGCGGACGCGGTTCTATGGGCCGGTTCGGCAACGGTCCGCGCCGGAGCCAGGCGGTGCTCCGGCAGAGGCCAGCATAAGCGAATTCTCTTATGCCGGCCCGTCGGGGCCTGGTGCTGTTCCGGGGGATCCGACCGTCGCGACACCGATCATTCGGCGTCGCTGGACCGACGAGCAGAAACGTCAGCTGGTCTGGGACGGCCTCAACTCGGGCCAGCCCCTTGCCCGATATGCTCGGCGACAAGGTATCCACGCCAGTGTGGTCCATCGCTGGCTTCGTGCCTTCGCCAGACCAATGCTGACTCCCCAAGCCAAGCCGCCAGCTACGTTCGCCGCGGTGCGGATCGGCGAGCCAGCTGAGGCGCAGGCGATCATGCTCTCGGCGTTATCACCCCCGCCGCCAGCACATCCAGCGCCGGTCGCGCAGATCGAGATCGAGCTGCTTGGTGGTCGTCGGATCCGCGTCGGCCAAGACGTCGACATCGATCTTCTGCAGCGGCTGATTGCCGCGCTGGAGACGTCGGCATGATCACCGTGCCGGCGGGCGTGCGCATCCACCTAGCACTTGGCCCGACGGACATGCGCAAGGGGTTCGACGGGCTGTCATTGCTAGTGCAGGAGGTGCTGCGGACGGATCCGTTCAGCGGCCACCTGTTCGTGTTCCGCGGCAGGCGTGCCGGGATGCTCAAGATCCTGTTCCACGACGGCACCGGCATGTGCCTGTTCGCC
>CAXTZG010000146.1:0-6544 GCA_964248625.1 uncultured Acetobacteraceae bacterium | reverse complement strand
GGGTGCCGCCATCGGAGCGCTCGCCGGCGGCGCGCTCGGCGTCGTCGGCGGCGCGGCGACCACCCCGCAGCCGGGCTACGCGCAGCCTGCCTATGCCCAGCCTGCCTACGCGCAGCCCGCCTACGCACAGCCTGGCTACGCCGATCCGGCAGGGGCCTACCCGCCGCAGGCCTATGCGCAACCGGTCTATCCGCAGCAGCCGGCCTACGCGCCGCAGCCGGATTACGGACAGCAGCCCGGCTACGCACCGCCCCCGCCGCCCGGCTACGGACCGCAGGGAGACGGCGAGGGCGGCGGCGGACAGGGCTACGGCTATTGAACGAGGGGCGCCGCGGCCCGGCCTGACCGGCGGCGGCCGATCTCAGGCGGACAGGGCTTCCGGCTCGGTGCGCGCGCGCTTGACCAGGAGCTTGTTCAGCGCGTGGACATAGGCTCGCACGGCGGACACCACGGTATCGGTGTCCGCCCCCTGCCCGTCCACCATCTTGCCGGTCTCGTCCAGCCGCACGGTGGTGCGCGCCTGCGCGTCGGTGCCCTCGGTCACCGCCCCCACCGAGAACAGCACCAGTCTCGCCTCGTGCGGAAACAGCTCTCGCACGGCGTTGAAGGCGGCATCGACCGGACCGCTGCCGTTGGTTGCCGTGGACACGACCTCGCCGTCGATCTCGAGCTCCAGTTCGGCGTGGGCGGGCCGCCGGGAGCCGGCGGCCACGTCGAGCGACACGAAGCGGATGCGCGCATGGTCGCGCACCTCGTCATCGACCAGGGCGACGATGTCGTCGTCATAGACCACCTTCTTGCGGTCGGCGAGGTCCTTGAAGCGGGCGAAGGCGTCCTGCACCTGGTTGTCGCCGAGCTCGCCATAGCCCATCGCCTTGAGCTTGTCGCGGAACGCAGCCCGGCCGGAATGCTTGCCCAGCACCAGCGACGACTTGGTCCAGCCGACGCTTTCCGGCGTCATGATCTCGTAGGTGGCGGCATTCTTGAGCATGCCGTCCTGATGGATGCCGCTCTCGTGGGCAAACGCGTTGCGTCCGACGATCGCCTTGTTCGGCTGCACGTCGAAGCCGGTGATGGTGGCCAGCATGCGGGACACCTTGAGCAGCTCGGGCGTGCGGACCTTGTTGCAAAACGGCAGCACGTCCTGGCGCGTGCGCAGCGCCATCACGATCTCCTCCAGCGCCGCGTTGCCTGCACGCTCGCCGATGCCGTTGACCGTGCACTCGATCTGCCGCGCGCCCGCCTGCAGCGAGGCGACCGTGTTGGCGACCGCCAGGCCGAGATCATTGTGGTTGTGCGCCGACAGGATCACCCGGTCGACGCCCGGCACCCGCTCGCGCAGCATGGTGAAGATCGCCGCCATGTCGGCCGGCGTCGCATAGCCGACGGTGTCGGGAATGTTGATGGTGTTGGCGCCGGCCCTGATCGCCGCCTCGACGCAGCGGCACAGGAACTCGTGCTCGGTGCGGCTGCCATCCTCGGCCGACCACTCGACGTCGTCGGTGAACTGCCGCGCGGCCTGGTTGCCGGCGGTGATCAGCTCCAGGACCGTTTCCGGCTCCATGCGCAGCTTGTACTTCATGTGCAGCGGCGAGGTGGAGATGAAGTTGTGGATGCGTCCTCGCGCCGCCGGACGGATCGCTTCGCCGGCGCGGGCGATGTCGTCGCGCCCGCCCGAGCGGGCCAGGCCGCAGATCACCGGGCCGCGCACCTGCTCCGCGATCTGGCGCACGCTGTCGAAGTCGCCGGGGCTCGCGACCGGGAAGCCGGCCTCGATCACGTCGACGCCGAGCTCGGCCAGCGCATGCGCCATGCGCAGCTTCTCGGCGATGTTCATCGAGAAGCCGGGCGACTGCTCGCCGTCGCGCAGCGTGGTGTCGAAGATGATGACCCGGTCGTCCTCGACGCGGCCGAAGCTCGGATGGTCGATGCTCATGATGGCTCCGTGGGTGTCGCTGGCCGGGCTGCGGGCCCTGCCGGCGGGTCTGCTGGACGGTTTCGAAGGCCTTGGGGGGGAGCCCCTGAGCGCCGGCGCTGCTGCCGCCGGCTTCGCGCTCAGGGGCTGCGAAGTCGCCGCGCGCCCGCGAAACCGGCGCAAACAGGGATCAGGCCCTGCAGCGCCCGCTTTGTTGCGGACACGGCACGCCTCATGCGGGACAGGGAGCAGATCACCCGTTCATCCTAGCCGAGGCGGCAGCGTTTGCCAGACCAAAAGCCGCGTGCCGCCGCGCTGCTGTCTTGCCGGCGGCGCATGGTCGTGGATGCGGTCCGGCAGCACAGCCACCCTCCGTTACAGCAGCGCCCCTCCCGCCGGCCCTGGAGACTGACTAAATAGCTCCAACTTGGCACATCCCTCAGCATCTCGGGCTCCATCACCATGCGCGCTCTTTCTTTTGCGTCCTCCGCCTTTGCCGGGCTCCTGGCCCTGTCCGCCTGCACGGTGGCGCCGCCGCCCGGACCGAGCATCCTGGCGCAGCCGGGTAGGGGCAAAAGCGTGCAGCAGTTCCAGGCCGACGACGCCCATTGCCGGCAGTATGCGGCGCAGGCCAATGGCGGCGTGACGCCGGGACAGGCCGCAAACAACAGCGCGCTGGGCAGTGCCGCGTTCGGCACGCTGCTGGGTGCCGGCGTGGGCGCGCTGCTGGGTGCGGCAGCCGGCAATCCCGGGCTGGGCGCTGCCGCCGGCGCCGGCGGCGGCCTGCTGCTCGGCTCGTCTGCCGGCGCCAGCAATGGCGCGCGCTCGGGTGCCAGCTTCCAGGCCAACTACGACAACGCCTATGCGCAGTGCACCATGGCGTCCGGCAACCAGATCCTGCAGCCGCAGGTGGTGGAATATGGCGGTCCCGCCGGCTATGGCGGCTATGCTCCCGCAATGGTGCCGCCGCCGCCGCCGCCGCCGCCAGGCTATGGCTGGTAGCCGCCTTTTCGCCGAACAGGGAGCGGGTGACGCCGCCTTCTAGCCGGACAGGCGGGTGAAGCCGCCTGCGGTTGAGGTGAAGTAGCCGTCGATCGCCTGGCGCATCGCCGACGCCACCATTGTGCGATGCGCGGCCTGGCGCAGCGCCGCCTCGTCCAGGCGGTTGGACATGAAGCCCATCTCCACCAGCACGCTCGGGATGTCGGCCGCCTTCAGCACCACGAAGCCGGCATGGCGGGACGGGTTGCCGAGCAGGCCGATCCGCGGCCGGAAGGCGCTGACCACGCTGCCGGCCATGTGCGCCGAGCCCGCCCGCGTTTCCTGCCGCACCAGGCTGGCCAGGATGCGCTGCACTTCCGGCGTGGTGCCGTGGAAGCCGGGGCCTGCGAACCGGTCGGCGCTGTTCTCGGTGCGGGCGAGCGCTGCGGTCTGCGCGTCCGAGGCGCCGTCAGCCAGGGTGTAGACGCTGGCGCCGCGCACCGCCGGATCGTGCAGCGCGTCGGCATGCATCGACACGAACAGCGCCGCCTGCCTGCCTTCGGCGATGCCGACGCGGTCCTCCAGCGGGATGAAGACGTCGCGCCCCCGGGTCAGCTCGACGCGGTAGCGGCCCGACGCCAGCAGCTGTCGCTGCAGCTCGCCCGCCGCCGCTTCCGCGACATGCTTCTCGTAGGTGCCGGACACACCGATGGCGCCCGGATCCTTGCCGCCGTGGCCGGGATCGAGCATCACCAGCGGCCTGGGAGGGCCCGCGCGGCCGATGATCGCCGGCGCCGCCTGAAGCCGCGTCGGCCGACGCGCCACAGGCCCGGCCAGCGCCGCATCCGGCGCGATCAGCAGGCACGCCGTGCCCAGCATGCCGCGCAGGAGATGTCGGCGCGCGCCGCATGCCGGCTGTCCTGCCGCATCCGCATGCGGCGCTCCGGAACCGGTCGATGCGCTGTTTCCCGCGGCCATGATCTCGATCGCCTACGACGCCCTGGTCAGGCTAGCACGGAGCGCGGCCAGATCGATCACGCCGATCCCGAATCGGCGGCAGGCGATGCCGCTTGCAGTGCAGACCGGTTTTCGTCATGAGTGAAGACTGTGTGACGAGCGTCCTCGCTCCCCGGCGCCGCCTGACCGGTGGATCGTCCGGAAGCGGGCCTCGTCCGGCATCTTGCCTTCCGCATGGAGCGCACGCCGATGGGACGGGAGCCAGGCTCCCGGCGTCCGGACGGCCGAGCACCCAGAGGCTGCCGCAGATGCCGTGGCGGTCGGGACGCTGTTCCCCGCCTCCGGCCACAGGACCCGAACGGGTTGCGTCCGGCCTCGCCGCGCGCAACCCGCACTTGAAGACGCGTGAGGACCAGATGACCGCCGCCAGAACCGCAGACAGCGCCCGCAGATCGCCGGCGGCCTCGTGCCGTCCCGCGTTTGCGGCGGCGTCGGCGGTGGCGGCCGGGCCTTCCGTCCTGCCCCCCATTGCCGCGTGCGCGACGCTCCCACCCATCCACTCCGCCGGCCATCGGCACGGGCTCCGCCCTGCCCGGCCCGGCGGCAGGAGCGCTGCCCCGGCCCACCGGAGTTCCATGTTCCATGACCAAGCGCATGCTGATCGACACGACCCACGCGGAAGAAACCCGCGTCGTCGTGCTGGACGGTAACAGGCTCGACGACTACGACGTCGAGACGTCGTCCAAGAAGCAGCTCAAGGGCAACATCTACCTCGCCAAGATCGTCCGGATCGAGCCGAGCCTGCAGGCGGCCTTTGTTGAATATGGCGGCAACCGCCACGGCTTCCTGGCCTTCAGCGAGATCCACCCCGACTACTACCAGATCCCGGTCGCGGACCGGGAGCGGCTGCTGGCCCTCCAGGAGGAGGAGGCCCGTGCCGACGAGGCTCGCGCCGATCGCGAGGACGAGGACGGTCACGACGACACCGGGCCCGACGAGAGCGGGCCCGAAGAAAGCACGGCAGACGAGGCCGAGCCGGCAGACGCGACGTCCCTGCCCGCCGCCGACACCGCGATGACGGTCGATGACGACCCGGCGGCGCCCGGAAGCGCGGCACTGGAAATCCCGTCCGAGACGGTGCAGGGCGAGCTCGACGTTGAGCCCGACGCCGACGGCCCCGATGCGGGACCGGCCCTCGACGAGCAGCCGGACATCGGCGGCGGATCCGGCGCCGATGCCGCCCGGGGCCTGGACAGGGACATGCCCGACTCCGACGCGTCCGGCTTCCAGGCCGACACGATGTCCCCGGACGAGCCGGCACCGGAGACCGTCGGCGGCGAGAGCGCCGACGACGGCCATGCGCAGCGCCGCACCGCCCGCTTCCTGCGCCAGTACAAGATCCAGGAGGTGATGCGCCGCCGGCAGATCCTGCTGATCCAGGTCGTCAAGGAGGAGCGCGGCAACAAGGGTGCGGCGCTGACCACCTACATCTCGCTCGCCGGACGCTTCTCCGTGCTGATGCCGAACTCGCTGCGCGGCGGCGGCGTGTCGCGCAAGATCACCTCGGCAGCCGATCGCCGCCGCCTGAAGGAGATCACCAGCGAGCTCGGCATCCCGCGCGGCATGGCGATGATCGTGCGCACCGCCGGCGCGCAGCGGCCCAAGCCCGAGATCAAGCGCGACGGCGAGTACCTGCTGCGCACCTGGGACGACATCCGCGAGACCACGCTGGCCTCCACCGCGCCCTGCCTGGTGTACGAGGAGGCGAGCCTGATCAAGCGCGCCATCCGCGATGTCTACACCCGCGACGTCGAGGAGATCGTGGTCGACGGCGAGGCCGGCTGGAAGGGCGCGCGCGAGTTCATGCGCACGCTGATGCCGTCCAACGCCAACAAGGTGAACCTGTGGCGCGACCCGGCGCAGAAGCTGTTCTCGCACTACCAGGTCGAGCATCATCTCGACGCCATGCTGCAGCCCACCGTGCAGCTGCGCTCCGGCGGCTACCTGGTGATCAACCAGACCGAGGCGCTGGTCGCCATCGACGTCAACTCGGGCCGCTCCACCCGTGAGCGCGGCATCGAGGAGACCGCACTGCGCACCAACATGGAGGCCGCCGACGAAGTGGCCCGCCAGCTGCGCCTGCGTGACCTCGCCGGCCTGATCGTCATCGACTTCATCGACATGGAGGCCAGGCGCAACAACGCCATGGTCGAGCGTCGCCTGAAGGACGCGCTGCGCAACGACCGCGCGCGAATCCAGGTGGGCTCCATCAGCCATTTCGGCCTGATGGAGATGTCGCGCCAGCGGCTGCGCCCGTCGATCGCCGAAAGCAGCTTCGTGCCCTGCCCGCACTGCGCGGGCTCGGGCTTCATGCGCGGCACCGAAAGCTCGGCGCTGCACGTGCTGCGCGCGATCGAGGAGGAGGCCGGCCGACGCAAGGCCGGCGAGATCCTGGTCCATGCAGCCTCGTCGGTGGCGCTCTACGTGCTGAACAACAAGCGCGCCTGGCTCGCCGAGATCGAGAGCCACCACCACATGACCGTGCATCTGGCAGGCGACGACAGCCTGATCCCGCCGGCGGTGCGCATCGACAAGATCCGGCCCTACATCGCCCCGCCGGACGCGGTCGCGGCACCGCAGCCCGCGATCACCCGCAGCATTCCGATCGAGACCTTCGCCCCGGATGCGGGA
>CAXTZG010000145.1:5342-6830 GCA_964248625.1 uncultured Acetobacteraceae bacterium | reverse complement strand
TCAGCGGGTAGCGGTCGATGTCCTTCATGTAGCGCTTGACGTCGACCGCGTGCTGCAGCCGCTCGTTCTCGCGGAAGGCGACGATGCGGGCGAGCGGGTCGCTGTTCTGCTGGCGGTCGCTCTCGATGCCGGTGCGCAGGTCGGTGTCGAAATACACGAAGGAGGCGATCGGGAACCGCGACAGGTCGTCGATGCGCCGCCCGTTCCAGTCGCCCTGGAGGATGCGCCGGCGCAGGCGCAGCAGGATCTGCATGCCGGTGCCGCCGAGCCCCACGAACAGGGTCGGCTGCACGCGCCGGGCGACCGCGCGCGCGTCGGCGTCGGGCACGGGCTGGGTGGGGATCTGGGTGGACGACATGGCGGCGGTCCTCCTTGGACGTCAGCGGGTCCGGCGCGCGGTCCGCCCGCGTGCGGCGGCCCGGTAGAGCATCACGAACAGGATCAGCATCACCAGGATGAGCAGCAGCAGCGGCACGGTGAAGGCGAGCACCTGCCACAGGCTGCCGATCAGCCCGAACACGATCAGCACCGACAGCGAGACCAGGAACCCGAACAGCGCCCATCCGGCGCTGCCGGCGGCGGACGGCGAGGCGCGGGCGGCGATCAGGTGCGAGCGCACCGCGCCGCGCACGAAGAAGATCGCCACCGCCAGCACCAGCAGGATCGCGACCCCGATCACCGTTCCGGTGCTCGACAGGCCCGCTTCCCCGGGCAGGCCGGCAGCACTGATCGGCGTGCCGGCCTGCGTCGTGGCGCCTGACGCCAGCCCCGTCGCGGGGGCGGGTGCGGCAGGTGCTGGCGCGGCATCGGCGGGCGGCCGGATGTTGAAGTCGGGCGGCGTCGCGGCAGGCGCGGTCGGCTGGGTGGGCGGGCTGGGCATGCTGGTCCTGGACGATCCTGGGGTGACGTCAGCGTGGCGCGGCGGGCGGTCGTTCCGCAACCGCAGGCTTGCCGAGCAGCCGTCCGCGCACCGCGAACACGCGGTTGCCGGGCAGGGTGACCAGCTTGGTCTGGAAGGCGCGCAGCCGCATCCGCCGCACCTGGCCGGCGAGCGAGATCGTGTGCTCGCGCTCAAGGCGCAGCAGCACCAGCAGCAGGGCAGCGAGGGCCAGCAGGGCCGACAGCGACAGCAGCGCCAGGATCAGCGGCACGGCGGAGAAGCGCACCACCAGCGTCACCGGCAGCAGCGCCGACGCCGCCGTCACCGTCTTGTTGTCGAAGAACACCGCCGGAAGCTGATCGAGTGTTGCGATCTGCGCCATCTTGGCGGCGAAGCCGTCCTGCAGCGACAGCGACAGGTCCGACAGCTCGATGGCCACCGTGCCGTGCAGCGTCACGTCCTTCTGAAACCAGCCGGCGATGCCGGGCGTGCGCTCGATGCGCGGCACGTCGAGCCGCAGGCGCACGTCCTGCAGCACGTCGCGCGGCGCCACCCGCTGCAGCACCGGCGGCTCGATCGTGCCGGCCAGCAGCGGCAGCGCCGGCTGG
>CAXTZG010000145.1:0-5332 GCA_964248625.1 uncultured Acetobacteraceae bacterium | reverse complement strand
GGCCCGGCACGTGGTCGAGGCTGTCCCAGCGCAGCGACACCCGGGCCTGGTCGATCACGTGCGGATAATAGTCCGAGCGCAGCGTGCCGGTGATCTCGACGGTTGAGGCGCGATTGCCGGGGACGCCGTCGATGCGCAGACCGCCGTCCGCCAGCCGGCTGACGGCCAGGCCCGGCGTGTCGCTGGCCTGCGGCGTGAACACCAGCGGCGCCTGGTCGAGCGGCTTGAGCTGCACCGCCGGGTCGCTGAACAGCCGGGTCAGGCCGGGTGCGCGGGTCAGGCGGCGCAATTCGGTCGCCGCCTGCTGGCCATAGGCGATGCCATACACGATCAGGCCGGTGGCGCTGTAGAGCTGCCCCTGGGCCGGCAGGCGCACCGGGTAGGAGACGATCACCGGCAGGGCCGGGCTCGATCCGAGCCGGCGCGCGAAGTCGCGGGTGTTCTCGTCGACGCGCTGGCTGTTGCTGGGCGAGTTCCGGTTGTTGGTGACCAGCCAGATGATCCCCGGATGCGCGTCCAGGATCGTGTTGATGCCGCGCACCAGCGCGCCGTCGAAGTCGGCGTCGGTGAGGTGCCCGTTCGGCTGCACCGGCAGGTCGAGAGTGGCGATGGCGCCCGCGATCCGCGCCGCGTCGTCCGGCCCGCGATAGATCACGTGCGGCGAATGCCGGTCGGGCAGCTGTCCGTCCTGGTTGAAGTCGGCGATCACCACCTCGCCGCCCGCGTTGGAGGCCGCCACCAGCGCGTTCAGCAGCGGCCGGAACTGCACCGCCGGATCGACATAGAACGGCTCCATCCATCCCGAGTTCTGGATCAGGTAGACCGAGCTCACCTGCGCCCACGCCGATCCGGGCGCCAGCACGCAACACAGCAGCACCCCCAAACACCAGACCCAAGCAAACCGGGGTCCGGGGCCCGTCGGCCCCGGCGGGTCCAGGGCGGCGCCCTGGCCTTGCCTGCTACCGCGCATCGCGCAGCCGCCAGCGATGACACCGGTTCTCCACCGCCCCGTGCACATGCAGCCAGCCCGCATGGATGAACACCGACAGGTCCCAGGCGTGGTGCGCCCGCAGCACGCAATCCAGCGGCTCCAGGCTGCGCGGTCCCGGGCTGTAGACCAGCGTGCAGAGATGCGGTCGCTCGGCCTGCGCGGCCGCCGCCGGATCGCCCAGGAACCGCCCGAGCCCGCTGCGGTCGGTGCAGACGGCGAGCAGATAGCGGTCCTCGTCGAAGGCCAGCAGCGGCAGCAGGAAGCTGTCGTCGGGCAGGATGTAGTCGGCTGCCGCTCGGTCGTCCCAGGGCAGTCGCAGCCGCGCGTTCTCGCGGAACACCGCGCGCCCGGTGCCGGGGGTGTAGCCGCGGGCGGCCCGTCGTTCGGGCTCCTGCCCGGGCGCTGCCAGCGCTTCCAGCACCAGCGTCCGCTCGTCCAGCCTCGCCAGCTGATGCAGCGTGCCGTTGCGCTCCATCACCGGCCGGACGCCAGGCAGCGGCCGCACCGCGTCGCGCCATCGGCTCCAGGACGCGACCAGCCCGCCCGCGGCCGCCTGCAGCGCGATCCGGCCGGATGCGTCGCACCAGATCGCGATATCCGCCGTGACCACCGGAGCTGCGAACGGACCGGCGCTTCCCGCCGGCGCGTCCGGCACCGGAAGCAGCGTCCATCCGGTCGCGGGCGCTGCGTGGTCCAGCACTGCCACCGCCAGTCCGGCCGCCGTAGGCACGGGCAGAGCGGCGTGGGCGCGCAGCGTCGCCACGCCGCCCGCGGCCGGACCTGCGTCCAGGATCGTGGTGGGCGACCGGCGCGCGCCGGTCAGGTCGAGGAACGCCGCTCCCCGGTCCGTCGGCAGCGCCAGGCCGGAGGCGCTGGCGCCGGCCGCCCAACCCTGCCGCGGCAGGCCGGGGCAGGGCGGGATCTGCACGCGCTCGATCCAGGCGCCGGCCGCTTCCGACCAGCCGCTGATCCAGCCGCCGATCCGGTCGCAGGCGAGCAGCATCGGCGGCGTTCCGGCCACCGCGAAGCCGAGCGCCGCCGACGCCGGAACCGGGATCTCCTCGCGGCTTGCCGGATCGGGCCGGCGCGGCTCGTCGAGGCTCGGCAGCCCGTCGGGCGCGCCGAACGGCGGCGACCAGCTTTCGGCCGAAGGCAACGCCGGCGCCTCCGCCAGAGCGGTGCCGCAGGCCGGGCAGAAGCGGAAGGCGAGCGGGAACGGACCGGGATGCGCGCAGTGCGGCGTCCGGGTGCGCAACCGCTCCAGGGTCAGCGGATCGGCCGGCAGCTCGATCCGCTCGCCGGCCGCCGCGACCGACGCGAAGCGCTGCCCGTCGTGATGCCAGCGCTCCGGCCCGAACGTCCCGCTCAGCGCCCAGTCGGCCGGCAACGGCGATGCGTCCTGCGCGTCGGGCCCCGGCTTCGCGCGCTCGCCTATCGCCATGGCATGCGCGCCGACGAAAGCCGCCCGCTCATCGCGGCGCGTCCAGCACAGCCAGGATCTCGCGTGCCGCCGCATCCGACGGCGCCTCCGCCCCGGCGGACAATGACTCGATCACGCCGCGAAAGCCCTCGCGCTGGGCTGCCGCCGCACCCGGGTCGGTGAGCAGGCCCGACACTGTCGCGGCCAGCCGATCGGGTCGGCAGTCGCCCTGCAGCAGCTCGGGCACCAGTCGCCGTCCGGCCAGCAGGTTGACCATGGCGACATGCGGCACCCGGATCAGCCGCCGTGCCGCCGCCGCCGTCAGCGGATTGACCCGGTAGGTCACGGCCATCGGCACGCCGGCCAGCGCCAGCTCCAGCGTCGAGGTCCCCGACTTGGTCAGAGCGGCCCCTGCGGCGGCAAACGCGTCGTGCTTGTCGGCGAGCTCGGTGACGATGATCGCCGCAACCGGCCAGCGCCGCACCGCCCGCTCGACCGCCGGCGCCACCACCGGCGAGGCGACCACCACCGGCACCAGCCCCGGCATCGTTCCAGCCAGGAGCGAGAGCGTGCGTCCGAACACCGGCAGCAGCCGCGGCACCTCGCTGCGGCGGCTGCCCGGCATCAGCACCAGCACCGGCGCTGCCGCATCGATGCCGTGCCGGGTCCGGAAGCGCGCCGCATCGCCGGTGTCTGCGCCCGACTGCAGCACCGGATGCCCGACGAAGCGCGCTTCCAGCCCATGCTTCCGGAAGAAGGTCGGCTCGAACGGCAGCAGGCACAGCAGCCGCTCCCAGCGGCCCGGGAACTCGCGCACGCGGTGCTCGCGCCAGGCCCAGACCTGGGGGGCCACGTAGTGCACGCGCGGCACGCCTGCGCCGGCGATGCGCTTGAGCAGCCGCAGCGCGAAGCCCGGGCTGTCGATGGTCACCACCAGGTCCGGCCGGTGGCGCTCGATGTCGGATACGGCCTGGCCGAGCCGGCGCGCCAGCTGGCGGGCGCGGGGCAGGATCTCCACCAGCCCCATCACCGCGAGCTCGCGCATCGGGAACAGGCTGTCCAGCCCCTGCTCGGCCATGCGCACCCCGCCGATGCCGCGGAAGCTCAGGCCCGGCCGCTGGCGCCTGAGGGCTGCGATCAGCCGGCCGCCCAGCACGTCGCCGCTGGCCTCGCCGGCCATCAGCCAGATCGTCGGCCCGACCGCGGCCGCGTCAGGCGCCATACAGAAGCTCCGGGCTGACCAGCGGCTCGCCGGTCGCGACCAGGGTGCCGTTCCGCAGCGCGTCGTAAAAGCAGCTGCGGCGGCCGGTGTGGCAGGCGACGCCGGTCTGGTCGACCAGCAGCAGCACTGCGTCGCGATCGCAGTCGAGCCGCAGCTCGACCAGGCGCTGCACCTGCCCGGAGCTCTCGCCCTTGCGCCACAGGCGGCTTCGGCTGCGGCTCCAGTAGCAGACCCGGCCGGTCTCGATGGTCTCGGCCAGGGCCGCGCGGTTCATCCAGGCGAGCATCAGCACCTCGCCGGTATCGTGCTGCTGCGCCACCGCGGCGATCAGCCCGCTGGCGTCGAACGCCACCTGGTCGAGCACGCTCGCGGTCATGCCGGGGCGTCCGTCTTCGGCTCCGGCAGCCGCATCCAGTCCGGCACGCGCGCCTGCAGGATGCCGCCATCGAAGGACACAGCACCGTGCAGGTGCTCCAGCCGCAGCACCGCGAGTCCCAGCGACTCACGCGACGAGCGCATGGTGCCGATCTCGCGGCTCTCGTGCATCAGCACGGTGCCGGGCGGCGGCAGCGCGTCCTCCGACGTCACCGGCACCAGCCGGCGCTTCAGCAGGCCGCGATAGCGGGTGCGGGCGGTCAGCTCCTGGCCCAGATAGCAGCCCTTGGTCCAGGAGATGCCGCCGAGCTCGTCGAAGCCCGCCTCCAGCAGCACCGTCTTGTCCGGCTCGCAGTCGCGGGTGCCATCGGGCAGGCCGAGCAGCAGCCGGTGGCTGTCATAGTCCCCGTCATCCGCCTCGGACTGCTGCGGCGCCTCGGACAGGATGCGCCAGCCGGCGGCGGCGAGGCGCGGATCGGGTGCGGCGACAGCACCCGCCGGGATGTCCGGCACCCCGTCCCAGGCGGCGGCGACGCAGAGCCCGGTTTCCGCCACCGTGACCTTCGCCCGCAGCCGGAAGCGCGACAGCTTCTGCGCCAGCATCGGCGCCTGCGCGCGCTCGCAGTCGAGCAGCAGCCGGTCCTTGTCGGCGAACACGAAGAAGTCGGCGAGGTACTTGCCCTGCGGCGAAAGCAGCGCTGCCCAAACTGCATGGCCGGGTGCGGCCAGGGCGACGTCGTTGGACACCAGCCCTTGGAGGAAGGAGACGCGGTCCTCGCCGGAAACCGACAGGACGGCGCGATCGGGAAGGGCGGCGAGCTTGAGCATGGGCTGGAACTTGGGCGAGGCCGCCGCTTCCGGCAACCGGTGAAAGGTTCTAACAGGTCCGCCCGGCCGACGCCGTCCCGCGCCAAGGAACCCGCCCTGACCCGAATCCTGTTCATCACCGCGAACCGGCTGGGCGACGCGGTGCTGTCGACGGGGCTGCTCGACCATCTGCTGCGCAACGAACCGGACCCGCGCATCACCGTCGCCTGCGGTCCGGTGGCGGCCGGGCTGTTCGAGCGCATGCCGGGGCGGGAGCGGACGGTCGTGCTGGAGAAGCGCCGCTACGACCGGCACTGGCTGTCGCTGTGGCGGGCCTGCGTGGGCACGCGCTGGGACCTCGCGATCGACCTGCGCGGCTCGGCGGTGACGTTGCTGCTGGCGGCGCGGCGGCGCGCGATCATGCGCGGCGGGCGGCGCGGCGGCCACCGCATCGGCCATCTCGGGGGCGTGCTGGGGCTGGCGCCGCCGCCATCGCCGGTGGCCTGGACAAGCGCCG
>CAXTZG010000144.1:0-6857 GCA_964248625.1 uncultured Acetobacteraceae bacterium | reverse complement strand
CTACTCAGAAGGTAGGAGGCTCAGCACCATTTTGAAAGTGCCCAGGTAGTGCTAGGTCCTGTCACCTGCACAACTGGCAGCCGCCTCGACTTGCTTATGTTCGCTATTGAACCTCTTTATTACAGCTTCTGTATGGCCGTTACGAGGCGCACAGCTGCCGGCGTAAGGCCATGTCTTCTTCCAACCATACTTGGTGCTCCGCCTGATCGGGCTCGACCCTAACGCCCTCGCAACCCCGCAAACGACGCCCCCGGCACGTCCCCCGCCGCCGGATACGCCGGCAGCTCCGGCGGCGCCATCCCCTGCTCCGGCCGGTGCGCCGGCAGCCGGGCGAGCGCCACCCTGACCGCCGTGTCCAGCTGCACGTCCCCTCCCGTGACGCCCTCGTCGGGCCGGTCGTCGACCACCGTGTCGGGCGCCACCCCGGTGTTCTCGATGATCCAGCGGCCGGCCGGCGCCGCGAGCGCGTCCTTGGGGATCGTGAGCGCCGTGCCGTCCATCAGCTGCCAGGGCGCGTTGATGCCCTGCACGCCGCCCCAGCTCCGCGTGCCGACCAGCGGCCCCAGGCCGTACTGGCGGAAATAGTACGGGAACTGGTCGCCGTCCGAGCCCGAGCCCCAGTTCAGCAGCGTCACCATGTCGCGCGGCGGCACCGTGACGGGAAGCGGCGACACCGCGCGCTCCCGGTTGACGAACACGCCGGCGAGCGAGCGGCGGAGCACCGCGAGCACCGCCTGGCTGGTGAAGCCGCCATGGTTCCAGCGCACGTCGATGATCAGCGCGTCCCGGCCGGCCTGCGGATAGAACTGCCGCACGAACTCGCCCCAACCCGTTCCCACGAAGTCGCCGAGCGCCACATAGCCGACGCGCCCGTTCGACAGCCGGTCGACGCGCGCGCGGTTGCACGCCGTTCGGTCGACGCCGCGCAGCGTCGTCTCGTCCTCGAGCGGCGCCACCTGCAGCGTGCGCCGCGCGCCATGGAGGGCGGATGCCACCGTGATGCTCGCCTGCCGGGCCGATCCGGCCAGCAACGCGTCCGGGGTGTCGGGCGCCCTGAGCTCGCGGCCGTTCACCGCGAGCAGCCAGTCGCCGTCATGCAGCCCGAGGCCCGGCTCGGTCAGCGGGCTCCGGAACGGCGCCCGGCTGTTGTCGCCGGTCAGGATCCGCCCGAGCCGGTAGCGGCCGGACGCGGCATCGAGCGCGTAATCGACGCCGAGCAGGCCGGTTCGCACCGGCGGCCGCGCGTCCAGGCCAGGGCCCGGCAGCAGGAAGGTGTGCGAGCTGGCGAGCTCGCCCTGCATCTGCCCCAGCAGGTAGAGGAAATCCTCCTCCGACCCGACACGGGGCAGCAGCGCCGCATAGGCATCCCGCACCGCCGCCCAGTCGGTGCCGTTCATCGCCCGGCTGAAGAACACGTCGCGGTCGAGCCGCCAGGCCGCCCGGAACATCTCCTGCCACGCCGATCTCGGATCGACCCTCACCCGCAGCCCGTCCGCATCCAGCCTGGCCTCGGGGCCCGGGTCCGGCCCGGTTCCGGCGATGCGCCAGGCGCCGTCGCGGCGGATGGCGACAGCACCGCCCCCGGCCGCCAGGCTGTGGCCGTCCAGCCCGCTCGCGATCACGCGGTCCGATCCGGTCGCCAGCTCGAGCACGTGCAGCCGCCCGACCTGTCCCGGCAGGTCGCCGTCGATCAGCTGCGGCGGCCGCGTCTCGTAGAACAGCCGGTCGCCTCTCACCTCCAGGCTGGCGATCACCGACGGCTCGACCGGCAGCGCCACCGCCCGCGCCATCAGGCCCGGCAGCTCGGCGTGGAGCGGCGCCGGTGCGCCCGGACGCGGCGGCGCGAGCGGCGACGGGTCGGCGGGATCGAGCGTCGCCGCGTACAGCCCATCCGAGTTCAGGGTGGCGATGATGCTCTCCTCGTCGCGGTCGGAGACCAGCGGCTGCTCGTGGCGCTGCGAGACGAAGAACAGCACCCGGCCGTTCGCGGAAAAGCATGGCAGGCGGTCGCTCTCCATCGGCGAGCTGACCACCGTGTCCTGTCCGCTTGCCAGCGACTGCAGGTGGATCGCGCGCTGCCGGCTGGAGCGCAGCGTGCTGTAGGCCACCCACTGCCCGTCCGGGGAGAAGACGCCGTCCCGGATCTCGGCCGCCGCATCCTGCGCGATCCGCCGGGCCGGGCCGCCGCCGGCTGGCACCAGCCAGAGCTCGTGCGCGGCAGTGGGCACCAGCAGCCGCGTTCCGTCCGGCGACCAGACCGGCGTGTAGAGCACGCCGGAGGGGAAATGCGTCAGCACCCGCTCCGCACCGCCGGCGACGGGCCTGACCGCGAGCTGCTGCTCGCCGCCGGCATCGGTCTCAAAGGCGATCTGCCGGCCGTCCGGCGACCAGGACGGGTGATCCTCGTCCGCGCCCGGCGTGGCGGTGAGGTTCCGCCATGTGCCATCGGCGCGCAGCCCGAACAGGTCGCCCCAGGCGGACACGGCGAGCTCGGCGCCGTCGGGCGACAGCGCGTCGTCGATCCCGTGCATCGGATCGACCAGCCGCGCGGCGGCGGCAGCCGGCACCGTGCGCGGGGCGGTGCGCGCGCCGTCGTCGGGCACCGCCACCGCGAGCTGCCGCAACGTTTCCTTCGGCAGATCCAGCGCATACAACCCGCCACCCTGCTGGAAGACGATGCTCCGGCCGCCGAGCGACGGCGCGTCCACATCGAAGTCCCCGAAGTGCGTGACAGGTCGCACCGACTTCGAGACCGTGTCGTAGGCCCAGATGTTGGCGCGAAAGCCGGGTCCGCGGTCGGACAGGAAATAGATCGTCCTGCGAAACCACATCGGCGCCGTGTCGGTGCCCTTCCAGTCGGTGATCGGGGTCAGCCGCCTAATATCGAAATCGTAGGTGGCGAGCGTCTCGTGCTGGCCTCCGAGATACCGCTTCGGCAGGGCCGCGTTCCGGAAGATCCTGTTGTAGACAATGACGTGTCCGCCGGGCCCGAAGGAAAGCAGGCCGGCATGATCGAGCGGCAGCGGCTGCGGCCATCCGCCTCCGACGGGCACGCAGAAGGCGCGCACGATCTTGGAAGACGGCGACTGGCCGGAGGACAGGAACACGATACCGCTCGAATCCGGCAGCCAGGCGACGATCTCCGCGTCGCCCACCGAGCGTGACGCCCGGAACGTCAGCCGTCGTTCCTGTCCGCCCGCTGCCGGCATCACGTAGATGTCGCTGCCGCCGGCCCGGCGCGCGGTGAAGGCGATCCAGCGCCCGTCCGGCGAGAAGCGCGGGAAGAACACGTCGCCCGGGTCGTGCGTGAGCCGCGAGGCCGTGCCGCCGGAAAGCGGCGCCGTCCACAGCTCGCCATGCGCCACGAAGGCCACCTGCCGGTCGGACGCTGTCGGATAGCGCATGAAGGGGGCTGCCGGGTCCGACGCCCGCGCCCGCGCCGGCGCCGCGACGGCGATCATGCAGACCGCGAACAGGGCGGCGATGCGCGTCACGGCAGGCGCCGCCCCGATGCGGTCGAGGCTGAAATGAAGCACTGGCACGATGATCCCCCGGATGCGCCCCAAGCGCGCTGCGCCGGAACAGGTAGCAAGGCGGATACCATCGGAAGTGCGTCGTCAACCCACTGATCCGACAAGGACTTTCCGATGCCCTGCCGTCAGGCCGACGCAAGGCCGCACGCGATGTTGCGCGTCAGGCCATACAATGGGGTTTTTCGCAAGACGCCGGGCGGCGCTGCACGGGCCTACGCAGGCGGCGTCGGCAGGCGGTCCATGAAGCCGGGATAGCGCCGTTCCGTCGCCTCGTCGGCCGGGAACATGCATTCCAGGCGAAGCTCCTGTGCGGCCACCGTGCGCGGCGTGCCGACGGTGGTCACCAGGGAGAAGAAGCTGAGGCGGGTCCCGGACCGCTCGAAGACCAGCGGCACAGTGGCGGCGGCCGGGGCGGTCGATGGCCCCGACCAGTGTCGCTGCACGCCGGGATACGCCAGCAGCGCTGCCAGCAGCTGCCCGGTCTTCTTGTCGAGGACGCGTCCCACCGCCTCGCGGTGGAGGCGCTCCAGCAGGCTGGGGGCGACCTCCTCCCAGTTGCACAGGAACGGCCGCAGACCGTGCGGATCGAACATCAGGTGCAGCAGGTTCCGCGGCCGCGGCCGCGCCGCGAGGTCGATGAACGACGAGAAGAAGCGGGGCGCCGCCCGGTTCGTCATCAGCACGTTCCAGTGCCGGTCCATCACCACCGCCGGGAACGGCTCCTGCTGACGCAGCATCCGCTTCAGCGCGCCGCGAACGCTGCGCATGATCGGCGCGTCCAGATCGTCCTCGGGATGCATCGGCGCGTAGCCGGCCGCCAGCAGCAGGCCGTTCTGCTCGCGCAACGGCACCTCGAGCTCCCGCGCCAGTGCCAGCAGCGTCTGGCGGCCGGGCACGCTCCGGCCGCTCTCGATGAAGCTGATGTGCCGCTGCGAGATGCCGGTCTCGAGGGACAGGTCGAGCTGGCTCCTGCGGCGGCGGTCCCGCCAGTGCCGCAGCAGGTCGCCGAGCGTGCCGCATGCGTCCGGAGCGGCGGCGGGACTCACCGGATGCCCATCAGAGGCTGGCCTCGACGATCCGTCGCACGGTGGCCGACAGCTCCTCGCCGAGTGCTGCGAGCGCCGGGTTGCCGTAACGGCCGAACGCGACGCCGGGCTCGGCGATGCCGATCGACACGATGGCGTCGGCGGTTTCCATCACCACGAGCTTGAGCGGCGCCTCCACCATTGCCGACACGTCCGCCTCGATCACCCGGATCACCAGCGCCGGATGGAAGAAGAACAGCAGCCGGAAGCCGCGCACGGTTCGGCCCGCGCCGGCAAGCGCCTTCTGCACGTCGATCTCCTGCAGCAGCTTCAGGCCGGCGCGGTCGATCCCGGCCACGACCGACGACAGCACGGCGTCGAACGCGCGTGTGCTGGTCGCGGTGTACTGGAACGCCTCGGCCTCGGCCCCGATGGTGCCGAACTGCAGTGTTGCGTGCGCGCTCATGATGGTTTCCCGTGGGGTGGACTACCAGCGGGTTTAGGGGATGGGTCCGCAGCCTCGCAATGACCTGCAAGGTCATCAACAGGGTGGCGTCCGTCGGTCTGCCCCGCCCTTCAAAGGAAACACCGCCATGACGTCCAGCTTCGCCGACTTCGGCACGGTCTTCGCCCGTCTCGCCGCCGCCGGACAGAACGAGGAGGCCGTGGCGATGGGCGGCGTCGACCTGCGCATGGTCCGTGTCGCGGGGGGCGGCGCGGGGCGCTGGGACAGCCATCCACTCACCGCCGAGACCGTCATCGTCTGGAGCGGCGACTTCACGGTCGACTTCCGCGATCATGCGCTGATCCTGTCGGCCGGGCAGTGCTGCGTCGTTCCCGCCGGCGTCGAGCATCGCGGCGCCTCGCGCGGCGGCGCGGAGGTCGTGCTGTTCCAGCAGGCGAGCTGACCGGGGAAGCGACGATGACGGAACGCCAGCACCATTACCGGGTCCGCGTCACCTGGACCGGGAACCAGGGCGACGGCACGGCCTCGTATCGTGGATACAGCCGGGCGCACCGCATCGACGGCAGCGGCAAGCCGACCATCGAGGGATCGTCCGATCCGAGCTTTCGCGGCGACCCGAGCCGCTGGAACCCGGAGGAGCTGCTGCTGGCTGCGCTCTCGGCCTGTCACAAGCTGTGGTACCTCGGCCTCTGCGCCGAGGCCGGCGTCTCCATCGTTGCCTACCGGGACGACGCGGAAGGCGTGATGGTCGAGGAACGCGACGGCGGCGGCCAATTCGCGTCCGTCACCCTCCGTCCCCTTGTCACCCTTGCGGCCGGATCCGACCGGGCCGAAGCGGAGGCCCTGCACGCGCGGGCACAGGCGATGTGCTTCATCGCCCGCTCGGTGAACTTCCCCGTGTCACACCGGCCCGAGATCGCGGTCGCAGCCGCCTAGCCGGCCGCCTGGACGGGATGCAGCCGCGGCGCCGTCGCGATCAGGGCCGCGCTGTAGCTGTCCTGCGGTGCGGCGATCAGGCGCGAGGTGTCGGCCAGCTCGACGATGCGGCCGTCCTTGAGCACCGCGATCCGGTCGGCGAGCCAGCTCACCGCGGCGAGGTCGTGGCTGATGATAACATAGGCGACGTGTTCGCTGCGGCTGAGGTCGCGCAGCAGGGTCAGCAGCATCGCCTGGGTGGAGACGTCGAGCGCCGAGGTCGGCTCGTCGAGCACGATGATCTCTGGGCGCGCTGCCAGCGCCCGGGCAACCGCGACGCGCTGCGCCTGGCCGCCGGAGATCTGGTGCGGGAACCGCCCGGCGAGCCCCGGGTCGAGACCGACCTTGCGCAGCAGCGCCGCCACCTCGCGATCCAGCCGCGTGCGCTCCCGCACGCCGCCCAGCCGCAGCGGCTCGGCCAGGCTGTCGCGGATGCGCAGGCGCGGGTTCAGCGACTCCCGCGGGTCCTGGAACACCACCTGGATGCGCCGGCGCGCGCGCCTGAGGTCGGCCGACGGCAGGCCGGCGATCGCCTGGCCGTCGAGCAGGATGCGGCCCTCGAAGGGCTGCATGTGCAGGATCGCCCGGCCCAGCGTCGACTTGCCCGAGCCGCTCTCGCCGACGATGCCGAGGCATTCGCCGCGCCGCAGGGTCAGGCACACGTCCTGCAGTGCCGGCGCCGCGTGTCCGTAGCGCACGCTGACATGCTGCAGCTCCAGCAGCGGCGCCAGGGCCGCGCGGTCGATGGCCGCCGGCGCGTGTCCGGTTTCCAGCCGCGGCGGCGGCGGCGGGAACAGGCAGGCCGCCGCCTCCTCGGCGTCGCCGCGCGCGTCCGGGTAGCCGGCGTCGCAGGGCGGC
>CAXTZG010000143.1:0-6883 GCA_964248625.1 uncultured Acetobacteraceae bacterium | reverse complement strand
CTGCAGACGCTGCCGCTGCGCCAGCAGGGTCGCCAGCCCGGCGGGCGCCGCATGGACGGACGGCGGCGCCCGGTGCCGCGCCGAAGCCGGCGTCGCCGCGAGCAGGATCAGCATCGCCGCCCGCAGCGCCGGCCGCACCAGGCCTGCACGCACGCGCCGCTGCGTCCGCCCGCTGCGTCCGCCTGCTGCGATCAGCCGCCGAGCAGCGACCGGCCGGTCATCGCCGCCGGCTGCTCCAGCCCCATCAGCGCCAGCAGCGTCGGCGCGATGTCGGCAAGCCTGCCATCGGCGAGCGGCGCGTCCTGCCGTCCGCTCAGCACGGCCGGCACCGCGTTCAGGGTGTGGGCGGTGTGCGGCTCGCCGGTGTCGGGGTCGCGCATCATCTCGCAGTTGCCGTGGTCGGCGGTCACCAGCAGCACGCCGCCCTGGCGCTCGATCGCGGTTGCGACGCGTCCGAGCCCCGCATCCACCGCTTCCACCGCCCTGATCGCCGCCGCCAGGCTGCCGGTATGCCCGACCATGTCGGGATTGGCGTAGTTCAGCACGATCAGGTCGTAGGCGCCGCTGTCGATCGCCTCCACCGCCCGGCTTGTCAGCTCCGGCGCCGACATCTCCGGCTGCAGGTCGTAGGTGGCGACCTTCGGCGAGGGCACCATGATGCGGTCCTCGCCCGGCAGCACCGCCTCGCGGCCGCCATTCAGGAAGTAGGTGACGTGGGGGTATTTCTCCGTCTCGGCCATGCGCAGCTGGCGGCGGCCGGCACGCGAAACCACCTCGCCAAGCAGGTCGTCGAGGGTCTGCGGCGGGAACAGCACCAGCAGCCGGTCGGCCAGGTCGTCGCTGTAGCGCGTCATCGCCACGGTGCCGGCAAGACGGGGCGGCGGCGTGCGTGCGAAGCCGGTGAAATCCCGGTCCAGGATCGCGTTCAGCAGCTCTCGGATGCGGTCGGCGCGGAAGTTGAACGAGACGATGCCGTCGCCCTCCTGCATGCCGCCATAGCCGGCGAGCACGGTCGGCTGTACGAACTCGTCGGTGATGCCGGCCGCGTAGGCCGCCACCAGCACGGCGTCCGGGCCCTGGTCGTGCGGGCCGTGCGCGTGCACGACGGCATCGTAAGCGAGCCGCACCCGCTCCCAGCGTGTGTCGCGGTCCATTGCATAGTAGCGCCCGCTGATGCTCGCCAGCCGGACCTGCGGCGGCAGACCGGCGCACAGGGCCGCCACCGCGTCGCGGCCGGACTGCGGCGGCGTGTCACGCCCGTCGGTGAAGATGTGGAACGCGACCGGCACGCCTGCCTTGACCAGGATATGCGCCAGCGCCACGGCATGGGCGGTATGGGCATGCACGCCGCCAGGCGATACCAGGCCCATGAGGTGCGCGGTGCCGCCGCTCCGGTGCAGCGCCTCGACGAGCGTGCGCAGGGCCGGGGCCCGAGCCAGCGAGCCGTCAGCGATCGCGGCATAGATGCGCGGCAGCTCCTGCATCACCACCCGGCCGGCGCCGATATTCAGGTGGCCGACCTCGGAATTGCCCATCTGCCCATCCGGCAGCCCGACATCATGGCCGCAGGTGCGCAGAAAGGCGTGCGGTCCCTGCGCCCAGAGCCGGTCGAAGGTCGGCGTATGCGCCTGCGCCACCGCGTTCTCGGCGCGCTCCTGCCGCCAGCCGAAGCCGTCGAGGATCACCAGCATCACCGGGCGCCTGGACGGGCGGGAGACAGGGGTGGACGGCATGGCACAAGCTCCGCGGCCGGGCGAGACAGGATCGGGCCGCAGACTGTGCCATCAAACCGACAGGCTGCGAACCGTGCCGCGGCGCGCAGCCGACCGGTTCAGGGCGTGCCGGTGGTGTCGGTCTTCGGGCCGGTGGTGGCCGTGTCGTTCGGACCGGTGCTGCCGCCGATCGAGGGCGGATCGCTGGCCGGGAACGTGTCCTCCACGGTCTCGTCGACCTGCTCCTCGATGGTCTCGGCCTGATCGGGCTTCCTGTCGTCCATGATCGTCGTCCTGCTGTGGGTCCGTGGACGAAGCGCGGCCGCGGGTGCCGGGTTGCGCCGGCCGGCGGCCCTGCCAATCTCTTGCCGGACAGACCACGAGGACCCGCACGATGAGCAGCACCGCAACCAAGCAGGCCGAGTTCGACGACAAGACGCTGCGCCAGCGCCTGACGCCGCAGCAGTACCATGTCCTGCGCGAGCACGGCACCGAGCGCGCCGGCACCAGTCCGCTGAACTACGAGAAGCGCGACGGGCTGTTCCACTGCGCGGTGTGCGACACGCCGCTGTTCAGCTCGTCGACCAAGTACGAGAGCGGCAGCGGCTGGCCCAGCTTCTTTGCACCACTCGAGGGTGCGACGGAAACCACCACCGACACCAGCCACGGCATGCGCCGGGTGGAGGTGCATTGCGCCAAGTGCAAGAGCCACCTGGGCCATGTGTTTCCCGACGGTCCCGATCCGACCGGCGAGCGCTACTGCATGAACGGCGTGTCGCTGGCCTTCGAGCCTGCCGCCGTCGGGTAGCCCATCCATCCGGGACCGGATCGGCAGGCCCGGCGGCCGGCGGCGGGCCTGCCGATGGCAAGGCCCGCCGATGATGCTAGACGGGGCGGCATGGCAGATCCCGCGAACGTCGTCGTGCTCGATCATCCCCTCGTGCAGCACAAGCTCACGATGCTGCGCCAAGCGGGCACTCCGACCGCAGCCTTCCGCGAACTGGCCCGCGAGATCAGCCTGCTGATGGCCTACGAGGCCACGCGGGACCTCGAGCTCGAGCCGGTCGAGATCGAGACCCCGCTCGAGCCGATGACCGCCAGCCGGCTGTCGGGCAAGAAGCTCTGCTTCGTTTCGGTGCTCCGCGCCGGCAACGGCATCCTCGACGGCATGCTCGACCTCGTGCCTGCCGCGCGGGTCGGCCATGTCGGCCTGTATCGCGACCCGCAGACGCTGGAGCCGGTCGAGTACTACCTCAAGCTGCCCGACGGGATGGCGGAGCGATCCTGCATCGTCGTCGATCCGATGCTGGCGACCGGGCATTCGGCGATCGCCGCCGTGCGCAGGCTCAAGCAGGCGGGCGCACGGCAGATCGCCTTCGTCTGCCTGATCTGCGCGCCCGAAGGGCTCGCGGCCTTCGCCGCCGCCCATCCTGACGTGAAGGTCATCACCGCGGCGATCGACCGCGAACTCGACGAGCACGGCTATATCCGCCCGGGCCTGGGCGATGCCGGCGACCGGCTGTTCGGCACGAAATAGATGCCAGCCAAGCGGGTCGGCAGGTCAGCCGGGCGGTGTCAGGCCCGGCGCACGACGTAGCGTTCGCGGAGTGCGTGCGCGATCTCCTCGGCATGCGCGGGATCGCGCGCCTCGAGCATCACCTCGAGCTCGGCCGCCTGCACGCTGGGCGCCGCGAACAGCCGCTGATGCACCACCTCGATGATGTTGCCGCCGCGTTCGCCGATGATGGTGGCGATGTCGGCCAGCACGCCCGGCCGGTCGGGGATCTCCATCATCAGGCGCAGCAGCCGCCCGTCGCGCAGCAGCGAGCGCAGCAGCGTGTTGGCCAGGATGCGGCTGTCGATGTTGCCGCCGCAGACCGGCAGGGCCACGCGGCGTCCGGCGAACAGCGCCGGGTTGGACAGGATCGCCGCCAGCGCCGCCGCACCGGCCCCCTCCGCGACCTGCTTGGCGCCCTCGGTCATCAGCGTGATCGCGTCCTCGACGGCCCGTTCCGAGACCGTGACGATGCGGTCGACGTGCCGGCGCACCAGCGCCAGCGGCTGCCGGCCGATCTGCAGCACGGCGATGCCTTCGGCGATGGTGGCGCCGCCGGGCGGCATGATCTCCTCGCCCGGAAAGGCCGACAGCGACGCGTAGTTCTCCACCTGCACGCCGATGATCTCGATCCCAGGCCGCAGCTCCACCGCCGCAGCCGCGCTGCCCGCGATCAGGCCGCCGCCGCCGATCGGGATCACCAGCGCGTCGAGCGGCCCCGCATCCTCCAGCAGCTCCAGCATCAGCGTACCCTGGCCGGCCATCACCGCCGGATCGTCGTAGGGATGCACGAACACCCGGCCCTCGCTCTCGCACAGCGCGTTGGCGTGGGCGGTCGCCTCGGCGAAGCTCAAGCCATGCAGCACCACGCGGGCCCCCCAGCCGGCGGTGCGCGTCACCTTGCCGGCCGGCGTGAAGCGCGGCATGACGATGACGGCGTCGATGCCGAGCAGGCTCGCGTGGCGCGCGACACCTTGCGCATGGTTGCCGGCCGAGACGGTGATCACGCCGCGCGCGCGCTCCTCCGCGTTCAGCAGCGCCAGCTTGTTGGCGGCCCCCCGCTCCTTGAAGGAGCCCACCGCCTGCAGGTTGTCGAGCTTGAGGGTGATCTCGGCGCCGGCGGCCTTCGACAGCGCGTGGCTGAACACCGTCGGCGTGCGGATGACGCGCCCGGCGATCCGCGCCTGGGCCGCGCGGACGTCGTCGAGCCCGATCATCGCCGCCGCCTGCGCCGCGGCTTCAGCCGTAGCTGATGTTGAGGATCTCGTAGCTGCGGTCGCCGCCCGGTGCCGGCACCGAAACGGTGTCGCCCTTCTTCTTGCCGATCAGCGACTTGGCGAGCGGCGCCGACACCGACAGCAGGCCGGACTTGATGTCGGCCTCGTAGACCCCGACGATCTGGTAGGTGACTTCCTTGTCGGTTTCCTCGTCCACCAGCTTGACCTGGGCGCCGAACTTCACGTGGTCGCCGGACAGGGTATGCGGCTCGATCACTTCCACCATGGAAACGATCTCCTCGAGCTCGGCGATGCGTCCCTCGATAAAGGATTGCCGGTCGCGGGCGGCGTCGTACTCGGCGTTCTCCGACAGGTCGCCGTGGCTGCGCGCCTCGGCGATCGCCCGGATGACGGCAGGACGCTCCTCGCTCTTGAGCTTGCGGAGTTCTTCCTCGAGCCGCTGCAGGCCACGGCCAGTCATCGGAAATTTCTGCAACGAAGGCGTCCCCAAACTGGTGATCAGGTCATGCTGAGACGGCGTCGGAACGAACCGGGCATGACTGCCCGGTCGCGTTCCGCCGCGATGGCGCTCAAAACGATCCATGAAAATAGGATTGCAGCGGGGCGACTTCAAGCGGGCCGGCCCGCAGGGCGGCTATCGCATACACCGCCGCCCTGGCGCCGGCGATGGTGGTGAAGTGCGGCACCCCGTTGGTGAGCGCGCTGCGGCGGATGTCGAAGCTGTCGGCCACCGACTGCGCGCCGCCGGCGGTATTGATCACCATCTGGATGTCGCCCGAGCGGATCGCATCCACGCAATGCGGCCGGCCTTCCAACACCTTGTTCACCACGGTGGCCTCGACGCCGGCCTCCTTGAGCGTCGCCGCGGTGCCGCGCGTGGCCAGCAGGCTGAAGCCCATGTCGGCGAGCCGGCGCCCGAGCGGGCCGATCGCCTGCTTGTCGCCCACGCGCACCGACAGGAACACCCGGCCCGACAGCGGCAGCTTCACCCCGGCGCCGAGCTGGGCCTTGGCGAAGGCGCGCTCGAAGCTCGCATCAAGGCCGATCACCTCGCCGGTGGAGCGCATCTCGGGCCCCAGGATCACGTCGACGCCGGCAAAGCGCGCGAACGGGAACACCGCCTCCTTGACCGCGACATGCGGCGCGATCGCGCGGTCGTCGAGGCGGAACTCCCCCAGGCTGGCGCCGGCCATCACCCGCGCGCCGATCTTGGCCACCGGCACCCCGGTCGCCTTGGCGACGAAGGGCACGGTGCGGGACGCGCGCGGGTTGACTTCCAGCACGTAGATCGCATCGCCCTTGATGGCGTATTGCACGTTCATCAGCCCGACGATGCCGAGCTCGCGCGCCATCGCCTCTGTCTGCGCCTTGAGCTCGGTGATGGTGGCAGGCGACAGCGAATAGGGCGGCAGCGAGCAGGCGCTGTCGCCGGAATGGATCCCCGCCTCCTCGATATGCTCCATGACGCCGGCGACATAGACCTGGGCCCCGTCGCAGATGCAGTCGACATCGACCTCGATGGCGTCGTTCAGGTAGCGGTCGATCAGCACCGGGCCGGATGCGACCTCCGGCCCCGCCAGCTGCAGCGCCACCCGCATGTAGCGGGCGAGGCTCGCGCGGTCATGCACGATCTCCATCGCCCGTCCGCCCAGCACGTAGGACGGCCGGATCACCACCGGATAGCCGATCCGCTCGGCCACCGCCTCAGCCTCGGCGGGCGAGCGGGCGATGCCGTTCTCCGGCTGGCGCAGGCCGAGGGAGCGCAGCATCGCCTGGAACCGCTCGCGATCCTCGGCGCGGTCGATCGCGTCCGCCGGCGTGCCCAGGATCGCGATGCCGGCGCCGCCGAGCGACTGGCTCAGCTTGAGCGGCGTCTGTCCGCCATACTGCACGATGCAGCCGAGCACCGTGCCCGTCTCCTGCTCGCGACGGATCAGCGCGATCACGTCCTCGGCGGTCAGCGGCTCGAAATACAGCCGGTCGGAGGTGTCATAGTCGGTCGACACGGTTTCGGGGTTGCAGTTGACCATGATGGTCTCGAAGCCGGCCTCGCGCAGCGCGTAGGCTGCGTGCACGCAGCAGTAATCGAACTCGATGCCCTGGCCGATGCGGTTCGGCCCGCCGCCGAGGATGACGATCTTCTGCCGGTCGGTCGGATCGCTCTCGCACTCGGGCTGGCCGTAGCCGCCCTCGTAGGTCGAGTACATGTAGGGGGTGAGGGAGGCGAACTCGGCCGCACAGGTGTCGATGCGCTTATACACCGGCTTCACGCCGGCGCGCAGCCGCAGCGCATGCACCGCCGGCTCGTCGAGGCCGCCCAGCGCCGCCAGCCGCGCGTCGGAGAAGCCCATCGCCTTCAGCCGCCGCAGCGAGGCCGC
>CAXTZG010000142.1:0-7058 GCA_964248625.1 uncultured Acetobacteraceae bacterium | reverse complement strand
GGGGGTCCGGTAGCAGCGGAACCGAAACTGCATTCGGCTTGGTTCAGATCAGCAGTGTCTCAATGTGAATTTGATGCCGGTAGCGGCACGTCGTCCTGATAGTCCAAGGCAATGTGCTGGGCTCGTGCGTTCCACCCAGCGGCAAACGCGTCACGCTCTGCATATTTGGAGTAGTTCGGGCGGTCGTAACGCCTGAGCCCGCTGCCGGCTGTTTCCCATCCACCCAGCCAAGCCTCTTGTTCAGGGACTGGCTTGAGTTTGCTCATGGTTGGCTTGACCTCCTTTGCGTCGTCTTTCCTGCTCCAGCAGACCTGACTGTGCCCGCTGCTAATCAGCGGTGAGGCCGACATGCTCAAGGACCCGGAGACGGTTGGCTTTCACGACAAACACTTCTTTGTCGTGAAGTCGCTTCACATCAGGCGAGATGGACAGGTACCCACCCGAAAATTTTCGAGAAATCAATTGACGAAAAACCCTTCCCGTGGAAGGTTTTCGGTAAACTGGAAGGCAGGTTGTGGCGATTATAGGTTACGCACGCGTCTCGACCCGAGAGGAAGGGCAGGTCCTTGATCGGCAGATGGACGCCTTCCAGGTCGCCGGTTGCGATCGGGTTTTCGAGGACCACGCCAGTGGCGCGCGTCCTGACCGCCCGGGTCTTGCGGCCTGTCTCGATTATCTCAGGAACGGCGATGTTCTCGTCGTCCTGGATCTCGATCGGCTTGGGCGGCGTGCCGGCGAGCTGATCCGGCTTGTCGACGAGCTCGAGAGCCGGGGCGTTGGTTTTCGCGCCCTTAACGCCTCGTTCGACACCACGACTCCCGCCGGCCGGGCCTTTCTGCAGATTCAGGCGGCGTTCGCCGAGATGGAACGCAACCTGATCCGCCAGCGCGTGAACGAAGGGCTGGCGGCGGCTCGCGCCCGCGGCCGCAAGGGTGGCCGGCCCCGGGTGATGACGCTGGAACGGCTGCGCTACGCCCAGCACCTGATGGCAGACCAGGCCCGCAGCATTCCCGTGATCTGCCATGAGCTGGGCGACATGCCCGCGAGCACGTTGTACCACTACCTTCACGCGGACGGCTCGCTGAAGGCGCCAGCGCGCAGGCTGCTCGATGCAGACAGGCGGGCGGGCGGCGGAGATCCCGCAAAAGGACCGCCAGCCGACGCCACTTCCATCGGGACAAGGCAGGCGTACGCTGGTGCGTGATCTTCCGGAGCAAGGGGACACCGACGTCGCCGCCTCGGAGCTGGCTGATCTGCGCCGGCAGGTGGCCGAGCTGCGTGAGGCGGTGCGCGCCCGGGACGATTTCATCGCCATCGCCGCCCACGAGCTGCGCAATCCCATGACGCCGATCATGGCGGTGGCGGAGCTGGCGCTCAAGGCCGCGCGCGATGCCGAAGGCAGCTGTCCGCCGCGCATCACCACCCTCCTGGAGCGCATGCAGCTTTTTGCACAGGACTTTATCCAACGCTCGGTACGGCTGCTGGATGTCGGTCGGATCGAATCCGGGAACCTGCGGCTGCTGCCGTCCACAACCGACGTTTCCTGCCTCGTGCGGTCGGTCGCGCATAGGTATGACCTCATCGGCGCTCGAAGCCATAGCCCGGTTGAACTCGATGTCGAGGACGGGATCACCGGCGTTCTGGATCAGCTCGCGGTCGAGCAGGTGATCGAGAACCTGCTTTCCAACGCGCTGAAGTTCGGTCGCGGCGAACCTGTGACGTTGCGGCTTCGATCGGGCGGGCAGTCGGCGCGGCTGGATGTGCAGGACCGGGGCATCGGCATGTCGCCCGAACAGCAGGCCCACCTTTTCGCGCGCTTCGAGCAGATCGTGGCCCAGCACCGGGGCGGGGGCTTCGGCGTCGGCTTGTGGCTCTCGAACCGGCTGGTCACGGCCATGCAGGGTCGCATCGACGTGTCCAGCTGTGTGGGCAAGGGATCCACCTTCACCGTGATCCTGCCCCTTTCACCTGTGAAACCCATTGGGGCGATACATGGCGCAGCCTGAGACTGGTGCCGGCGGGAGCGGGAACCAGCTCGTGCGGGTGCCCAGCCATGTGCCGGGCCTCGACGACATCCTGTGCGGTGGCTTCCTGCAGGGCGGCCTCTACATGGTCCAGGGGCAACCCGGTGCGGGCAAGACTCTGCTCGGCAGCCAGATCCTCTATGGCCATGCCGCCGCGGGAGGCCTCGGCCTCTTCATCACCGTGCTGGGCGAGAGCCACGGCCGCATGCTGCTGCACCTGGGGACGATGCGGTTCTTCGATCCATCTGTCATCCCCGACAAGGTGGCATACATCAGTGCCTATCACGCGCTGGAGGAGGAAAGCCTCAAGGGCCTCTTCACCCTGATCCGCCGCGAGGTGCTGGCCCGGAAGACGGCGCTGCTGGTGCTGGATGGCGTGAGCGCGATCGAGGCCAGAGCCGAGAGCGGGTTCGAGATGAAGCGGTTCACCCACGAGCTGCAGACGCTGGCCGCAGCGACCGGCTGCACCATGTTCCTGCTGACCACCACGGATGCGATGTCGGCGCCGGAGCGCACGATGGTGGACGGGCTGATCGAGCTGCGCCAGCAGCGGCACAGCCTGCGCAACGAGCGCCGCGTTCTGGTGCGCAAGATCCGCGGCACCGGCTTCCTCGAAGGCGAGCACGCGTTCCACATCACCCGCGACGGCCTCACCGTGTTCCCGCGCATCGAGGCCCTGTTCGCCAAGCCCTCGCGCCTCGACCCTCTGCCCCGCGCGCGCCTGTCGTCCGGGGTGGCCTCGCTCGACGCGATGTTCGGTGGCGGCGGTCTTCCCGCTGCCACCATGACCGCGTTGGTGGGCCCCTCCGGCGCCGGCAAGACCACCCTCGGCCTGCACTTCCTGTCCGCGTCGAGTGCCGACGAACCGGGCCTGCTGTTCGGCTGCTACGAGTCCCCTGAGCGCCTGCGGCTCAAGGCGGCGACGATGGGCTTCGATCTCGCCGCGGCCGAGCAGCGGGGCGAGGTGGCGCTGCTTTGGCATCCCACCGGCGAATACATCCTGGACGAGCTCGCCCACCGGCTGCTCGACGCCGTCCGGCAACGCGGGGTCCGGCGCCTGGTCGTCGACGGCGTGTCCGGTTTCCAGCAGGCGGCGCTGGAGCCGGAACGAATCGTGCGCTTCTGGTCCGCACTGTCGCACGAGCTGCGGGCGCTGGGCGTCACCACGCTGCATACCCTGGAGATGCCGACGCTGGTGGGTGTCGACATCCGCCCGCCGGGAAGCGAGATCTCCGCGCTTGCCGAGACCATGGTGCTGCTGCGCTACGTCGAGCTGGACTCGCGGCTCTACCGCCTCATCTCGCTGTCCAAAGTGCGCGAAGGCGCATTCGATCCAACCATCCGCGAGTTCTCGATCAACGACAGCGGCGTCACCGTGGGCAAGCCGTTCGAGGGTGTTCAGGCCGTTCTGGGCCATGAAGCCCCGGCGGTCGCGGGACATGCACCTGCGGCTTCATCCAGCGACAGCCTGAGCCTGCCTGGCGGCACTGGCCTGCCGGGGTGAGCGGCATGGTGACGGTGCTGATCGTCGAGGACGAGTTCGCGATCGCGGAGCTCCTGGAGATGGTCCTGACCGACGAGGGCTATCGCGTGCTGATAGCGGTCAACGGACGTCAGGGACTACAGCGCTTGGCCGACGGTCCACGCCCGGACCTGGTCATCTCCGACCTTATGATGCCGGTGCTGGATGGCGTCGGGATGCTCCTGGCCATGCGGGAGATCGAACACCAGCGTGACATCCCCTGCATCGTCATGAGCTCCATGCCCGAGGCGAACGTGCAGGACCGCATTGGGGATTACACCGCCTTCGTCCGCAAGCCGTTCCAGCTCGCTGCCATGGTCCAGCTGGTCGCAACCATTCTCGCAGGTCCCAAACCGGAACTCTGAAACCAGTTCCCCAGCAAACAGCCAATGCGGAGACCATGGCCGGGCGTGCTGCTGCCCAGCGTAGTCCCAACAGTCAGCAACGGCTGATGACGCGCTTTGGCACCGCTGGATTCTGATCTCAGTTTCCTGTGCCGGTATCCTTCCTCACCGCTGCACAGCAGCGACAATATGGCCGTTATGTCGGCGAGCCAACTCCCGACCAGCTCGCGCGGCACTTCCATCTCGACGATGCCGATCGCGAGCTGGCCACCTCGAAACGATGGGATCACATGCAGTTGGGCTTCGCGGTTCAGCTCGGCACCGTGCGGTTCCTCGGCACCTTTCTTGACGATCCGGCGGCTGTGCCGGCCAGTGTCGCTGCCGAACTCGCACGTCAGCTCGCCATTGCCGATCCTGGCTGCCTGACCCGCTACCAGGCCAGTCGGGTCCGCTGGCTGCACGCCGCCGAAATCAGGCGACGCCATGGCTACCGCGAGTTCACCGATCCGTTCGCCCACTTCCGCCTGGCCCGCTGGCTCTATGCCCTGTGCTGGACGGGCACGGACCGCCCCAGCGTGCTGTTCGACCGGGCGACGGCGTGGCTGGTGACGGAGAAGGTTCTGCTACCGGGGGCGTCGGCCCTTGAGCGCTTGGTGGCGCGTATCCGCGCCCGCGCTGCCCGGCGGCTCTGGCGCACATTGGCCCGGGACGTGACCCGCGAACAGCGCGCGCAGCTTGACGCCTTGCTGCTTGCCGGCGAGGACGGGCGGCCCAGCCCGCTCGACCGGCTGCGCGACGGCCCGTACCTTCGCAGCGGCGCCGAGCTGTCCCGTGCCGTCGCCAGGCTCGACGAGGTGCGGAGGCTGACCCTGGGCCTACCCGGCACAGCGCATGTCCCGCCGGGACGGGTGGCGGCGCTGGCGCGTTTCGCGACCGTCGCCAAGGCGCAGGCCGTGGCGCGGCTGCCCAAGGAGCGGCGAGCCGCCACCCTGCTCGCCTTTGTGCGGATGCTGGAGGCGAGTGCGCAGGACGATGTGCTCGACCTGTTCGACATCGTGGTCACCACCCTGTTCGCCGAAGCAGCCAAGGTCGGCAAGCGGACCCGGCTGCGGACCATCCGCGACCTCGACGCCGCCGCGCTCCAGCTCCGCCGCGCCGGCAGCGTGCTGATGGACGACACGGTGAAGGACAGGGCCGTGCGGGAGGCAGCCTTCGCCGTCGTGCCGCGCGCGGCATTTGCCGCAGCGTTGGAACAGATCGACGCCATCGTCCGGCCGCCAGGCGACCTGTATTTCACCGAGCTGCGCGCGCAACAGGGCAAGCTCCGCTTCCTGCCAGCGCTGCTTCGCAGTGTGTATCTCGATGCCACCCTTGCCGGGCGGCCCATCCTGGACGCCGTGCGCCACCTGCGGGACACGGACGGCCGCGGCCCGGCGCCATCCGCGCCGCTCGGCTTCGTGCCGAACGGGTGGAAGCGCCAAGTCAAGGCGTGGGACGGCGGCGTGGACAGCCTGGGCTACCGCCTGTGCCTGCTGGACTCCATGCGGATCGGCATCCGGCGGCGCGACCTGTTCGCCAATCCCAGCTTCCGCTACGCCGACCCACGCCTTGGCCTGCTGGCAGGACCGGCATGGGAGTCGGCGCGACCCGCCATCTGCCGCACCCTGGGCCTCTCGGCCGACGCGCCGTCCGAGGTCGCGCGCCTGGCCGGGCGGCTTGATGCCGCGTACCGGGACACAGCAGCGAACTTGCCGGCGAACGTCAGCGTGCAGGTGGACGGTGGCGATTTGGTCCTGTCCGCTCTGGACAAGCTGGAGGAACCCGCCAGCCTGGTCGCGCTCAAGGCGGCCGTCGCCGCCCGGCTGCCGCGCGTGGACCTGCCTGAGCTGCTGTTGGAGATGCATACCCGCACCGGCTTCGCCAGCGGATTCACTCATGCCAGCGAGGGCAGCGCACGGGCCGGCGACATGGCCACCAGCATCTGCGCCGTCCTGCTGGCCGAGGCGTGCAACACCGGCTTCGAGCCGCTGATCCGGCGCGACACGCCGGCCCTGGGCCGGTCGCGGCTGGGATGGGTGCGGCAGAACTACATCCGGGCCGGAACGCTGACCCGCGCCAATGCCGCCCTGGTCGCCGCCCAGAACCGCATCCCGCTCGCCCATGCCTGGGGCGGCGGTGACGTGGCCTCGGCTGACGGGCTGCGCTTCGTGGTGCCGGTCCGTACCATCCACTCCGGGCCGAACCCGCGCTACTACGGCCAGGAACGCGGGGTCACGTTCTATAACCTCGTGTCCGACCAGTTCACCGGCCTGAACGGCATCACCGTGCCCGGCACGCTCCGCGACAGCCTGACCCTGCTCTCGCTCGTTCTGGAGCAGCAAACAGACTTACAGCCGACCGAGATCATGTCCGACACCGGCGCCTACACGGACACGATATTCGGGATCTTCCATCTCCTGGGGTTTCAGTTCAGCCCGCGGCTGGCCGATATCGGCGGCGCCCGGTTCTGGCGCGTGGACGGCAAGGCCGACTACGGCGCCCTGGATGGCTTGGCCGCCCAACGCGTCAACGTCGCGCTCATCATCCAGCACTGGGAGGACCTGCTGCGCCTGGCCGGCTCCCTCAAGCTCGGCACCGTGCAGGCCGCCGGGCTGATCCGCACCCTGCAAACCAAGGACCGCCCGACCAGGCTGGCCCGCGCCCTGGAAGAGCTGGGACGGCTCATCAAGACGCTCTACCTGCTTCGCTTCATCAACGACGCGGCCTACAGGCGGCGCATCCTGGTGCAGCTCAACCGCGGCGAGGGTCGCCACCAGCTCGCCCGCATCGTGTTCCACGGCAAGCGGGGCGAGCTGCGCCAGCGCTACCGCGAGGGCCAGGAGGACCAGCTCGGTGCCTTGGGCCTGGTGGTGAACGTCGTCGTGCTGTGGAACACGATCTACATGGATGCGGCGCTGGACCAGCTCCGCGCCGAGGGCTTCGACGTGCGTCCAGAAGACGTGGCCCGGCTGTCGCCACTCGGCTTCGACCACATCAACATGCTCGGCCGCTACGCCTTCATCCTGCCGGACGGGGTAGCGCGCGGTGAACTCAGGCCACTACGTGATCCCCAAAACACCGACGACGATCCCTGAAATGCAGTTTCGGTTCCACTGCTACCGGACCCCC
>CAXTZG010000141.1:0-7194 GCA_964248625.1 uncultured Acetobacteraceae bacterium | reverse complement strand
GCCGACGCGGTTCGGACCGACGCGCTCGTGGCCGAACGCATCGAGGCGCGCCGGGCGCGCGACTTCAAGCGCGCCGACCAGATCCGCGAGGCGCTGCTCGCCGACGGGATCGAGCTGCAGGACGGCCCGGACCGGACCAGCTGGCGCCGGACCTGGCGCGTCCGGTCGGAGGCATGACCGGCCGAGACGGCGGCGCGGCCCTGGCGCCGATCGGCAGCAACAGCCCGGTGGTGATCCTGGTGCGGCCGCAGCTGGCGGAGAACGTCGGCGCCGTCGCCCGAGCCATGGCCAATGGGGGGCTGTTCCACCTGCGGCTGGTGGCGCCCCGCGACGGCTGGCCGCAGGAGCGCGCCTGGCGTTCGGCTTCCGGCGCGGACCGCATCCTGGACGCGGCGACGGTGCATCCGGACGTGGATCACGCGGTGGCCGACCTGCACCGGGTGTTTGCCACCTGTCCGCGGCCGCGGCACATCGTCAAGCCGCTGCTGACCGCGCGTGGCGGGGCGGCCGAGCTGCGCGAGGTGAGCCGTCGCGCGCTGCAGGCCGGCATCCTGTTCGGCCCGGAGCGGGCCGGGCTCGACAATGACGACATGGCGCGCGCCGACGCGCTGATCCGCTATCCGCTCAATCCGGACTTCTCGTCGCTGAACCTGGCGCAGGCGGTGATGATCATGGCCTACGAGTGGTGGCTGAGCGACGACGCCACGAGCCCGCGCGAGCTGATGACCAACGAGACCCATGTCGCCACCAAGGGCGAGCTCGAGAACTTCATGGGCCATCTGGTGCGCGAGCTCGACGCCTGCGGCTTCCTGCGCAACCTGCCCAAGCGCCCGGGGATGGTGCGCAACCTGTGGCACCTGTTCGAGCGCGGCGAGGTCACCGAGCAGGAGCTGCGCACCCTGCACGGGGTGGTGGCCGAGCTCGCACTCGGGCGCCGGATGCGCGGCCGCGACGAGCCGGGCTGAGCACGCGCGCGTTGACTTGGGAGCCGCGCGCTCCTATACGCGCCGGCTACTGCCGGGAACGTGGACGATCCGGTCGGTGCCCCAACGGCGCCGATGATGCGGACCGCGCCCGCCATGACCAGCCCAGGTCATGGCCTACCGGTGCAACAAGCGGAACCGGGCGACGGGCCAGCGGCTCGAACGCGCAGCCGCGCACAAGAAAAGGAGCGCGCTCGTGACCAAGCGCCTCGAGAGCAAGTACAAGATCAACCGCCGCCTCGGCGTCAATCTTTGGGGCCGTGCGAAGTCGCCGATCAACAAGCGTGAATACGGCCCCGGCCAGCACGGCCAGCGCCGCAAGCAGAAGCCGTCGGACTTCTCCGTGCAGCTGATGGCCAAGCAGAAGCTCAAGGGCTACTACGGCAACATCAGCGAGAAGCAGTTCCGCAAGTATTATGACGAGGCCGTGCGTCGCAAGGGCGACACCTCGGAGAACCTGATCGACCTGCTGGAGCGCCGGCTGGATGCGGTGATCTACCGCCTCAAGTTCGCGATGACGCCGTTCGCCGCCCGCCAGTTCGTCAACCATGGCCATGTCACGGTCAACGGCAAGAAGGTGAACATCCCTTCCTTCCTGGTGCGTGACGGCGACGCCATCGAGGTGCGCGAGAAGTCCAAGCAGCTGGCCGTGGTGCTCGATGCGGCACAGAGCGGCGAGCGCGACGTTCCGGAATATCTGGAGGTCGACCACCGCGCGATGAAGGGCCGGTTCCAGCGCAGCCCGAAGCTGTCGGATGTGCCGTATCCGGTGTCGATGGAGCCGAACCTGGTCGTCGAGTTCTATTCACGCTGAACCGAGTATCGCAGGAGGCGCTGCCTCCTGCACCTCCGCCAGAGGGCAGTCGCCCTCTGGACACCCAATCGCTTAAAACCCTGGGTTCCAAGGGCTCAGCCCTTGGCGGGGTCCAGGGGCGGAGCCCCAGGCCTTGTCCGACCTACAATCCGAGATCTCCCGCCGCCGCACCTTCGCGATCATCTCGCATCCGGATGCCGGCAAAACCACGCTGACCGAACGCCTGCTGCGCGCCGGCGGCGCGATCCAATTGGCCGGCAACGTGCGCGCCAAGGGCGAGCGCCGACGCACCCGCTCCGACTGGATGGGCATCGAGCGCGACCGCGGCATCTCCGTCGTCACCTCGGTGATGACGTTCGAGTATGGCGGCTGCATCTTCAACCTGCTCGACACGCCCGGCCACGAGGACTTCTCCGAGGACACCTACCGCACGCTGACGGCGGTGGATTCCGCGGTGATGGTGATCGATGCGGCCAAGGGCATCGAGGAGCGCACGCGCAAGCTGTTCGAGATCTGCCGCCTGCGCGACATCCCGATCATCACCTTCGTCAACAAGATGGACCGCGAGGCGCAGGACCCGTTCGCGCTGCTCGACGAGGTGAGCCAGGCGCTCGCACTCGACACAGCACCCGCCACCTGGCCGGTCGGGCGCGCCGCCACCTTTGCCGGCACCTACGACCTGCAGGCGCGCGAGCTGCATGTGACGCCGCCGCTGGCGCAGTCCGATCCGCGCATGGTGGCGCTCGGCGAGGAGCTGGAGCTGGTGCAGGCGGCGCTGCCCGAGTTCGACCGCGAGAGCTTCGATGCCGGCCACCTGACCCCGGTGTTCTTCGGCAGCGCCATGCGCGAGATCGGCGTGACCGACCTGCTGGACGCGCTGGTGAGCTTCGGCCCCAGGCCGCGGGCGCAGGCGACGGACGGGCGGGTGGTGCAGGCGGACGAGCCGGCGATGACTGCGCTGATCTTCAAGATCCAGGCCAACATGGACCCGAACCACCGCGACCGCATGGCCTTCGCGCGCGTCTGCTCGGGCCGGCTCACCCGCGGCATGCGGGTCAAGCACGTGCGCTCGGCCAAGCAGTTCGCGCTGCACACGCCGCAGTTCTTCTTCGCCCGCGACCGGCAGCTGGCCGAGGAGGCGTTCGCCGGCGACGTGGTCGGCATTCCCAACCACGGCACCCTGCGCATCGGCGACACGCTCACCGAGGGCGAGGATCTCCGCTTCACCGGCGTGCCGCACTTCGCCCCCGAGATCCTGCGGCGGGTGCGGCTCGACGATGCCATGAAGGCGAAGAAGCTGCGGCAGGCGCTGCAGGAGCTGGCGGAGGAGGGGGTGGTGCAGCTGTTCCGGCCGCAGGATGGCAGCCCGCCGATCGTGGGCGTGGTGGGCACGCTGCAGCTCGACGTGCTGCAGGCGCGCCTGGTCGGCGAATACGGCGTGGCGATCGGCTTCGAGAGCACGCCGTTCGCGTTGGCGCGCTGGGTCGATGGCGACAAGGCGCGGCTGGCCGGCTTCATCGCCTCCAACCGTACCGCGATGGCCGACGACCTCGACGGCGATCCGGTGTTCCTGGCCAGCTCGCCCTTCATGATGCGGCGCACGACCGAGGCCAATGCCGAGCTGCGCTTCGTGGACATCAAGCAGATCGGCAGCAGCGGCCTCGCCTGATCGGCGGCTGCAGCCCGACGACCCTGGGGCTTGCCGCTAAGCCGCTCAGGTCTCGCGCGCGGCCTCGAGCTGGCGCATGAGCTCGCCGACGATGCGATCGCCGGCGCGAGGCGAGGCGGCGAGGCCCGCGGCCGTGCCGAGACGATCCCCGTCGGAGCGGTGCTGGATCATCTTCCAGGTCCCCTCCAGGCGCTCGACCTGCAGTCTGAGTCCGACGATGGCGCGGGTCAGGCTGGCGATGAAGTCCGCCGGCGCGTCCGACACCGCCCAGGGGTGGTCGCGGTGGGGCTCGTTGGCGTCGGTGAGGTCGTCGAGGTGGGCGAGCAGCCAGGCTGGGTCCTCGATCACCGCGACCGGGCCGCGGGCATGCACGGCAACGTAGTTCCAGGTGGGCACGACCTTGCCGTGCTGGCGCTTGCTCTCGTACCAGGACGGCGAGACGTAGGCCTGGGGTCCCTGGAAGATCGCAAGGGACGGGCGGCCGCCGGTCCGCAGCGCGCGCCAGTGCGGGTTGGCACGCGCCACATGGGTGTCGAGCACGAGGCGGCCATCCATCTCCTTCAGGACCATCGGCACGTGCGAGGCGAGGTCGTCGTCCGGCGTCGACGTGACCAGGGTTGCCAGCTGGATGTCGCGGATCGCCGCCGCCAGCACCTCGGCACGGGGTTCCCTGAACTGGCTGGGTGCGTACATGGCGGGCCTGATCCCCTGCTTCCGGATCCCCGCAGACTAGGCGCGCGTCGCCTCGGCCGTCGACAGCCGGCCTTCAGGCCTGCCGGCACTGCATCAGGATCCGCGCCGAGGGCAGCAGGGCCGGCCCGGCCGCCTGCAGGAACCGGTCGATCTCCGTCATGCCCACCCGCTGCAGGCAGTCGTACTCGCCGTTGCCGCCGCTGCGATGCCGGGCGACGACCTCGGCAAACGACAGGGGGGTGCGCAGCAGGAAGCCGACATCGACGACATGCGTTTCGGCATGCTCGATCGCCGCGACCGGCCGCATCTGCACGATGTCGCCGGCCTCGAGACCGAGCTCCTCGCGCAGCTCTTCCAGGAGCTGGTGGGCGAGGTCGAGATCGTGGCCGCTGCGCGCCTCGACGGTGCCGGCCGGCGCCGCCTGCCAGCAGCCGGCCAGATACACCGCGTCCCCATGCCGTCGGCCGAGCAGCAGCCCGTCTGCGCATTCGAGCAGGCCGTTCACCGCCAGCGACCGGATCTGCAGGCTGTCGAACAGCGCAGGACGGCGCATCTGCGCCAGCACCCGGCGATACTCGGTCCAGTGGCCGGCGATCCGGTCGGGCGCGATCCGGTCGGCGCAGAACACCCGGCCGTTGAACAGCGACGGCCGCCGGCGCCGCTCGTCCGCCCAGATCGCGGACACCTCGGCCTCCAGGACCGGCGGCAGGACCGGCATCGTGCCCTCGACCATGAGGCCGACAGGATCCTGAAGCGGCAGGCTGGTCCAGCTCACGGCGGCCGCGGTTCGCGGCTAGTGCATGTCCTCGTGCCAGACATGGCCGGTGGAGTGGATCAGGGTGCGGGCGGCTTCCGGGCCCCAGGTGCCGGCGGCGTAGTGATGCAGGGAGGCCGGCTTGTCCTTCCAGGCATTCAGGATCGGCTCGACCCACGTCCAGGCCGCCTCGACCTCGTCGCGACGCATGAACAGCACCGGATCGCCGCGCACCGTGTCCATCAGCAGCCGCTCGTAGGCATCGGGATAGCGGGTCGAGAACGCCTTCTCGAACGACACGTCGATGTTGGCAGGCCGCAGCACCATGCCGTCCGGGCCGGGATCCTTGTTCATGATCGAGAGCTGGATGCCCTCCTCCGGCTGCAGCCGGATGATCAGCCGGTTGGGCTCCAACTTGGAGGGGAAGATCGACCAGGGCGTTTCGCGGAACTGCACCACGATCTCGCTGACCTTGCTCGGCAGGCGCTTGCCCGACCGCAGGTAGAACGGCACCTTGCCCCAGCGCAGGCTGTGCACCTCGGCCTTGATCGCGATGAAGGTCTCGGTCGCGCTGCGTCGGCCCTCGCCGAGCTCCTCCAGGTAAGCCGGCACGATCTCGTCGCCGACCTGGCCGCGGCCGTACTGGCCGCGGATCGCCACGTGCGGCACGTCGGCCGCGGTGATCGGCTTCAGCGCCCGCAGCACCTTGAGCTTCTCGTTGCGCAGGTTGTCGGCATCGAGCGAGCCGGGCGGCTCCATCGCCACCAGGCACATCACCTGCAGCAGGTGGTTCTGGATCATGTCGCGCAGCGCGCCGGAGTGGTCGTAATAGTCGCCGCGCCCCTCGACGCCGACGGTCTCGGCGGCGGTGATCTGCACGTGCTCGATCGCATCGGCGTTCCACAGGCGTCCGAACACCGGGTTGGCGAAGCGCAGCGCGATCAGGTTCTGCACCGTCTCTTTGCCGAGATAATGGTCGATGCGGAAGATGTCCTTCTCGGCGAAGTACTGCCCGACCTCGTCGTTGATCCGGCGCGCGGACTCCAGATCGTGGCCGATCGGCTTTTCGAGCACGACCCGGGCGTTCCCGGTCACCAGGCCGTGGCCCGACAGGTTCTGGCAGATGCGGCCATACAGCTCCGGCGAGGTGGCCAGGTAGAACACCCGGATCCGCTCGGCGGTGTCGTCGCCGAACAGCCGGGTGAGGTTCTCCCAGCTGCTTTCGGCCTCGGCGCCGTTCACGCTGGCGTAGAAGACCATGCCGAGAAAGCGGCGGATCAGCTCGTCGTCGAGCGCTTCGGGCTTGACGAAGCGACGCAGCGCCTTCTCGCCGCGCTGCCGGAACTCGTCGTCCGACAGCGCCGACCGCGCCGCCCCGATGATGCGCGCCTGGTCGGAGATCTGCTTGTCGCGGAAGCGGTAATAGAGCGACGGCAGCAGCTTGCGCATGGTCAGGTCGCCGGTGGCGCCGAAGACGATGTAGTCGAAGGTGTCGGCGGCACTGGTCGAGGACATGCTGTCAGCTCCTGGTGGTCACGAACGCATCGCCGCCGGCGGCCGGTCCATGGCGGGCGCTGGTCAGCGTTCGCGCGCCGGCAATCGCGCCGCCGCGCCATTGTCGTTGACCGTTCGCGTCCTGCCAAGGTAAGCCCGCCGACCTTGCCGGTCGATGGGACAGGCGACCGGGCGATCGAGGCGGAGGGGATCATGACGCTGGAAGCGGCGGACCGTGGGGCAGGGCATGACGACGCGCCCGCCGACACGGCAGGCAGCAGCGTCGGCGGCATCGCCGCCGACCGGCTGCGCTCCATCATCGAGCGCGTCGAGCGCCTCGAGGAGGAGCGCAAGGCGCTGGGCTCGGACATCAAGGACATCTTCGCCGAGGCCAAGTCGGCCGGGTTCGACGTCAAGGTGATCCGCCAGATCATCCGCATCCGCAAGCAGGAACCGGCCGACGTCGAGGAGCAGGAGACCCTGCTCGACATCTATCGCCGCGCGCTCGGCATGTAGCCAGGTGCCGCGCCGGCTCGCCCGGCGGAGGTCGACGGCGATCTGGCGGCTCGGCTGCGTGGTGGCTATGTTGCGGCGATGCCCGTGACGCTGCCTCTGCCCGACTGGATCCCGTGGTGGGGACAGCTCGCGATCATCGTGGTCGCGATCCTGTTCGGCCTGGCCTTCCTGATGGTGCCGTTCGCGGTGTTCGGGCTGAAGGGACGCCTGGACTTCCTGGAAGCCCAGCTCGACGACATCCATGCCGAGCTCCGCATGCTGGCGATGCGCC
>CAXTZG010000140.1:0-7205 GCA_964248625.1 uncultured Acetobacteraceae bacterium | reverse complement strand
GTTCCTGGTCTTGTCATTCAACGCCAGCCTAATGGCGCGACACCTGACAGAACCGACCGGCGCGCGATTGACCTGCCCCCGTAGAAGTGGGCCACCGGATATGAGAGTTCCGGAGGCACTGCGGGGGTGACGAGATGGGACGCAAGCATCACAAGCCGGAAGAGATCGTGGGCAAGCTGCGACAGGTCGAAGTGCTGACAGCTCAAGGCAAGCCGGTGATCGAAGGGGTCCGGGCGATCGGGGTGACGGAGGCGACCTACTACCGGTGGCGCGCCGAGTATGGCGGCCTGAAGCTGGACCAGGTGAAGCGGCTGAAGCTGTTGGAGCAGGAGAACGGCCGGCTGCGCAGGGCGGTGGCGGACCTGACGCTCGAGAAGCTGGTGCTCAAGGAAGCCGCCTCGGGAAACTACTGAGCGCTGCCCGTCGTCGGGCGTGCCTGGAGCACGTGACGGCTACGCTGGACGTTTCGGAACGCCTTGCCTGTCGGGTGCTGGGCCAGCACCGCTCGACGCAGCGCAAGATGTCCAAGACGGCCGACGACGAGGCAGCGCTGACAGCAACGATCACCGACCTGGCCCGGCAGTTCGGGCGCTATGGCTACCGACGCATCACGGCGCTGCTGCGCGCTGAGGGGTGGCACGCCAACCACAAGCGCGTGGAGCGGATCTGGCGTGCCGAGGGACTGAAGGTGCCACAGCGGCAGCCGAAGCGTGGACGCCTCTGGCTGAACAACGGCTCCTGTGTCCGGCTGCGACCGGATCGACCGAACCACGTCTGGGCCTATGACTTCGTGGAAGATCGCACCCGGGATGGCCGCAAGTTCCGCACGCTGAACGTAGTCGACGAGTTCACCCGCGAAGCCTTGGCGATCCGCGTGGGGCGCCAGCTCAAGGCGACGGACGTCATCGACGTGCTGGCGGACCTGTTCATCGCACGCGGCACGCCCGCGCACATCCGGTCGGACAACGGGCCGGAGTTTGCAGCGATTGCGGTGAAGGGGTGGATCACGGGCGTGGGTGCCAGGACCGCGTATATCGAGCCTGGCAGCCCGTGGGAGAACGGCTACGTGGAAAGCTTCAACGGCAAGTTCCGCGACGAGCTGCTGTCGTACGAGATCTTCAACACGCTGGCGGAAGCCAAGGTGCTGATCGAGCGTAAGCGTCCGCTGGTTACACCTTGACCAGTCGGGTTTGATGCGAAGGCTCGCATCGAGGAGTGGGGACGCTACGCAAATGTCCGACGATGTTTGGACAGCAACGGCCTGTCCGGTGACGATGCGTCTCAGGCTGAAGCCTTGGCTTAAGCTACTGACCTGAGCGATCGGATCGCGGCCACCCGATGAGCAGCGCCGGAATGTCCACTGCCGGACAAGGACGCGCGAAGAAGTAGCCCTGTCCCTCGGTGCAACCCAGGCTGACAACCTGCTGTAGATGTTCGATCGTCTCAATGCCCTCGGCCGTCGTCGTGATCCCGAGGCTCCTGCAGAGCTCGGAGACCGCGCGAATGATCGCGGCTCCACTCGTCCCGGGCCCGGCAGCGGCAACAAAGGAACGGTCGATCTTCACCCTGTCGAACGGGAACCTGGAAAGGTAGCTCAGGGAGGAGTAGCCGATCCCGAAATCGTCCATGGCGATCGACACGCCGCGCTCGCGCAGCCGGCGCAGCACGGCAAGGGTTGTCTCGGTTTCCTGCAGCAGCAGGCTCTCGGTGATCTCCAGCTCGAGGCGCTGCGGCATCAACTTGGCCTTCTCCAGGGCCGCCGCGACGGTCCCGTGCAGGTTGCCCTTCGAGAACTGCACAACCGAAAGGTTCACCGCCACCTTCATCTCCGGTGGCCAGTCGGCTGCATCGGCGCAGGCTTTGCCGAGGATCCACTCGCTGAGCGGCTCGATCAGGCCGGTCTCCTCGGCCACCGCGATAAAGGCGCCCGGAAGCACGAGGCCACGCACAGGATGTCGCCAGCGCACTAGCGCCTCGAAGCCCACGATCCTGTTCAAGGCCAGCTCGACGAGCGGCTGGTAGTGCAGCTCGAACTCCCCCCTGGCGAGCGCCTTCCGGAGGTCGGCCAGTAGTTGCCGGCGGTCGTGGGTACGGACCTGCATCCCAGGCTCGAAGAACCTGAAACGGTCCGCGTCGTCCCCCTTGGCGCCGTAGAGCGCGAGGTCGGCGCACCTAAGCACCTGCTCCACATCGGCGCCGTCCTCCGGCGCGACGGCGATGCCGATGCTCACCCCCGTGCCGACCTTCTGCCCGTCGATCTCGTGCGGCCGGCCGAGTGTCGCGACGATGCGTGCCGCCAGCGCCTCGGCATTACGCGGCTGATGCAGGCCGAACTGGATCACGACGAACTCGTCGCCTCCGGGGCGTGCCACAACGTCCGTTTCGCGCGTGACCTCGAGCAGCCGGGTCGCCACGGAGCGCAGCACGGCGTCGCCCACCGCGTGCCCCAGCGTGTCGTTGACCTCCTTGAAGCGGTCCAGATCCAGCGCCAGCACGGCGCAGCCTTCTCCCCGCCGGGTGCGCAGCAGGGCGTCCTCCAGCCGCTCCCTCAGGGCGTACCGGTTCAGGAGGCCAGTGAGGCCGTCATGCCGCGCCATGTGCAAGATGCGCTTCTCGGCATCACGGCTCGTTGTGATATCCTGTGTGAAGCCGGCCACGCGGTTGGGCGCGCCGCCGCCGCCGCGCTCCGCGCTCCCTGTCACCCGCAGCCAACGCACCGCATCGTCCCGCAGCACGACCCGGAACTCGGTCGCCAGCCTCCCCTCGTTCTCGCCTTTCGATGTCTGGTGCAGAGCCGCGGTCACCGCCGGCCAGTCTTCCGGGTGAACCACCTGATCGAGTGGGGGCGGGGCGGGCGGAGCCCCTGCATCCCGCACGTGAAGGGCCTCGAAGCTGGGGAAGAAGCGTACCGTGTCGCTCACAGCTTCCCACTCCCAGGTGCCCATCCCCGCGGCCGATATGGCGCGGTCGAGCCGGGCCTCGCTTTCGCGCAGCCGCGCTTCCCGCTGACGCAACTCGTCGACTACGCGCAGCCGGTCCACGGCGGGCGCGAGCAGGTTGGCGTAGCTGCGCAGGAAGGTGAGGTCGTGGTCGGTGAACACGCGGGGCACGCGGCTGTCGACCTGCAGGATGCCGAAGGGCGGCCTGCCGTTGCCGGCGGGGATCAGGACGTTGGCGATGGCCCTGACGCCGTGATCGGTCAGGAAGGCGGGATATCGAAACCGCTTCTCCGCATCGATGTCGGGCGAGGTCGTGGGCTCGCCCGTCTTGAGGGCATGACCTTCGGAAGTAAGATCCGACACCTTCAGGGTCACGACGCCGACAACGCCGGCGTTCCAGCCCACGCCCGCACGCACCGCGAGGGTTTCGCCGTCCGCGCGCATCTCCATGACCTTGGCCAGGTCCGTACCCAGAGCTTGCCCCACCAGCCGACAGGCCTCGTTGAGGATCTCATCGAGATTATCGGAACGCAGTGCGACCTCGCCGAACTGCGCCAGGACGGTTTGCTGACGCAGCAACTCGTGCGCTTCGTCGTATTTAGTAGATTTACGATTGCTCAGGATACTGCGCCTAATTAGTATGCACTCTTTACATTATCTTAACGAGTGAAAGATGCTCGAAGCATACCACTTAGAACTGCAGAACGTTTTCGATTTTGCATCCACGACAGCAGCTCGCACGACCGCCAGTTCGGGCGATCCGAGTGTGCCAGCGCTACCCACAGCTAATTTAAGCGACCCTGCTGTGAAGGTGCTTCACGAGCTCGCTTGACAGGTATGGTTTGCTGATCAAAGTCCAACCCATCTCACGACACCAACGCGCATCAAGAAGATCGGGCTGACCGGTGACGATGATGACCGGAACCTGCGGGTGATGGCGCGACATGCACTCGCCAACGGTCGAGCCTTCCGGTCCTGGTCCAAGATTCAGATCAGAAATCAACGCCGTGAACGGGGTAGGCGAGTTCTCGATAATAGCGATAGCTGACCTTGCGTTCTCTGCTTGAGCGACTTCATGACCATGCAATTCGAACCATTCGCACCCAAGGCGACGAATGAGAGGGTCGTCCTCAACAAACAGGATGCACAAGCCGGTGGTCTCCCCCGGCCAGGGGGCCGAACGTGGCTAACCCCTCGCGGCAACATTAGTACGGTAGCATACGTAATTGTGACCGCGTCATGGTTCGCAAGTCGGACTTGATCAGCTGCTATAACCTTAATATAATAATGAACGCTACATTTCTTGTTCGCCGATTACTCAAGAATGTTGCTTGTGGCTGATCCGATCAGTTGAAGCACACATGTCTCTTGCGGACTAATGTTTATTGAGACCATCTTGCCTGACGACCAAGCAATGCTCACTGATCAGTTGATTAAGATTGGCCCGGCCCTCATTGAGGAAAGCCGTAGAAGCCGCGAACAACTCACAACCATCCGTAGCGAAACACGCTTGCTGATCGCAGCTGTTTGCCATGACCGGGCAACACGAGAAGCTACCTGGCAGGCGGCAATGCGCTGGCTCCTAAAGCCTAGTTTACCAGGCTGTTGAGAATGCAATCGGGTGATTCAAGGCCAACTTGGCCGACCCGACCACGGCAGCAGGTCATCGAGATGGTTCGCCGGGTAACCGTTGATCATCATCGTCAGGCTATCGCGTAGCCATGCGAAAGGCTCGACGCCGTTGAGCCTGGCGGTCTCGACCATAGACGCCACGATCGCCCAGCGGTTCGTGCCGCCCTCGCTGCCAGCGAACAGGCTGTTCTTGCGTCCGAGCGCAATCGGTCTGATCGCACGCTCGACCGGGTTGTTATCCAGGTCGATCCGGCCGTCATCAAGAAATCGGGTCAGCGCCGACCACCGCCCAAGCGCGTAGCGGATTGCCTCGGCCAGGCGGCTGCGACCTGGAAGGCGTAACAGCTGCAGGTCCAGCCAGGCATGCAGGATCTCGACCAGGGGCAGCGAATGTGTCCTACGGACCTGCAGCCGCTCGTCTGGTGGTCGGCCTCGGATCGTCGCCTCGATCTCGTAGAGCTCGCCGATCCGGCGCACCGTCTCGGTTGCGACGGGCGAGCCCGCCTCGCGCAGCTCGAAGAACCGGCGTCGGGCGTGAGCCCAACAGGCAGCCAAGGTGACAGCGCCCTTGTCGGCCAGGGCCTCGAAACCGGCATAGCCGTCGACCTGCAGGATGCCGCGGAACGTCTTGAGGTGCTTTGCCGGACGCGCGGCGGTGCGATCGGGCTCATAGTGGAAGACCACGGCGGCCGGGGCGTTGCCGCCGTAGAGCCGGTCATCGCGGGTGTAGGCCCACAGGCGGCCGGTCTTGGTGCGGCCACGCCCGGGATCGAGCACCGGCAGGGGTGTGTCGTCGGCAAAGACCCGATCGCCTGCCATGACGTGGGCGACCAGGCGCTCGTGCAGCGCCTCAAGCCACCAGCAGGCGGCGCCGATCCAGCCGGACAAGGTGGAGCGGCTGATCTCCAGCCCGTGCCGGGCGAAGATCCTGCTCTGGCGATACAGCGGCAGGTGGTCGCAGTAGCGGCTGACCAACACATGGGCGATCAACCCGGGCGTGGCGAGGCCGCCCGCCAGCACCCGTTCCGGGGCAGGCGCCTGATGCAGGCTCCCGCAGCAGCGGCAGGCCTGCTTGGGCCGGGTGATGCGGACCACGCGGATCTGCGCCGGGATCCAGTCCAGCATCTCGCTGCTGGTGGTCCCTGCGTCGTGCAGGGTGCCGCCGCAGTCCGGACAACTCTCGTGTGGCGCCGGGATGACGGTCTCAATCCGCGGTAGGTGTGGCGGCAGTGGCGCGCGGTGCGGTGGCTTTGCAGTCGGGGCTGGCGCGACGTCTGCACCCGCGGGCGGAACTGTCGCCGCACGCCATGCCTCCGCCCGGGCGAGGTCGGCCTCCAGCTCCTCGAGGCCGAAGGACATCTGGTCGGGGTCAAGCCGTTCGGCGCTGCGTCCGAAGCGTGCACGCTGGAACTGCTTGATGATCAGACGCAGACGGTCGATCTCGACTTGGCTCTCGGCAGCCGCAGCATCGCGACTAGCCAGGGCCACCGCCATGTCGCGCACCAGCTGATGCAGCATGGTGGTGTCGGTCGGCAGGCTATCGAGCGCGATCCGCATGACCGGAAGTTACCGGCTCAGCCCCGGTCTGTACATCGCAAACCGTCCTCATCCGGCGATCATGAGACGCCGGGTCTGCACCGGCGCTCGCCATTCCAGCCCCTCGAGCAACATGGAGAGCATTGCCGGGGTCAGCGTCACGGACACGGTGCCGTCCGCTTGCGGCTGCGTCGCCGGCCAGGTGAAGGCGCCCCGGTCCAACCGCTTGGCGAACAGGCACATGCCGGTGCTGTCATGGAACAGGATCTTGACGGTCGAAGCGCGTTTGCCGCGGAAGATGAACAGATGACCGCTGAACGGGTCCGCCCGCAGCACCTCCTGCACCAGCAGGGCGAGCCCGTCGAAGCCCTTGCGCATGTCGGTCGCACCCAACGCCAGGTGGATGCGGACGCTCGCCGGCACCGTGATCATGCCGGCGCCTCCAGGATCGCCAGCAGGCGCCGTAGCGCCACGCCGTCGACACGCACATCCACCGTCAGCCGGCGGACGTTGCCCAGCGCGATCTCGACGCTGTTCCAGGCCGCGGCCTTGAGCATGACGCTTGCCGGATCCGGTCCGGGTGCGGCGCCAGCCGCAGGGGAGCCGACCACGACGGCGGCAAAGCCCGAAGGCGTGGGTGCCGGTGCCGCCGGCAGAAGGCCCATGTGGATGGCGAACTTGTGCTTCCACCTGTGCAGCGCGCTCGGCGTCAGGCCCGCCATCCGCGCGTAGCGCTCGATCGGCAGGCCGGACTGCAGCGCCGCCATCACGAACTGCCGTTTCTCCGCGTCCGAGTAGAGATGCCGTTGCACCGGCACGACAGGAACGCCGCTCGCTTGGACACCTTCTCCACCCCCGGGGTGCAGGAAGGGGTAAGCTCCTCTACCCCTTCCACCGCCTTTGCCTCGTCCGCGGCCAGCCAGCCAGGTGCCAGACCACCCTCGGCCTCCAACCGCCGGCACCACGTCCGAAAGGTCTTGGGATGGAGGCTGTGGTGGAGGCAGTAGGCGGTCTGGGTCACACCGCTGCGCCGGTGTGCCAGCACATGCCGACGCCAATAACCATGCTCCTGCCGCACGCTCGTCCCGCTCCGATCTG
>CAXTZG010000139.1:0-7231 GCA_964248625.1 uncultured Acetobacteraceae bacterium | reverse complement strand
GGGCTGGGGAAGCCGGTGATAATCGAGCGCGGCACGGCGAAAGTTGTCGTCCATCGATCCTCGTCCCTTCTCGCAGGTCCGGCGCGCCGCAGCACCCGGACCCGGCGCGACAGCCTCGGGCAAGCATCACCTAACGGCAATCCGCCGCGTTGTGATCTCCGGCGAACGCCGCGAAGACATGACGAGCATGCAGGACGATCCTCCCCCGCTCCGATCGGCCGTGGCACGATACCCATGCCCGACCGGACCGGAGCAGGCGTTACATTCGGTCGCCAATCGGGATGATCGCGGTTACAGCGGTCGACCATCATCGTCATGATCCCTTCGTCGAAGGGACGATCCCCAAGGAAGACGACATGCTCAGCAGGAAGACCTTGTTCGCCGCCACCCTGGCCTGCATGGCTGCGGCGGGCACGAGCGGCACCGCTCTGGCCCAGCCCGGCCCCGGGCCCGACGGCTGGCATCACGGCAGCAGCCTGCTCGACGGCATCACCCTGACCGACAGCCAGAAGACCTCGCTGCAGGCCCTGATGAAGGCCGGACGCGCGGACACGCGCAGCCTGCACGAGCAGATGCGGGCCATCCACGAGAAGATCGACGCCACCCTGCTGTCGTCGGGCAGCGTGACGGAGGCGACCCTGGCTCCGCTGGTGCAGCAGCAGGAAGCCCTGATGCAGCAGATGGATGCCAAGCACCTGTCCGACGAGATCGCGATCCGCAACCTGCTGACCGCCGACCAGATCGCGAAGGCCTCCGCCACCCACGCCCAGCTCGCAGCACTGCACGACCAGGAGCACGCGCTGCGCGCCAGCGCCGATCCCTCCGCCGCCCCCTCGAACTAGGGCGCCGTCGTCGTCCCGGCCCGCGGCCGACAACCGCAGGCCGGGCTCGACATTCCGCCGCCGCTGCCCAAGTCCAGACTCCGCCGTCCGGCATGATGCGGACCAGCGGATCGTGTTGGGAGGCGACGACCATGACAGCCCATGCAGCGCTCGATGCGGCTCCGGCCGAGCCGCTTGCCGAGGAGGTGGCGACGCTGCAGCGCGACGGCGTCGTCGGCAGGAAGAACGGGTTCTCGCAGGCGTGGGTCGACCAGCTCCGCGACGACATGATGACCGCCTTCTGGGAGGCGATCCAGCGCCCGGGCGGCGCCGTCGGGCGGGGGCCGCGCCGCTGGTATGTTGAGCTGCATCCGCAGGCGCTGAGCGGATTCGTCGAGCTGGCGACCCATCCCTGGATCACTGGCATGGCCGAACGCGTGCTGGGTCCGGACTACCGGATCGTCGAGGTCGGCTTCGACACGCCGTTCCAGGGGGCGATGAACCAGCCCTGGCACCGCGACTTCCCGTCGCCTGCCGACACCTACGAGCAGCATCGCATCACCTCGCTCGCCTTCAACCTCACCGGCGTCGACGTGACCCCGGACATGGGGCCGTTCGAGGTCGCACCCGGCACCCAGTGGGATGACGGGCGCGTCTGGACGCACGAGATGTTCCCCGAGCGGGCGTCCTGGTCCCGCTTCGAGGAGCGCGCGGTCCGCAAGTATCCGCAGCGCGGCGACATCTCCTGCCGGTCGGCCCTGACGATGCATCGCGGCACCGCCCATCCTTCGCCGATCTCGCGGCCCGTGCTGGTGCTCGGCATCGATGCGCCAGGAGCCGGTCACGCCGCCCTGCACGACATGATGGTGACGCCGGAGTATCACGCGGCGCTGCCGGCCTCGGTGCGCGATCGCCTCACCTGCCGCATCGTCGACCAGCTGGTGCCGATCACCCAGAAGCACGACATCGAAGGGCTGGTGATGGGGACCGAGTGACGGCCCGGACGGACGGTCGACAGGACGGTCGCGCCATCTGTCCGGGCGCCGGATGCCGACAGCTCTATTGTCAGACAAGAGGCAGATATCTAGGCTCCCCCCATCCTGCCGAAGCGGGAACAGATTGGGTCGAAAGCCCAGCATGACGAGGGACGGACCATGCCTTATCACAGACCGGAACGCGACAGGAACGTCGTGATGGCGACAGCGGCCTGCTTTGCGCTGCTGGCGGGGACCGCCCTCGCCGCGACGTCGGCGGCAGCCCAGACAACGGACCAGGCCGGCGGCCAGGTCGTCGGCAGCCAGTCGCAGCAGAGCTGCACCAACCCGAGCCCGAACCACGCGTCGCTGTCGGGCATGGTGGTCGGCTTCTCGCAATCGGAGAACGAGCAGAACCCGTTCCGGGCGGCGGAAACCGCCTCGGTGCGGTCGGCGGCCAAGCAGGCGGGCGTGTCCCGGCTGCTCTACACCAACGCCAACGACAGCCAGGCCAAGCAGGTGGCCGACATCCAGAGCATGATCGCCCAGGGCGCCAAGGCCATCGTGGTCGCACCCCTGAATGCGACCGGCCTGCAGCCCGCCCTCGAGCAGGCGGCAGCCCAGAACATCCCGGTGGTCACGATCGACCGGGCGACCGCCGGCACGCCCTGCCGCAACTTCATCACCTTCCTCGGCTCCGACTTCTACACGCAAGGGCTGCGCGCCGCCGATGCGATGGCCGACGCCACCGGCGGCACGGCCAAGATCGTCGAGATCCAGGGCGCCTACGGCAACTCCGTCGAGTCCCAGCGCACGCAGGGCTTCGCCGACGGGCTGAAGAAGCACACCGGCCTGACGATCCTCGCCCAGCAGACCGGCAACTGGTCGGCCACCGACGCGCAGCGCGTGATGGAGCAGCTGCTGCTGGCCCATCCCGACACCACCGCGCTGTATACCCATGCCGACGTCATGACGCTGGGTGCGATGCGCGCGATCCAGCAGAGCGGCAAGCAGCCGGGACGCGACGTACGCATCGTCTCAATCGACGGCACCAAGGCACTGGTGCAGGCCATCGCCGCCGGACGGGCGCAGGCCGACGTCGAAACCAATCCCCGCTTCGGACCCCAGGCCTTCGGGGCGCTGAAGGCCTGGTTCAACGGCGACAAGGTCGCGCAGGCCATCACCATGAAGGACGCGCTCTACACCAAGCAGAACGCGGCGGCGGCCGTGCAGAGCGGCGCCCCCTACTAGGGCCGACGTCTCGTGCTGCTGGAGACGCGCGGAATCACGAAGTCGTTCGGGGTGGTGAGGGCGCTCCGCGACGTCTCCTTCTCGCTGCGGGCCGGCGAGGTTCATGGCCTGATGGGCGAGAACGGCGCCGGCAAGTCGACGCTGATCAAGGTGCTCACCGGCCTGAACCGGCCGGACGGCGGCACGATCCTGCTGGAAGGGCGGCCGGTCTCCTTTTCCAGCCCGCGCGAGGCGCAGGCCACCGGGATCGCCGCGGTCTATCAGGAGATCAACCTGATCCCCGAGCGCAGCGTCGCCGACAACCTGTTCCTCGGCCGCGAGCCCCGCCGCTTCGGCCTGCTGGTCGACCGCGCGCGCATGATCGCCCAGGCGGCCGGCCTGCTGCAGCGCTACGGGCTCGAGATCGACCCGCGGCGCACCCTGCGCACGCTCGGCCTCGGGCTGCAGCAGCTGGTCTCGATCGCGCGCGTGGTGTCGCTCGGCGCCCGGGTCGTCATCCTCGACGAGCCCACCTCCGCCCTGTCGAGCGCCGAGGTGGAGCTGCTCTACCGGGTCGTGGAGCAGCTGCGGCGCGACGGGATCGGGCTGGTCTATGTCAGCCACCGTTTGTCGGAGTGCTACCGGCTGTGCGACCGGCTGACCGTGCTGCGCGACGGGGCGGTGGTCGAGAGTGCCGCGACCGACGCGCTGCCGCGCGCGCGCCTGATCGCCGCCATGCTGGGCCGGGAAGCGGGGCCGGCTTCGGTCCGCGGCCATGCCGCCCCTGCCGGCGCCGATGCTGCGAGTTCCGAGCCGACGGCGCTTCGCGTGCAGGACCTGTCCTGGCGCAGGCGGGTGCGCGGCGTGTCGCTGTCCGTCCGGCGCGGCGAGATCCTCGGGCTGGTCGGGCTGCTCGGCTCCGGACGGACCGAGACCTTCAAGGCGATCTACGGCGCCGAGAAGCCCGACTCCGGCACGGTCGAGATCGCAGGGCAGCGCATCCCCCGGCCGCGACCCTCGGAAAGCATCCGGCACGGCCTCGCCTTTCTGTCCGAGGATCGCCGCAACGAGGGCATCTTCGCCCAGCTGTCGGTGCGCGAGAACCTGACCGCCTCGGTGCTGCCGCGCATCTCGCGCTGGGGCATCATCTCGAAACGCCGGCAGAGCGAACTGGTGACGCGCTACCTGCGCGAGCTCGGCGTGAAGACCGCAGGGCCCGGCATGCCGATCACCTCGCTGTCGGGCGGCAACCAGCAGAAGGTCCTGATCGCGCGCGCCCTCTGCACCAGCCCCAGGACGGTGATGCTCGACGACCCGACGCGTGGCATCGATGTCGGCGCCAAGGCCGAGGTGCACCGGGTGGTGCGCGGACTGGCGGCGGAAGGGCTGGGCGTTCTCGTGACCTCGTCGGAGATCGAGGAGGTGGTGGAGCTCGCAGGCCGTCTGGTGGTGCTGGATGAGGGTGCCGTGACCGGCGAGCTCGCCACCGAGGGTCGCGACGGCGACGACGTGCTGGCGATCCTGGCCGGCGGATCGGCGGACGGGTCGCCCGCGGCGCCGGTCCCGGGGAATGCCGCATGAGCGCGTCGTCGTCGCCGCGCACGGCGTGGCTGACCCCGGATTTCCTGCGCTCGCGCAGCGTCTATATCGCCTTCGCGGCGCTGGTGGCGTTCGACCTCGCCGTGACGCCGGGCTTCCGCAACCCGGTGGTGGTGCGGTCGCTGCTGTTCGAGGCGGCGCCGGTGATCCTGATCGCGCTCGGCCAGTCGCTGGCGATCGGCACGCGCGGCATCGACCTGTCGGTCGGCTCGGTCATGGCCTTGTCATCCGCGGTGATCGGCATCACGCTGGACTTCGGGCAGGGCGTCTCGATCGCGGCCGGCATCGTCGCCGGGCTCGCCTGCGGCATCCTGAACGGGCTGCTGGTGGCGATCTTCCGGATCGCGCCGCTGATCTCCTCCCTGTCGCTGCTGGTCGCGGCACGCGGCCTGGCGCAGGCGCTGCTGGGCGGCGCCCGCCTCGACCTGCCGTTCGACGGCCCGATCGCCGCGATCGGCCAGCTCACCATCCTCGGCCTGCCGCTGACCGCGCTGCTGGCCCTGGCGCTGGCCGGCCTGTTCGCCTTCGTCGTGCGCCGCACCACGCCCGGCCGCTACGCCATCTTCGTGGGCGCCAGCCGCACGGCGGCCGTGCTCGCGGGCCACCCGGTCCGCTCCACGCTCGCCTTCGTCTATGGACTGTCCGGGCTGCTGGCCGGCATCGCCGGGGTGTTCGCGACCGCGCGGCTGGGGGCTGCGGATGCGAACTATATCGGCGTGCAGTTCGAGCTCGATGCCATCGCCGCCGCCGTGATCGGCGGCACCCCGCTGTCGGGCGGGCGGATCTCCACGCTCGGCACGGTGTTCGGCGTGCTGCTGCTGGTGGTGCTGGACGCCTCCTTCATCATGAACAACGTCAACGCCAACTACGCCCAGATCCTGAAGGCCGCCTTCATCATCGGAGCGCTCTACGTGCAGCGGGCGGGCGCATGAGCGGCCAGACCATCGGCAGCCAGGGCGCCGCCGCGCTGCCTGCCGGCGGACGCGCCGGCGAGGCGCGGCAGCGGCTGGTCGGGCTGATCCAGTCGCGCGGCGCCATCGCCGTGCTGGTCGCGGCCGCCCTCGCCGCAGGGGCGGCGTTCCCCGACTTCCTGCGTGCCGGCAATCTGAGCGACATCACTGCTGCGGCGAGCTTCCTGGGGCTGGTGGCGATCGGCCAGACCCTGGTGGTGATCCTGGGCGGGTTCGACCTGTCGGTGGGCTCGATGGTCGGGCTCGGCACCGTGCTGGCGGCCTATGCTGCGCCATATGGGGCGCTTGCCGCCGTGGCGGCGCCGGTGGCCGCCGGCATCCTGGTCGGGCTGATCAACGGGCTGCTGATCGTGCGCGCCCGGATGGCGCCCTTCATCGTGACGCTGGCAGCCCTGCTGGCGCTGAAGGGCTTGGCGGTGGTGCTGGCCGGCGAGAGCCTGGTGATCGCCAACCCCGGGCTGTTCGGGCGGATCGCCAACGGCGCCTGGTTCGGGATCAGCAACCTGGTGGTGATCCTGGCTGCCGCCTACCTGCTGGCGGCCCTGGTGCTGAACCGCACGCCCTACGGGGCGGCGGTGTTCGCGATCGGCGGCAACGAGGAGGCGGCGCGGATGCTCGGCGTGCGCGTCGAGCGGATCAAAATCGCCACCTACTGCCTGTCCGGCGGCCTCGCCGGCCTCGCCGGCGCGTTGCTGGCGGCCCACCTCTCCTCCGGCCTGTCCTCGGCCGGCACCGGCTACGAGCTGCAATCGATCGCGGCTGCGGTGATCGGCGGCGTGCTGCTCACCGGTGGCGTCGGCACCATGCTGGGGGCGCTGTCGGGTGTGCTGCTGCTGGGGCTGATCGACAACGTGATCAACCAGATCGGCTCGCTCAGCGCGGCCTATCAGGGCCTGGCGAGCGGCGCGTTCCTGCTGCTGGCGGTGGTCGCGCAGTCGGGCCTGACCCGGCGGCGCTCCGCCTAGCGACGAGACGGCGCGAAGTCCCGCCTCGGCGCTTCTTCCGCCCGCCTCTTCCAGGCTATGCTTCGTCCGGTTCATGACGAAAGGCCCGAGCGGCGCCGATGCAACTAGCCCAACGCAGCCGCTTCATCTCGGAACGGTTCGCTTCACCGCAACTCCAGGCTCTGATGCGCCGGCGGCTCGCCGAGCTCGGCGGCGTGGCGCTCGCGGCGATCGCCGTCGCCATGCTGGTGGCGCTGGTCACCTACAATCCGCGCGATCCCTCGCCCGACACCGCGACCGTCGCGCAGACCAGCAACCTGGCCGGCCCGATCGGGGCCGCCTATGCCGACCTGATGCTGCAGTATTTCGGGCTGGCGTCCCTGCTGCCGGTGCTGGCGATCCTGGCCTGGGCCTGGCGGATCGCGTCGCGCGGCGGGCTCGGCAGCCTGACCCTGCGTCTGGTGGCGCTGGTGTTCGTGCTGCCGGTCGCGGCCGCCGTGCTGGCGGGGCTGCCGATGCTGCTGCCGCATGCAAACGAGGCCGTGCTGCCGCATCCCGGCTGGCCGGGCAGCGCCGGACCCGGTGGCGCGATCGGCGTTTCGCTCGGCACTGCGGCGATCGAGGCCGGGCGCGCGGCGCTGGGCGCGTTCGGCGGGCTGCTGGTCTGGCTGCTGGCGCTGGCGCTGGCGCTG
>CAXTZG010000138.1:0-7249 GCA_964248625.1 uncultured Acetobacteraceae bacterium | reverse complement strand
TCTAGGCTGCCGACTCAATCAGGTGAGCCAGAAACAGACGGTTGCGACGAGTGCTACGGCTGAGAGGAAGTTTCTGGCGAGCCGGTCGTAGCGCGTGGCGATGCGGCGCCAGTCCTTCATCCGGCAGAACATGCGCTCGATCACGTTGCGCCTGCGATAGGCGACGCGGTTGAGCGGATAGAGGTGACGTCGTGTGCGGTTGGACGGGATGACGACCTCGGTGCCGCAAGCTTCGAGTGGCTTGCGGAGGTGGTCGGCATCATAGGCCTTGTCCGCCAGCAGGCGCTTCGGCGGAGCGATATCATCAAGTAGCGCGGCTGCGACGCTGATGTCGGCGATGTTGCCTGGCGTCAGGACGAAGGCGATCGGCTTGCCTTGAGCGTTGGCCAGAGCATGGATCTTGCAGGTCCGCCCGCCACGTGACCGGCCGATGGCCTGCGCCGCGTCCCCTTTTTTGACCCGGCCGCGGAGCGGTGGGCCTTGATGTGGGTGCTGTCGATGCTGAGCTCGTCGGAGATGTTCCCGGCCGCCGCCAGGCGCGCGAACAGCTTGTGCCAGAGCCCCTGCGCGCTCCACCGGTTGTAGCGGTTATAGATCGTCGTAGGTGGCCCATACTCGGGCGGACAGTCCTTCCACCGGCAGCCTGACCGCAGCACGTGCAGGATGCCGCTGATGACCCGACGGTCGTCGACACGAGGCGCACCCGGTCGGTTCTTGGGCAGATGCGGCTCGAGCACCGCCCATGCCTCATCGCTCAGCCAGTCCAACTCGCTCATGCCGATCTCCTATGATCGGTAGAACGAATCACAGCGACCATACTAGATCAATACGTTGATCGAGTTGTCAGCCTAGCGCGCCACGATCAGCCGGGCGATGGCGCACAGGCCCGGCGCCCGATGCCGCGGCGGCTCGAAGCAGGACGGGAACGACGCGTCGGGCGACACGTAGCCGGCTGCAGCCCGGCCGCCGCGGCACCCTGGATGTCCCATGGGTGCGAGGCGACCAGCATCAGCTCGGGCGGCGACACGCCGAGACGGTCGGCGCCGGCGAGATACGCCTCGGCGCGCGGCTTCGGCAGCCCGACCTCCTCGACCGACAGCACCGCGTCGAACAGCGGCGCCAGGCCGGCCCGTTCCAGCAGCGCCCGGGTGGTGGCCAGGCTGCCATTGCTCAGCGCCAGGGTTCTCGCTTCCGCCTCGCGCAGGATCCCGAGCGCCTCCGCAGCGCCGGGTTGTGGCAGCAGCCAGCCCATGCCGGCGATCGCCATCTCGATCCGCGCCGGCGCGGGCGGCAGCCGGTGCTCGGCGAGCAGGACGCACAGGTTGTCCTGCAGCACCCCGGCCATCGGCGCGAGCCGGCCGATCGCGCCAAGCGCGAACAGGTCGCGCAGGGAGGCCGCGAACCATCGTTCCAACGCATGCGCCGGCAGCCCGGCAGCCACCAGCAGCGGCCGCTGGCTTTCCAGCGAGAACAGGGTGCCGATCATGTCGACGGCGGCGGCCGAAGCATGACCGTTCCCAGCCGGAACGCGCCGACCGGGCGATGACCAGGCCGGGGGCGCGTCAGTCGCCCGCCCGGCGCTCCGGCAGCAGCGCCGGCTCGAGCACCATGGTCGCCACCAGCGTGCAGGCGAGGCTGAGCAGCAGCAGCCGTCCCATGCTGGCGGTGCCCGGATGATGCGAGGCGGCGAGCGAGCCGAACGCGGTGGCGGTGGTCAGGGCCGAGAACAGCACCGCGCGGGCTGTCGGCGAGCCGAGCGGCTGATGCAGCCCGTTGCGCCAGTTCATCACGAAATAGATGTTGAACGACACGCCGACGCCCAGCAGCAGCGGCAGGGCGATGATGTTCGCGAAGTTCAGCGGCTCGGGGATCAGCACCACCAGCAGCACGGTCAGCAGCGCCGACAGCATCAGCGGCGCCAGCACCAGCGCCACGTGCGACAGGCGGCGCAGGAACACCAGCAGGATCAGCGCGATGGCGACCAGGGCGCTGACGGCGGCGATCGCGAAGGCTTGGACGATGGTGTTGGCGCTTTCCACGATGGTGACGGCAGCCCCCGCCGTGTCCGGCCACACCGATCGGACCTGGCTGACGAAGTCGTGCAGCACCGCATTGTCGTTCAGCGCGCCCTTCGGATGCACCTCCATGTGCGCCTGGCCGTCGGGCAGCAGGTAGTTCTCGCGGATCTGCTCGGGGATGTCGGCTTCCGTCGCCGGCCTGCTCACCGACAGCACCTCGCGAAGCTGGTCGAGCTGCGTCGGCAGGAACCGGCTCAGCGCCGCATCGGCGGCCAGCAGCGTCGCGTCTGGGCTGGCGCCGAGCGTGCGCAGCGCGGCCTCGATCCGAACCAGCGGGTCGGTGGCCGGCAGGGTCCTCACCACCGGCGCCAGATCCGACACGGTCTTGAGGGCGGCGGCGCGGATGGCGCTGGCATCGGGCCTGGCCAGCGGGTTCGCCACCACGATGGTCGGCAGCAGGATCTGCGCCGCATCCTGGATCGACGCCAGCTTGGCGGCCTGATCGGTCGGCACGTAGCTGTCCAGATACAGCACGTCGTGCACCAGCGGCAGCGCCATCAGCTTCGGCACCAGCGCCCGCGCGGCTGCGAGGTTGGGGGTCAGGATCTCGGCGCTGTAGGGCGAGGTCACCGGGTCCTTCATCAGCAGCGACAGGGTGCGCAGCGATTCCGAGTTCGGGTTCTTGGTGTGCAGCGGGTCGCCGTCGAAGCGCAGCAGCGGGATGCAGCCGGCGCCGGCCAGCGCCAGCACCGTGAAGCCCGCCAGGATCGGCACCCGTTGACGACGCACCGCCCGGTCGAACGGCCGCGCCCAGCGAAAGCCCATCTCGCCCACCAGCGGCTTCGGCCGGCACAGGGTCAGCAGGGCCGGCAGGATGGTGAGCGTGCAGGTGAAGGCGATCAGCATGCCGAAGCCGGCGATCAGCCCGAGCTGGGCCACGCCGACGAAGGCGGTGGGGGTGAAGGCGAGGAAGCCGGCGGCGGTGGCCAGCGAGGCGATCAGGATCTGCACCCCGGTCTCGCGGCCGGTCATCGCCAGCGCGGTCTCGTTGTCCGGGCGCGTGCCGTCGGGGAGGATCTGGGCGCGGTAGCGGACCGAGAACTGGATGCCGAAATCCACGGCGATCCCCACGAACAGCACCGCGAATGCCACCGAGATCAGGTTCAGCCGCCCCACGACGATGGCCGCGAAGCCGGTGGTGAACAGCAGCCCGAGCATCAGCGTCACCAGGATCGGCACGATCACCCGCCAGGTGCGCACCGCCAGGATCAGCCACAAACTGACCAGCACCAGCGAACCGATCAGTCCTGCCACCATGCCCTGGGCGACGGTCGCGAACTCCTCGTCGTCCAGCGCCACCTGGCCGGTGAGGTAGACGCGGGCCTGGCCGGACCTGACGAACTCGAGCGTGGAGATCGCGTGCTTCATCACCGCGGTGGCAGCACCACCGGGCTGGAAGGAGCCGTAATCGAGACGCGGCTGGGTGACGACGAACTGGTAGTGGCCGCCGAGCTCGCCGAGCCTGCCGGACAGCAGCCGCTGCCACGAGAGCGGCGTCGGATGGCCGGCCGCGGCCTGCTCGAGATTGGCCGCGAAGCCGTCGAGGGAGGCTGCGAAGCTCGTGAGGTTGGCCTGGCCGCGCGACACGCCCTCCCCGATCAGCGACAGCGCGCCGAACAGCCCGCGGGCGGACGGATCGGCGGCGAGCTGTCCCAGGAACGGCTGCGCGTCGATGGTCTTCTCGAGCAGGTCGTCCAGCGGCTTGGGCTCGAGGAACAGCAGGCCGTTCCGTTCCAGATAGGGCACCTGGTCGGGCGTGCGGACGAGCTTGTAGTGCGCCGTGTCGGCCTTCAGCAGCGCTGCCAGCTGCCGTTCGGTGGCTGCGGCCTCTTCGGGGATGTCGCCCTCGATCACCGCGACCAGCTGGTCCTCGCCATGGGGGAAGTCGCGGATGAACTCGTTCTGGCGCTGCTTCCAGGGCAGCTTGGCGGAGAACAGGCCGCCGGTGTCGGTGGTGACGTTCAGCCAGGTGCGGGTGGCGAAAACGGCTCCCAGGGCGAGCAGCAGGGCGAGCAGCGAGACCAGGATCGCGCGGCGAGAACAGAACGCCGCGAGGCGGCCGAGAGGGATCGACAGCACAGCCTCTAGGCCGGCAGGCGCGAGGTGGAACGGGTCGGCAGCCGCAGCAGCCGCAGCCAGATGATGCCGGCCATGATGCTGGTCCCGGCCGCAGCCCCGACCAGGATCGGCAGCAGCAGCCCGGCCCAGGCCGCCGGGCCGAGCAGATAAAGCGCGTCGTCGGGATGGAAGCCCCAGGCGCCTGCCATGATGCGCTCGCCGGGAACGAGCGTCTCGTAGCGCTCGGACATCCAGTTGCAGCCGAACATCGCGGCGGATGCGACGAGGCCGAGCGCCAGCGGCCAGTCATGCAGCTGGTATCCGAGGAACTGGGTCCGCGTCAGGCCGATGCCGACGGCCAGAAAGAACAGGCAGTTGATGCCGTTATCGACCAGGTAGTCGTAGCGGTGGCCGCCGGGGCTCATCATGTCGCCGATGCGGGCGAGTTCGCCGTCGGCGCGGTCGAGAAACGCGGACACGACCCACAGCAGGCCGCCCCAGAACAGCAGGAGCTGACGGTCCGCATGCAGGGCCAGGCAGAGGCAGGCGCCGAGGCCGGTCAGCAGCCGCAGCGTGGTCAGGTGGTTCGGCCTGATCCCGGTGCCGATCAGGGGGCGCACGACGAGGCGGGCGAGGCGATGGGTCCAGGTGTCGTTGTTCAAGACGCATCTCCATATTCGAGAGCGGCCTCCTGGGCGGCCTCCCGCGAGTGTCCCGACCGGGCAGCCGGCCGGATGTCGCCTGCTCCCTGATCCGACAGGCGCGACCAGTGCCTGTCGAGCCATTGCCAGGCCGCCAGGGCAGGCAGGCCGAATGCGATCTCGCGCAGCCGCTTGATCAGGGCCAGCGCGATCGACACCGCCGGCGGCACGCCGAACAGGCTGCCGACCACGACGAAGCCGCCTTCGGACACCCCGAGAGCGCCGGGAACCACGAAGCCGGCCGCCTTGACCGCCTGGCCGAGGCTCTCGATCACCAGCCCGGTGCCGAGCCCGCGATCGGCGCCCAGGACATGCAGCGCCAGGCACACCTCGACCGCGCCCAGCAGCCAGGACACCGACTGGTGGAAGGCGGCGAGCGCCAGCTGCAGGGGCGACTTGTAGAGCGCCAGCAGCGCCTCGTGCAGGCCCTGGATCTCCCCCATGCCCTGCCAGCCGAACCGGTCGGCGAGCCTCATCAGGCCGGTCTCGATCAGGCGCGCGAGCCCGAACCACTGGCTGACCAGAAAGGCCAGGCCGACCAGCACGCCGGCGCCGATGCCGCTCACCACCTCGTCGGTGACGCGGCTGCGGCCGAGCAGGTGCAGCAGCAGCAGCAGGCCGGCGACGGTGAACAGGATCTGGGTCAGCATCTCCATGGTCAGGTCGCCCACCGTGCCGGCGGTGGCACGCGCCAGCGGCACGCCGCGGCGGCGCAGCAGCCGGACCACGGCGAACTCGCCGCCGACCTGGGCCACGGGAAGCAGGTTGTTCACGCCTTCGCGGATCCAGCGCAGGATCATGAAGTCGAGCAGCGACGGGCGCGGCGCCGCACGGCCGGCGATGGCACGCCAGCCGAGTGCCGAGAACAGCACCTGCACGAGATGGAAGCCCATGACCAGCAGGATGCCCCAGCCGGCCTGCTGCAGCAGCGCCAGCACGTGGCCGAGCCCGAACCGTGCCAGCAGCCAGATCGCCAGGCCCGCGCCGAGGATGCCGCCGATCAGGGTAAGCAGCTTCATGGGGAGATCCAGTCGCGCAGGGAGGCCGTTCCGCCTCGAGGTGCTGGCAGTACGGCCGGCATTGAGGCAGGGAGAGCCTGCTGTTGGTCCCGACCTGCTTCAGGCGCGGGACGTCGCCGCACCATGTAACGGACGGACCCGGCCTTGAGAACCACGAACCAGCCTTCCCCGCCCCGGACCCTGCTTTTGACCCCCGGACCGTTGACGACGAGTGACACCACGCGGGCGGCGCTGGCGCGGGACTGGGGATCGCGCGACGACGATTTCGTGGCACTGACGACGCGGCTGCGAACGCGGCTGGCGGCACTCGCCGGGGGTCCGGCCACCCACGAGGCGGTGCTGCTGGCGGGCAGCGGCACGTTCGCGGTGGAGGCGGCGCTGCAGACCCTGATCCCGCGCGACGGGCGGGCGCTGCTGCTGGTGAACGGCGCCTACGGACGCCGGATGGCGGAGATGCTGGCCCGGCTCGGACGCGATCATGTGGTGCGCGAATGGCGCGAGGATCAGGCGGTCGAGCCCGAGCTGGTCGACCGGCTGCTGGATCAGGACCGGTCGATCACCGACGTGGCGGTGGTGCATTGCGAGACCACCAGCGGCCTGCTCAACCCGCTCGACGCGCTGGCCGGGATCGTGCGGCGGCACGGACGGCGGCTGCTGGTGGATGCGATGAGCAGCTTCGGGGTGCTGCCGATCGAGGCGGCGCGGCTGGGGCTCGCGGCGGTGATGGCGTCGTCGAACAAGGGGCTGGAAGGGGTGCCGGGAATCGCCTTCGTGATCGCCGAGAGCCGGCACCTGGCCACCTGCGAGGGACAGGCGGTCAGCCTCAGCCTGGACTTGGTCGAGCAGGCCAGGGGGTTCCGGCGCAACGGCCAGTGGCGGTTCACGCCGCCGGTGCAGGTGGCGGCCGCACTCGATGCGGCACTGGATCAGCTCGCGGCGGAAGGCGGCGTGGCGGCGCGCGGCGCACGCTACCGGCGGCTGCACCGGATGCTGGTGGACGGCATGGCCGGGTTTGGGTTCGAGACCTTTCTGGCGCCGGCGTTGCAGGCGCCGGTCATCGTGACGTTCCACGATCCGGGCGCGCCGTTCGCGTTCGAGGCGTTCTATGCCGCACTGCAGGCCGAAGGGATCGTGATCTATCCCGGCAAGCTGACGCGGGCGCCGAGCTTCCGGATCGGCTGCATGGGCGCGATCGACGAGGCGGACATGCGGCGCGTGCTCGAAACCATCGGGCAGGTCTGCAAGCGCGCCGGTCTCGATCTCCCCGCCCACGGCCGCTGCGAGACAGGCGCGCGCCCGTCGGGCTGATCCTCTGGATCAGCCCGCTCCGGACCCGATCGGGACAGCGGCGACAGTCAGGCGGCGCGATGGCCGCCGCCGGACGGACGACGAC
>CAXTZG010000137.1:0-7401 GCA_964248625.1 uncultured Acetobacteraceae bacterium | reverse complement strand
GTAAGCGAATCACAACCGACTCATCAGACTCAACATGTTCTTGGACAGACACTTAGAAAGCCCGACCTTGGCGTGTTGTCGGTGGCGTGGCCAATCTGCGTGTGCCCGACGACCTGTCAGCGGCGATTGTGCCGTTGCTGCCGTCTAAACCCAAAGCCGACAGGATGGCCGATTGCATCTGCCGGACTGTCCAACGCTGCCCAGTCTCCTCTCTACGCTGAGATCATACCGCCCCTAGAAGACGCCGCTTGGCGAGATGGGCTGCGCCTTGGCATGAGCTGCTGGCGACGCTTGCGCGACTGACATGAGATCGCGAGGTCCGGAAGGCGACGCGCCGGGTGCTGCTGGACCGCCTGCGGGTTACAGGGTAGTCGACTGACATTGGGCTGCGGTGGACGGCGTGACCATCGCGGTGAACGTCCGGGCTGGTCCGTCGAAAGCGATATCGCTTGTGTGGCGTAGGCACACTGCCTTACGCATCCGCTTCCAAAATGAATCATGGCCAAGGCGGGGTCCCCGCCTCCCGCGCCTTACAAGAGCCGGCCTCAAGTGCCAATTGCAAAATCGGCTTTCAGCACATCTACCGAACTTCACACCATCTAGTTTCTACGCCCCGCAGACTTCTAGTACTCTTGAACGCCGGGTCTGCATCAGGACCCGGTTTCGTTGCGCAATCGCCGAATGCAGTGCGGCAAATTTGGCCTCATACCGCAGCAACGCCTGCGGGATGCGGGCGTAGCAGCGAACGCCTTCTCGCCGCCAAGTTGGATCGAAATTTATCAACGGGGCGCGCTCGGATACGCTGAGGATGGATTGCAGAATTTAGCGATACTGGCCTTCGACCCCTATGACGGGCAACGTGTCGATTGCCAATAATTTAGCTGCACTCCGGTCTCTGCCCGGGTCCAAACGGCAACGAAGAGGTTAGTGGCTGCACGTCTAGCTCCTGCAACCTCGACATCCATCTCGACCTGTCCTGTTACGATAGCTACCCGTCCAATCAGACGTATCAGCACGTTGGCATGATCAAGCCGAAAGCACCGTAAACGACCGGAACGGAAACCCTCGATGAATGAAGCTTTCGTATCCTGTCCCGCCGAAGCATGTACCCAGGTGACGTCATCCGCGAGCAACGACTGTAGTTCCTGGACGCTCCCGGAAAGCATGGCCACACGGCGCGCTTCTTCAGCTTGCTGCACTTCAGCTTGATGGAGGTCGGCACGCGCCTCAGCAGTCGGATGCGACATCAACCCGCCTCCATCCGTGACATCATCGATCCAAGGAGCTTTCGGAGCATCGGGTCGCTTAACCGAATGTCCCGAGCACCAGGTAAGGAGGTGATAGCTGCAAGCGCCTTGAGGCTGAACTCGCGCGAAAGCGCCTCCGCCTGCGCCTGATCCCGCTGGACGATCGCCAAGACGAGGCGACGCCGGACGGCTGTGAGCTTGGCCAGGATTCGCCGCCACTGGTCGATCGAACCACCCGACAGTTCGGTACCGAGTTCGACCTGCACGCGCGCTAGGAACTGGATGAGCCCAAATAGAAGCGGATTATGAGCAGAAGCAGCGAGTGCAGCATGGAACTCAAGTACGGCTTCGACTGCCGCCGTAGTTGTCCGTGCCGCAGCGATCGGCTCTAATGATGCTAGCAACCTGTCGTGATCCTCCCGAGTTCCTGAGAGGGTCGCACAACCGGCAGCATGTTCACTCAGCACGCTGAAGATCCCGAGTACCTGCTTTACATCAAGGTCTGAGAGACTGATCACCGATGCGACGCAAGTCGCGATCAATCCTTCGGTATCCGCCGATACATAGGTTCCGCTGCCATGTCGGACGTCGACAAAGCCCAGCAAGTCTAGCGCACGCACCGCTTCCCGCACTGTTGGATTACTGACCTCATAGCGTTCTGCCAGTGCACGTTCCGTAGGTAGCTTGCTTCCTCTACTTAAACTGCCGTTGACGATGTCGCCCCGAAGCTGACGGAAAATTTGATCTGCTGCGCGGTTCCGCGCAATCGGCCCGTGACGTTGTGTAGCCGGCCGCGCCGGCCCTGGATTGACCATGCCTAAGACTTTCAGGTTTAATAGATCAACAATCGAGATGTGCCTTGGTCACTAGACCAGGTACTGGTCTCGGTCAAGCTAGCTATGGCCAACCGCACTTTCTTTACTAGCGCCCGCCTGCTCTCGCTCGACTGGACGCTTCCACATCCGAAGGCAACTTGCGTTCATACTTGCAGAGGTGTCATCGGCGGAGGAGGTGCAGAAGCTGGTCTCGTTGAACTGCCCGGGGAGTAGAAAACTCGCGTCTATCGCATCTCTAGGATCAAGCCGTTGTAGATCCGTGCGCGATGGCAGTTTATCCTGATGTGCGTACGCATCCAGCCTGCATTTGTTATGATCGGATTGTTCATGAATTGCCAGGAAGAACAGCCTGCAGGGCTTCCAAGTATCCGCGTGATCGCAATGCCTGCCGATACCAATCCAAGCGGGGACATCTTCGGCGGTTGGTTGATGTCGCAAATGGATCTTGCAGCCGGGAGTCTCGCTGCCGCTCATGCCGCAGGTCGCGCGGTCACAGTGTCAGTGGATGCAATGGCATTTCTACGCCCCGTCGCAGTTGGCGACGAGGTATCTGTCTACGCCAACATCATCGCCGTAGGGCGCACCTCCATGAAGATCTCGGTGCAGGCGTGGCGTCGGCCGCGGTTCGGGCTGGATCAAACCAAGGTTACTCAGGCTGACTTCACCTTTGTGGCGATCGGAGACGATGGACGCCCTCAGGCAGTTAGACCCCTTGATGGTGCTCATGACTGATTATTGTGGCTTCAAGGCCCGTAGCGGCAGAGCGGAACGACGAACGTAGCGGTGGCTGCTAACGATCCTGATGGTAGGAAGCGTCTGAAATGCGCTTGGGAAGGTCGCAAAGTTACCGTCATGTGCGCGCAGTGGATAGCTCCGCTTCCGCCCGCCGTCCTCCCTTCATAAGTCATTCGGCATCGTGCTCAACGTCACTCAGAAGGCAACTCGGCCTACGGCTCCATCATGAAAACTGTAGAGTCAGGACAAAATCTGACCAAAATCAGGGGAGGTCGGACAAGAACCATTGCCCGCTCAGCGAACAGGTTGGAGAAAGTCGTCGTCTAGGCCCGGCGACTGCCAGATGAGTTGGATAACATCCAGGACGCTGTCCGAACGGCGGATACCATGTCACAAGGGGGGGATCCATATCCGACTACGCGTTTGCCACGCTCGCCACGGACAAGGGTGATCAAGCTTCTGTCGTTGTCGATGGTCATTATTACCGCCTGGACCGGTTGCTGCCTTCGCTACCTCAGGGCGGCTTGCGGCGACTGATCGATGACTGGTCAAAGCTACTGGAGGCCGTCGAAGCGGTTCTGCCGGAGCTCTTGACCGTGGCTAAAGCGACGTCTGCCCGCGTGGTTGATCCCAAGCTGCTGGCTCCGGTGCGTTATCCCGCCAAGATGGTCTGCGTCGGAGCCGTCTACCGGGATCACCTCCTTCAGTTTGACCTGCCGGCCGAACGCTGGGAGCGGATGCCGCTGTTCCTTCGGCCGCCCACCACCTCGATCGTCGGGCCGGGGCCCACTATTCAGAAGCCTCGCAATACCGAGCAGTTCGATTGGGAGATTGAGCTCGCCGTCGTCGTCGGAGCCTACTTGCGGGAGGCGAGTGAGGCTGAGGCGCGGGCTGCAATTGCCGGCTACAGCGTAGGTATTGACATGGGCGCTCGGGATCAGCTCAACCGCTACGGTCCCGCCGGACCGGACCTCGTGCGATGCAAGGCGCAAGATGGCTTCGCACCGCTCGGTCCCACGCTCGTGCCCGCCCGCTTTGTCGGAGATCTGAGTGACTTGAGCCTGAAGCTGTGGGTGAATGGACAGGTGCGCCAGGACAGCACGACGGCCAACATGCTCTTCACTGTGGAGGAGATGTTGGCTGAAATCAGCCGCTTCATCACGCTCGAACCTGGCGACGTGATCTTCACCGGTTCGCCCGCTGGCTCCGCGCTCGGCGACAACGACTATCTCAAGCCTGGCGACAAGATCCGCGCTAGCATCGAGAGGGTCGGCGTGCTGGATGTCGAGGTGGTTGCGCCGGCTCCTAGGGTCTGGACTCATAACCAGTAGCTCATGGCGGCCGCGAGGTAGACGGCGCTAGCGAAGTTGATGGCGTGCTTGTCGTAGCGCGTGGCAATGCGACGGTAGTCTTTCAGGCGGCAGAACATGCGCTCGATGGCGTTTCGCCCGCGGTAGAGGACAGGGCTGAAGCAGCTTTTCCAGGTGCGGGTGCGCTTCGGCGGAATGTTCGGCACAGCGCCCTGCGTCTCGATCTGCTGGCGGACGGCGTTGGTGTCGTAGGCACGGTCCGCCATGACCAGGGCTTTGCTTGGCAGGTCCTGCAGCAGCGCCTCGGCCGCCCGGCAGTCCGCCGCTTGCCCGCCGGTGAACGAGAAGGCGACCGGGCGGCCCAAGCCGTCCGTCAGGGCGTGGATCTTGGTGGTGCGCCCGCCTCTGCTGATGCCGATCGCCTGGTTCTGCTGCCCCCTTTACCGCCAGCAGCGCAGCGGTGCGCCTTGACGTGCGTGCTGTCGAGCAGAAGCTCGGCAGGTGGACCGCCTGCTGCGGCCAGCGCCTCGAACAGCTTCTGCCAGACGCCAGCAGCACCCCAGCGGACGAAGCGGTTGTAGAGCGTCTTGCGCGGTCCGTAGACCGCAGGAGCGTCGATCCAGCGGCCACCGGACTTCATGACGTGGACGATCCCGCTGATCACTCGCCGGTCGTCCACTCGTGGGACATCTCGGGACTTGCGCGGCAACAAGGGCTGAAGCCGCTTCCACTGCCGCTCGTTCAGCCAGAACTCGCCCGCCATCGACCGCTCCTCATCCGAGCAATGAGCGAATCACAGGATACGGCCTTTGGGAATCCCGTTAATGGGTCCGGACCCTAGAGCAGCTCAGCCTATACGCGAACTCGCCTGAACGCATTGATCTGTCTAGTTGGGACGATGGTCATGATTATGAGCAGCCTAGTGGACCACAGCGAGGTGGAGGACAGGGCCGAGGGCTGCGCGCCCTCACGCGGCGTTCTCCGCACCCTCAATGTCCTGCGGTCCCTAAACATCCGCAACGGTGCGACCGTGGTGGAGCTCAGCCGCGCAACAGGCATCTCCAGGGGCGCGCTCTACCGCATCCTGGAGACCCTGCGGGAGGCCGGATACGTTTCCCTCGATCTCTCCGGCCGTCACTACGGCCTCACGATGCTCGTACGCGGGTTGGCAGAGGGTTATACGGACGAAGACTGGGTCACCCAGATCGCGCGGCCGGCGCTGAGGGCACTGCAGAAGGAGGTGGTCTGGCCGGCTGATCTTGGCACGTTCATGGACAACGGCATGTGGATCCGGGAGACGACCCGCCCCCAGAGCCCGATGACCATCGATCGCGGGGTCGTCGGCTTGCGCTTTCCCATGCTTCTGTCGGCTACCGGCCGAGCCTATCTCGCTTGGTGTCCTTCGGCAGAACGCGAGCAGATTGTAGATGGGCTCATCCAGGCGGAAGAGCCGGGCTTCGGAATGGCGCAAAGCCTGCCGGCGTTGACAAGGCTGCTGGAGGAGACACGAGCGCAGGGTTATGGACTGCGCTTGGGCGAAAAGCCTTTGGAATCCGGAGCTATCGCAGTACCGATCCAGCTTGACGATCGGGTGCTCGGGTGCGTGAACATCACCTTCATCCGCCGTGCCGTGCGGGTCTACGACGTCGTGACTCGCTGCCTGGCCGTCATGCAGCGCACCGCTGCTACCATAGCTGCCGCCGTGATCGCTGACGCCGCAAAGCATCCATCGGCTTGAAGCCGCCAAGCTCACGTTGAGCATGATGGTGCGATTGCGCCGCTTCAATCCGCGGAGGAACACGAGACGAAACCTATAGACGGCAAGGTCGCGCTGGTCACTGGCGGTGCCCGAGGCATTGGCCGAGCCGTGGCGCAACGCATAGCGGCCGAAGGTGCGATGACGATCGTCAACTACCGCGAGAACAAGGCCGCAGCTGATGAGGTGTTGCGCGAGATCGAGGCCGCGCAGGGCCGCGGGGCGCTCCTGCAGGGCGACATCTCGCTCCCAGGAGAAGCCCAACGTCTCGTCGATGCTGCAGCCGAGCGCGGTGGCGGCCTCGACATCCTGGTCAACAATGCAGGCCTTGGACTGGTCGCCCCACTTCTGGCCACGAAAGAGGAAACATATGATCGGCTCTTCGCCATCACGCGCGGCGTCTTCTTTGCCATGCAGCGTGCCGGCACAATCATGCACGACGGCGGCCGGATCATCAACATCTCCTCCTTCAGCACGCGCAACGCTGGCGGTCCTGTGGCTTATTCCGCCAGCAAGGCAGCCGTGGAGCAGTTCACCCGCGGGCTTGCCCAGGAGGTTGGATCACGCGGGATCACAGTCAACGCGGTACTGCCCGGCGGCACCGATACTGACATGATGGCCACCCGTCCCCCGAGCGCACGCGAGCATTCCGCTCAAGCCAACGCCATGAAGCGGCTCGGCCGGCCAGAGGACATAGCCGCCATGGTTGTCTTCTTGGCCCGACCGGAAGCCAGCTGGATTACTGGCGAGCTGATCGGCGTCAGCGGAGGACGGGCGGTCTGATGATCAGGCCGGTCGATTAACCTTGTCGCCATCATGGGTTACGAGCCAGCCGAGAGGACGCTCTCCAACCCGCTTTCAGGGTTCGGCGTCGAACACTTGCCTCTCGACCGCCTGGCTTTAATAGACATGGTGCGGCGGGCGCGCGGCGTTACGGCCAGCACCATGGACGTCTGGCAGCCGCTGGGATTGCCGAAGAACTCGGCACGCCGCCCTTCCCCCAACCGGCTGCGTCAGACCGTGTCCTAGGAGACGGCCGCCGGAATGCTGATCGCGCGCATGCTGAGTTCGAGCATGACGTCAGGTGCCTGCGCCAAATGTGTCCGTCGAACCCCATCTGCGTGTCGCAGGATAGGTGGACCGGGCCTTGTTGCCGCCGGGCGTAGGGCAAGGACGAGGCGTCGGTATGACGTGGCTCTCCTTGACCGGCTTTCAAGACGATGGCAAGGGCTCTGCTCGTCTGGAACCGTGAGGCGGTAGCCCCGGATGGCCGCGGGCGCTCTAGTTGGTCGGCATGGACGGATCCAACAGCAGCGGACGCCGCTCGCTGGGCGTGTCGCGCTCTAGCCAGTCCCTAGGGTGCGTGGAATGCGCTCCCTCCGCTCAGGCGATCGCGCTACAGCCAGGGGCTGCCGACGCCTGATGGATGTCTGCACCATTGAGATGGCGGGCTAGGGCCTGGTATACCAAGGCTCTGAGAGTGTGACTCGTGGGGGATTCCCAGACCGGGGTTGATC
>CAXTZG010000136.1:0-7438 GCA_964248625.1 uncultured Acetobacteraceae bacterium | reverse complement strand
CAGTCACCCGCTCCGCCGCCTACACCGGCTTCAAATGGCCAAAGTCGAGCTAAGATAAGAAAACAAACTCTTGTGTCAGCAAGCCCTAACCCTTTCTTAAAGTACCCAATATTTTCGAAATTTAGACACTTATCTTTTTGAACATCCGAAGCCTGAGCGTCTATTTTTGGATTGGCAACTTAGTCTTTCACTGCGTTAGATAGGCCGGAACTATGTTATAGACTTGCCGATCGAAACGTGGTGTTAACGAATTCATGGATCAGATGCTCCTTCCGGATCGAATTGCCGACCTAACGCCAGACGACCTGCAATCCCGCGGCCTATCCGACATGCCAGCCTCATCCGATACCGTCAGCGTCACCGCTGCGGCGGATGCACAGCTTTCGTCCGCGCCCAGGCCGGCCTTTCCACCGCCGGCCGACGTCCTGACCCAGCAAGGGGAGCACGGCATCCGCTACGACTTCAATCACGGCGCCCGCCTTGCTCTGCCCGAGGGCGTTGCCGGTGGCCGCCTGCGCGACCTCGATACCGGTAACATTTTGTTCGAAATCGGCTGCGGCAGCGTCACGATCCAGAGCAGCAAGCGCTACTTCGTGCGCTTCGGGATCGAGGTATGGGACGGCTCGGGCGCGATCGTCTTGACCCACGACTACGACGCGCGCGGGCGCGAGGTGCTGGTCACACTGCCGGTCGGCACGCTGGGCGACAGCATGGGCTGGTTCCCGTACGCGGTCCGCTTCCAGCAGGTGCACGGCTGCCGCCTCACCATCGCGCTCGCTGAGCGCCTGATCCCGTTGTTCGCCGGTGCCTATCCTGACATCACCCTGGTGACGCACGAGCAGGTCGATCCGTCGCGCTACTACGCCACCTACAACATCGGCCTGTTCTTCGACGACGCTGCCTGCGAGTGGCAGCCGACCGACTTCCGCCACGTCGGCCTGCACCGGACCGCCGGCTACATCCTGGGCGTCGATCCCACCGAGGAGCCGCCGACCCTCGTCCTGCCAGACGAGAGCCGGCCGATCGAGGAGCCCTACGTGTGCATCGCGGTGCAGGCCAGCACGCACGCCAAGAAGTGGACCAACCCGTTTGGCTGGCATCAGCTGGTCGCCTGGCTGAAGAGCCAAGGCTACCGCGTCATCTGCGTCGACCGCGAACGTGTGCACGGGACGGGGCTCGCCTACACGCATATCCCCCATGGTGCGGAGGACGAGACCGGCGAGCGCCCGCTGACCGAGCGGGCGCGCTGGATGCGCCACGCCAGCGCCTTCGTCGGCGTCTCCTCCGGCCTGGCTTGGCTCGCCTGGGCGGTGCGCTGCCCAGTGGTGATGATCTCGGGCTTCACCCACCCGACCAACGAGTTCGACACCCCGGGACGGGTGGTGAACTGGCACGTCTGCAACTCGTGCTGGAACGACGTGCGCCACCGTTTCGACCACAACGACTTCATGTGGTGCCCACGCCACAAAGGCACCGAACGCGCCTTCGAGTGCACCAGGTCCATCACCGCAGAACAGGTCATCGCCGCGTGCCGAACGGTCGGGGTGCAGCCCGCCAGGGCTTCCCTAGCCTGATCGACGTCGCGTCACCGCCTTGACCACGCTGTCCGCCTGCCCGATCCGAACCCAGAACAGGAACTCCCCCGATGACGACCAAGACTATTTCCGGATCAACCAGCCTCAATGTTTCGAGCGGCGCCACCGACACCATCGCCTCGGGCGGGGTCGACAGCAGCTACACGGTCTTCAATGGCGGTGTGCTCGTCGTGACGGCCGGCGGCTCGGCGACCGGGGGCACCCTCAACGCCGGCGGCACGATCCTCGACGCCGGCACGGTCTCGGGCTTGGTCGTCGATGGCAGCCTTGTCGTGTCTTCCGGCGGCGTCCTCAACGGCGGCACCATCGTCGCCGGAGGTTCCGTGCTGAACAAGGCCAGCGCGCTCGTCGAGAATACGGTGGTCAACGGTGGCGCACTGGAATTTCAGGGTGTCGTACCCAACGCGTACGCCAACACCGGCGTCACCTTCGGCGCGTCCGGCGGCACCATCAGCCTCGACAGCGGGTTCGTCTACAACGCGGGGAACACGACCGCCGTCACTTCCGGTGGGACGGTCATCGTCAATAGCGGCGCGCTGCTGACCAGTGCCGGCATCGCCTCAGCCGTCGTCATCGTCAATTCCGGCGGATCCGCGACCTCCGACACCGTCAGTGCCGGCGGAACGTTGCTCGCGGGTAGCGGTGGCGTGGTCAGCGCGGCGACCGTAGTAAGGGGCGGCCTGCTCACGGTGAACTCAGGCGGCTCGGTGCAGGGTGCGACCGTCGCCAGCGGCGGCGTGCTCAACGAGACGAGCGGCGGCGTGCTCCTGGGCACGGAGACCGTCGCCAGCGCCGGATCGGTGGTGTTGAACGGGCCGTCGGCCGGTGGAACCCTGGCGTTCACCAGCGGCTCCGAGGTCATCCTCAGCGGCGGTGTCGCGACCTACACGACGGTGGTCAGCGGGTTTACCTCCGGTAGCCTCATCGACCTGGCAAACGTTGCGTCCAGTTCGATCACCAGCGTGTCGGCTTCTGGCAACACTGTCACGATCACCACGACCGGCGGCACCTACACCCTGGACGTGCTCAGCGCCGGCACCCTGGGTCATACGCTCGTATCCGACGGCAAAGGCGGCACGTTCTACGAGGTCTGCTTCGCCGAGGGCACGATGATCGCGACGCCGGGCGGCGAGGCGGCGGTCGAGGCGCTCCGGGTCGGCGACTTGGTAGCCACCCTGAACGGGCCGCAGCCGGTGACCTGGATGGGCTACCGCAGCGTGGACGTGTCCACCCTGAGGGAGCCCGAAACGGGCCGGCTGGTGCGCATTCGACAGGGGGCGTTCGGCGATGGCGTGCCGCACCGAGACCTGTTGATCACCCCCGAACACTGCGTGTTCGTGGAGGGCCGCCTGATCCCGGCGCGCATGCTGGTGAACAGGCGCAGCATCGTGGTCGACTACACCATCAGCAGCTACAGCTACTACCACGTGGAACTGGAGCAGCACGGCATCCTGTTCGCCGAGGGGCTGATGACGGAAAGCTACTTCGACACCGGCAACCGCTCGAACTTCGCCGGCGGTGAGGCCACGGCGATCCGGCCGAGCTTTGCGGAGAACGCCGGGCACAGAAGCTGGGCGGACGCCGCGGCTCCGCTCGCGGTGGATCGGGACACCGTCGAGCCGGTATGGCGGATGCTTGACAGCCGGGCCACGACCCTCGGTTTCCCGCCGCGTGTCGACTCGCCTACGCTGACCGAGGATGCGGACCTGCACCTCGTCACCGAGACCGGCACGATTATCCGACCGGTTGACGTCACCGATGATAGGTACTTCTTTCTCATCCCGGACGACGCGACCGGGCTGCGCATCCGGTCCAGGACGTTCCGTCCCTCGGAGGTGGAAGGCCCGTTCGTCGACGACCGGCGCACCCTGGGCGTAAAAGTGGGGCAGATGTCCCTCACGGTGGGCCGCGACACCTACCTGCTATCCCCGCATCTCGATGGACACGAGCTGGAGGGATGGTCGGCGCCGGAAGGCGGTGCGGCGCGCTGGACCACGGGAGCGGCGACGCTGCCACTGGATGCGGGCCTGCTCCACTGGCTGATGGCCGGGCTCTCGATCGAGGTAGTGGCCAATGGTTCCTACCTCACCCGGGAGGCGGCCGACGGGTCGGAGAGCGCGCGGGCCGCCTAGCTATCGAAAACAGTTTTTAAAGGCATCGGGTTGCGGTCGCGGCCCGATGTCCATTTGACCTCCCTGAGGAACAATGGACCAGATCGCCGCCCAGCCACCCCAGTTCGATCTGTCCGGCGGGTTTCCGCAGGTCAGGGTGCCCGCTTCGCCCACGCAAGGCGGACCTTGCGGCATCCGGTTCGACTTCAACGAGGGTTGCCGGGTCGCGGTCCCCGTCGGCCATGAGTTTCGTATCCAGGTCCGTGACCTGGACACCGCGTCGGTGCTGTTCGACCAACCTGTCGGCGGTGGCGGCCAGATGGTCAGCTCGAAGCGCTACTATGTCAGGTTCGGCATCGAGGTCTGGCGCGACGGCATCAGCGTGTTCCGCCACGAGTGTGACGCCGCCGGGCGGAAGGTGCTGGCCCGCATGGAGGTTGGCGGCCTGGGCGACCAGATCGCCTGGATCGGCCAAGCCGTTGCCTTCGCGCGCAAGCATGGCTGTCACCTGAGCTGCGTGGTCCGGCCGCACGTGGTGCCGCTGTTCCGGGACGCTTACCCGGAGGTCCGGTTCCTGACCGCCGAGCAGACCGATCCGGACGAATACTATGCGACCTACAAGCTGTTCATCTTCTACAACGACGACCGCAACGACTGGCAACCCTGCGACTACCGTCAGGTCGGGTTGTGCCACACTGCCGCCTATATCCTCGGCCTGCCGCCGCGGGAGGAGCGGCCGCTTATCACCATCGACGCCGATGGTCCCCCAATCGCCGAGCCGTATGTCTGCATCGCGACGCAGGCGACCAGCCAGAACAAGTACTGGAACAACCCGCTCGGCTGGACCGAGATCGTCACCTTCCTGAAGGCGTATGGCTACCGGGTCATCTGCATCGACCAGAACCCGATCGAGAGCCGAGGCATCGTCAGCAACCAGATCCCCTATGGCGCCGAGGACGAGACCGGCCATCGTCCGCTTACCGAGCGGGCCCGCTGGCTGAAGCACGCCGCGTTCTTTGTCGGGCTATCGAGCGGCCTGTCCTGGCTGGCCTGGGCGTCCGGGTGCCCGGTGGTGATGATCAGCGGGTTCACCCATCCCCTGAACGAGTTCCAGACACCCTACCGGGTCATAAACTACCATGCGTGCAACAGCTGCTCGAACGACGTCCGCCTGCAGCTCGATCCGGGCGACTTCCTGTGGTGCCCACGGCTGAAGAACACCGACCGCATGTTCGAGTGCACGAGGCTGATCTCGGCGGAACAGGTGAAGGAAGTCATCCGCAGCATTCCCGAGTTCGGCTGCTTTGTATCGCAAGTCCCGTCGGCTGACGGGCCGAAGCAGAAGACGCTCGTATTCTGCACTGCCTTCTCGTCCGATGTAGGCGAAGACCGCACGCAGTGGCAGGGCCGGTATCGTCGCTGGCTCGACGCTGTGCTCGGCTACGATCTGCGTCGCGATGGCGTCCTGATCGTCGATGACGGGTCGGCAACCCTCCCGGACTGGCTGGACACGGAGCTGATCCACGAGGGCGAGTCACCGGTATGTGATGCACCGGTCATGCTTTACCATTTCCGGCAGAACCTCGGGCGCCGCGGCGTGTTGGACTTCCCAGGCTGGTTCCGGTCCTTCACCTTCGCGGCTGAGTTCGCGCGGGTGAACGGCTACGAGAGGCTGATCCACATCGAGTCTGATGCCTTCCTGCTCTCCGACCGGATCATCGCCACCATCAACGATTACGCTGATGGCTGGCTGGGCTTCTGGTGCCCGCGCTGGCACTTCGCGGAAACCGGGATCCAAGTGATCGCCGGTTCCGCGATGGAGAGCTTCAACCGCTTCGCGCGGTTGAAGTACAGCATGTTCACTGGCCGTGCTTTGGAGACGCTGATACCGTTCACGACCATCAGCCGTGCGTTCAACGGCGATCGTCATAGTGAATACACCAGCGAGATCCCCGCGGATGCCGACTACAGCATGCAGGTGAATCCAGACGTCGACTTGCCAAATCAGCCGGTTTCGTCGCGTGGCACGGGGGGGCGGGTGGATGGTGAGTCCTGGCTATCACCCGCACCGACGAGAGATACGGTTCGTGGCTGGCGGGGAGACCAAGAATGATCATCAAGCCGGACCATGCCGGAGAACACTACCGAAACGTCCTGGCAAGGTTCCATGCCTACATGAGGCCTAAGACCTATCTGGAGATCGGCACCGAGAACGGCCTCACGCTGGAGCTGTCGACCTGCGCCACCATAGCAATCGATCCAAAATTTCAGCTCCATTCGGGTTCCGTCATCGGCGACAAGCCGTCCTGCCACCTGTTCCAGATGCCGAGTGACGAATTCTTCTCCAGCCATCAACCGGAGGCGATCTTCGGAAGGCCGGTGGACCTGGCGTTTCTGGATGGCATGCACAGGTGTGAGTTCCTGCTCAGAGATTTCATAAACACGGAGAGGTCTTGCAAGCCGAACTCCATCATCGTGCTGCACGACTGTCTGCCTCTCGAAGAGGGCATGACATCCCGGGTTCAAGGCGAAGGTGTCGCCAGCATCCCTGAACGAAAGCCATGGTGGACCGGTGACGTGTGGCGTACGGCGTTGGCACTCAAGCGCACCCGGCCGCACTTGAAGATAACTGCCTACAATGCGCCGCTGACTGGGTTAGTCGTCGTTACCAGGCTTGATCCTAAATCTACCGTCATCAAGGACACCTACCACGAAATCGTCCAGGCGATGATGACGTGGACGCTTGACCTCGACGCCTACTTTGCCGAGATCGGAATTGAATCGACCGCGACGATCGACACCGAGGAGAAGATGAACCAACGGTTCTGGCTTTGAGGCTCGCCGCCCCTCCGACAAACCCGGGGCGGTTGGTCCTTCAGTTTAGTAAAGGTGTCACCAAAGCAAACGGCTTCTGGGTTCGGACAATCGCGTGGGCGAACACCAGCAACTTGCGGGCGATCGCAAGCAGGATGACTTTCGGTGGCTTCCCAGCCGCCGTCATTCGCTGAACGAACCCGCTCAAGGCCGGATTCCGGCGTTTGCTACTCAGCGAGCACATGTAGAGTGCCCGGCGTAGGCGCTCCGATCTACGCGACTGATGCGCGCTGGCCGGCGGATCGTGGCTCCGGAGCTGTGTTCCTGCGGGGAAAGCCCGGCAAAGGCCGCAAGTCCTTTCGGCGTGAACTCTGCAATGTTCGGCACTTCCGCCAGCATCGTCGCGGCCGTGACCGGTCCGATGCCGGGTATGGTCAGCATCAGGGCATAGTTCCACGCCAATGTCGGGTCGGCCGCAACGACGACCTGCACCCCCGCCATGGTCGCCTCGAACTGCTGCTCCAACCACTCGATGCGATTGGTAACAGAGGCATCCACGGTCGCAGACGCCGTTCCGGACTTCTGCCGGTTGATCTCCTGCACCCGCATGGCCTTGAGGCCATCGCAGCGACGCATCAGCTCGCGCAACTCCCGAAGATGGGCGGCCGGCAGGATCCACGTGGCAGATCGATGCGCTCGGCAGAAGCGGGCGATCAGCGCCGCGTCGAGCTTGTCGGTCTTGTTCCGAGCGAGTTCGCTCTGCCCGTAAGCCTTGACCCGGGAGGAATTCACGATGCTGACCGTCACACCCGCACCGTGGAGCACCTCCGCGACATCGAGACCCCAGTTGCCAGTCGCCTCGGCGTTGTTGCATGGATTGGCTTTGAGGTTGGAGGCGCCCTACCCGGGGTTGCGTTA
>CAXTZG010000135.1:0-8055 GCA_964248625.1 uncultured Acetobacteraceae bacterium | reverse complement strand
AAGGTCGGCAATGCCGAGGACGCGTTTGCGCGCGCGCCGGTGCGCATCGACGTGCATTACGACACGCCCTACCAGAACCACGCCCAGATGGAGCCGCATGCCAGCCTTGCGGTCTGGACCGGCCCGAAGCTCGCGATCTGGTGCTCGTCGCAGATGGTCGACAGCCACCAGGCTGGCATCGCGGCGACGCTGCAGATGTCGAAAACCAACGTGCGCATCGTCAGCCGCTATATCGGCGGCGGCTTCGGCGGCAAGCTGCCCTACTTCTGCGACCAGGTGCTGGCGGCCCTGGCGGCCAAGCGGCTGGACCATCCGGTCAAGGTGGCGCTGACCCGCCAGCAGATGTTCCACCTGACCACGCATCGCACCCAGACCTTCCAGCACCTGCAGATCGGCGCGGCCCGGGACGGCACGCTGCAGTCGCTGTCGCACGACGCCTGGTCGCAGACCGCGCGCTACGACAATTTCGTCGAGAACGTGGCGCAGCCGACCCGCGCCCTCTACGCCTCGCCCAACATCGCAACCCGGCACCGCGTGGTGAAGCTCGACCTGCCGCCGGCCGACTCGATGCGCGCGCCGGGCGACGCCGTCGGCTCGATGGGGCTGGAATGCGCGATGGACGAGCTGGCCGACGCGCTCGGCGTCGATCCGGTGGCGCTGCGCCTCAAGAACGACACCATGATCGACCCGACCAAGAACCAGCCCTTCACCACCCGCCACCTCGCCGAATGCCTGACGCAGGGTGCGGCCAGGTTCGGCTGGGACAAGCGCCCGGCCCGACCGGGCACGCAGCGCGACGGCGACTGGCTGATCGGCTACGGCATGGCCTCGGCGTTTCGCGGCAACATGCTGCGCAACGCGTCCGCCGAGGTGACGCTCGACGGGGCAGGGGTGCTGACGGTGCGGCTGGCGATGACCGACATCGGCACCGGCGCCTACACCGTGCTGACCCAGATCGCGGCCGAGAGCACCGGCCTGCCGATCAGCCAGGTGCGGGTGCTGATGGGCGACACCAGCTTCCCGCCCACCGCCGGATCGGGCGGCTCGTTCGGCGCGGAGACCTCGGGATCGGCGGTGTTCCGGGCGTGCGAGAACCTCCGCGGCGCGCTGGCCACGGCGGCGGTCGCGGACACGCAGTCGCCGCTGCACGGCGCCGACCCCTCGCTGATCACCTTCGCGGACGGCCGCATCGCCGTCGGGCCGCAGAGCGAGCCGCTCGGCGCACTGGCTGGCCGGATGTCGCCGCAGGGCGTGGTCGCCAAGGGCAAGGTCAGCCGGTCGGAAGCGCCAAAGGGCAAGACCGAGGCCTCGTTCGGCGCCCATTTCGCCGAGGTCGCGGTCAATTCGGTCACCGGCGAGGTCAGGATGCGTCGCATGCTCGGCGTGTTCGCGCTCGGACGGGTGCTGAATGCCAAGACCGCCCGGTCGCAGCTGCTGGGCGGCATGATCTGGGGCCTGAGCAGCGCGCTGACCGAGGAGAACGTGGTCGATACCCGCACCGGCGACTTCGCCAGCCGCGACCTGTCCACCTACCACGTGCCGATCCAGGCCGATGTCGGCGCGGTGGCGGTCTACATGCTGCCCGAGACCGACGATCTGGTGAACCCGATCGGCGTCAAGGGTGCGGGCGAGCTCGGCATCTGCGGCTCCGGGGCTGCGGTCGCAAATGCGGTGTTCAACGCCGCCGGCATCCGGGTGCGCAGCTTCCCGATCACTCCGGACAAGCTGCTGCCGCATCTGCCGCCGTTGCAGGTGGCGTGATTCCGCTCACCGTTCGACACGCAAGGCAAGGTTGCGGGCAAGCGCGCGGTTTGGTCTGATCCCGGGATGGACAGGCTTAGCCCCACCCCGACCCTAGAGCCGAGCATCCCGGAAGCGGCCGGCTCCGGCGCGCTGCGTCGCACCGCCTATGCCGGGCTGGCGCTGCTGCTGCTGGCCGGCGGCTGGATCCGGTTCAACGACCGGATCGCATCGCTGTCGCCGGCGCTCGCCGGGCCGGCCGGCGCCATTTCGCAGCAGGTGGCCGACGCCGGCGGCCCGAAGGGGCTGTTCGAGCTGCAGATGATGCCGTCGGCCGCCGCCACTGCCGCAGTCGCCGCGATGGGGCTGCCGGCGGGCGACGCGGCGCTGCTTTCGGCCGACCTGAAGCGGGACCGGATCAGGCTGGTGCAGATGCCGCTGTTCGATGCCGGGCTCGCCACCGGGGCCGACGCGCTTGCCGGCCGCGCGGTGGAGGTGAGCTCGGGCGGCTACACCAGGGTGGTGCATCTGACGCGTGAGCCGGTGGTGGTGACGCTGCCGATCGGGCGCGTCGGCACCGTCTCGTTTCGCACCGTGGGGCGTGCGGCCGATGCGCTCGGGATCGGCGCCCTGACGCTGTCCGGCCCGGTGCGGCTGCCCGATCTGTCGACCGGCCAGCAGCTTGATGTGGGAGTTGTCGCGCAATGAAGGGTCTGCTGCCGGCGGCCACCCGGCTGATGCCGCTGATGATGCTGGCGTTCCTGACGCTGGCGATCGTGCAGATCGTGCAGCAGCTGCATCTGTCGCCGTCGCACATGCTGCAGGTCGTGCTGTCGTGGCTGACGCAGCTCGGTCCGCTCTATGTTGCCGCCGGCGCGTTATGCTGGTCGCTGGTGCTGGGCGGCATCGGCTATGAATGGCGTGCCGGCATCGCCGAGCGTCGGGCGCGGTCGGCCGGGATCGGCTACCGCGCCTCCGCCTGGAAGCGCCGCAAGCATCGGGGATGGATGATGGACGTGCTGGCCCGGCTGACCAACCGCACAGCCCTCGAGGACATGCTCTCGAAGCAGGACAAGGCGACCGTCATCGACGCGGTGGCGCTGTCGGCGACGCTGCGCGGCCAGGTGATCGGCCAGGACCAGGTGTGCGAGGACGTGGCCCAGCAGCTGCGCCGCAGGCTGGCCCTGCAGGTCCGCGGCAAGCCGGTCGGCATCTTCCTGCTCGCAGGCCCCCCCGGCACCGGCAAGACCTATCTCGCCAAGCGGCTGGCGGCGGCACTCGGGCGCAAGCTGCTGCATTTCGACATGACTCAGATGAGCGCGCCGCACGCCGCCACGCAGCTGTTCGGCAGCCCCAAGGGCTATGTCGGCTCCGACAGCTACGGCAAGCTCACCGGCGGCCTGAAGGAGACGCCCGACTCGGTGGTGCTGCTCGACGAGATCGAGAAGGCGCACCCGGACGTGTTCAAGAAGTTCCTGAGCGCCTGGAACGACGGCCATGTCACCGAGGCCTCGGTCGGCGCGCAGGTCTCGACCACGCGGGCGATCTTCGTGCTGACCTCCAACATCGCCACCGAGGCGCTGGCCGAGATCGCCGAGCGGCACGCCGACGATCCGGAGGCGATGCGGGCGGCCTCGGTGGAGGCGCTGCGCCTTGCGGGCTTCGCGCCCGAGGTGCTGAACCGGCTCGACCGCATCTTCGTGTTCCGTGCACTCGCCGGGCTCGACGTGGCGCGCGTGGCGGCGCTGGAGATCGAGGCGATGATCGCCTCCTACGGGCTCGACATCGCGGAAGGCGGCATCGATCCGGCGCTGCTGTTCGAGGTGATGCAGCGGCAGGACCGTCTGGGGCAGGGCGCCAGCGCCCGCGACCTCGTGCGTTCGATCGAGGAGATGGTCAGCGACGGGCTGATCGAGGCGCGCCAGCAGGGTGCCCGCCGGGTGAGGCTGGAGAAGGGCGAGGATGGCATCGTCACCCGGATCGCCGACCTGCAGGCACCCCAGCGTGGACCGGCCGCCACGCTGACCGCAGCGCCTTGAGCCGATGAGCGTGATCGGGCGGCTCTGGCGCCGGGCGCCGGCCTGGCGCCTGTGCCTGGTCACCGCGGTTGCCTGCACGGGCCTTGCCGCCATGTTCCCGCCGACGCTGCCGCGGCTGGCGTCGTTTCGGGGCGGCAGCACATCGCCGGGCGCCGTTGCGCATTACCGCCCGCAGGCGACGCGGCCGATATCCGACCAGGGGCTGCTGCACATGCCGCCGCCCGGCTCGGACCGGCAGGGGATCATTCCCTATGCCGGCCGTCTGGTGCCGCTGCCGGCCGGCATCTGGCACGAGCTGGCGATCGCCCAGGGTGGCGGCGACGAGCAGCAGCAGGTGCTGCTGCTCGACCGCATCGAGAACAACCATCTGTCCGGCCTGATGCTGGTGGCCGCTCCGGGCCCGCTGAGCGGCGCTGCCGGAACGATCGGACTGCCGCCGCTCTGCGCCGACCCGGGCCGGCTGGTCGGGCACATCACCCCGGCTCTGCCGGGACAGAGCCCGCTCGTGCATGAATGCTGGGCGATCACGCCGGTCGACATGCAGGACATGGCCGCGCATTCCACCGACGAGATCCTGAAGCGCGGCCTGGCCCGGCTGGGCGAGATGCATGTCGCGGTGCCCGACCACATGCTGGCGGTGAGCTTCGTGCGCTCGGTCGAGACCGGGTGGCAGATCGCCACGATCATCCTGCCCGACCGCCATGTCACGCCGCATGCGACCGAACTGTGGGCGACCCGGTTTGCCGCGCCGATGCATCAGGGCTTCGACGGCAGGCTGACCCAGGCGGACCTCCCGCCGGCGGTCGCCCGGGATCCGGCCTGCGGTTCGGCGCTAGTCGAGCGTGACGACCAGCGGCACATGGTCGGAGGGCTGCGGTTCGTCGCGGGCGGCCCGGTCCGGCACGGCGCCGGTGAGGCGTTCGGCCAGTCGCGGCGACAGCAGGGCGTGGTCGATCCGCAGGCCCAGATCGCGTGGCCAGCACCCGGCCTGGTAGTCCCAGAAGGTATAGACCGGGCCGCGCGGCACGATGGCGCGCACGGCGTCGGTCAGGCCGAGCCATTGCAGGGCGCGGAAGCGCTCGCGGGTTTCCAGACGCACCAGGGCATCGTCGGACCCCATGATCCCGGGAGCGAGATCCTCGTCGGTCGGGCAGACATTGTAGTCGCCCGCCAGCAGGAAGTCGGCGTCGGCGTCCAGCAGCCGGCGTGCGTGGTCGTGCAGCGCGTCCATCCAGGCGAGCTTGGCGGCATAGCCCTCGGCGCCGCCGGAGTTGCCGTTCGGCAGATACAGGTTGCCGATCGTCATGCCGGCCGCCTGCACCTCGACATAGCGGGCCTGATGCTCGCCGGTCACCGGCTCGTCGAGGTCGGGCAGGTGGCGCTCGGTGACCGTGAAGGGCAGGCGCGACAGGATGGCGACGCCGTTATAGGCCTTCTGGCCGACCACGGCACTCCGGTATCCCAGGGCTGCGAACAGCTCCGTCGGAAACGCCTGCGCCTCGCACTTGATCTCCTGCAGCAGCAGCAGATCGGGCGCCTGAGTTTCCAGCCAGCGCGCGACGTGGGTCTGGCGCTGCCGGACCGAGTTGACGTTCCAGGTGGCGATCTTCACGGGCCGGCCCCGATGTCGGTCAGTCGATCGAGAAGCTGGTGCCGCAGCCGCAGGACGAGGTCGCGTTCGGGTTGCGGACGGTGAAGTGGGCGCCCATCAGCGCGTCGCTGTAGTCGAGCTGGCCGCCGCCGAGCAGCTCGAGGCTGACCGGATCGACGACCACCCGGGCCTGTCCCGCCTCGATCACCCGATCGTCCGGCGCCAGCTCAGGCTCCAGCTTGAAGCTGTACTGGAACCCGCTGCAGCCGCCGGCGAGCACCGCGACGCGCAGCGCCTGCGAGCCCGGCCCGGTGCTGCCGGGCTGACCTGCCACGATCTCGGCGATGCGGGCGGCGGCGCGCCCGGAGACGGAAAAGACGCCAGCGATGGGCGTGTCGGCGACGGCGATGTCCATGCACTGACAGATAGCGTGTCCGGCGGTGTTCTTGAAGATGGCCGCGGTTGACGGGCCGGACGATACCGGGCTGAAACCCCAAAGCCGGCCGGCGCCGGCCGGCTCGCTGCGTTGGGAACCGGGATCATGTCCGACAATCTGTTCGCGCTCTACCGGACACGGGTGGTCGAGGCGCTGGCCCGGATCGTGCCGGAGCTGCCGGCCGAGGTGGCGGCCCGGGTGGAGGTGACGCCGACCCGCGAGGCGGCGCATGGCGACATGGCGACCAACGCCGCCCTGCTGGCGGCAAAGCCCGCCAGGCGCAAGCCGGGCGAGATCGCCGCCGAGCTGGCGACGCTGCTTGCCGCCGGCGAGGGGGTCGCGGCGGCGGTGCCGGCGGGTCCGGGCTTCGTCAACATCACCCTGACTCCGGACACGCTGCGCTCGGTGCTGCCGGCGGTGCTGCGCGCGGGCGAGGCGTATGGCGACAGCACGATCGGCGCCGGTACCACGGTCAACGTCGAATACGTGTCAGCCAACCCGACCGGCCCGATGCATGTGGGGCACTGCCGCGGCGCGGTGGTCGGCGACGCGCTCGCCAACCTGCTGAGCAAGGCGGGCTTCGGCGTGGTCAAGGAATACTATGTCAACGATGCCGGCGCTCAGGTCGCGGCGCTGGCCTGGGTGGTCTATTGGCGCTACCTGGAGGCGCTCGGCACGCCGGTCACGGAGGCCGAGTTCGCGGTGCTGGTGCCTGGCGGCGCGCTGCAGTATCGCGGCGACTACCTGATCCCGCTCGGCGCGGCGCTCGTGCAGACGCATGGCGGCGCGCTGGCCGGACCGGACGCGCGTCCGGCCCCGACACCGGTCTGGCTCGACACCGTGCGCGACTTCTCGCTCGACTGGATGCTGCGCATGATCCGCGAGGACCTGGCGCAGCTGGGCGTCACCCACGAGGTGTTCACCTCCGAGCGCGAGATCCTGGCCCGCGGCGCGGCGGATGCGGCGATCGAGAGGCTGGACCGGGCCGGCCTGCTTTACCAGGGCGTGCTGGAGCCGCCCAAGGGCAAGGTGACGGCGGACTGGGAGGAGCGGCCGCAGACCCTGTTCCGCGCCACCGCGTTCGGCGACGACGTCGATCGGCCGCTGCGCAAGTCGGACGGCAGCAACACCTATTTCGCCAACGACATCGGCTATCACGGCGACAAGATCGCGCGCGGCGCCGACGTCGTCATCGACGTGCTCGGCGCCGACCATGGCGGCTACGTGGCGCGCATGAAGGCGGCGGTGACGGCGATCGCGCCTGCCTATGCGCCCGGCCGGCCGGTGTCGTTCGAGGCAGTGATCTGCCAGATCGTGCACGTGATCCAGAACGGTCAGCCGGTGCGCATGTCCAAGCGCGCCGGCACCTTCGTCACCCTGCGCGACCTGCTGGACGAGGTCGGACGCGATGCCGTGCGCTTCACCATGCTGACCCGCCGGCCCGACGCGCAGATGGAGTTCGATCTCGACCTCGCGGTGGCGCAGACGCGGGACAACCCAGTCTTCTATGTCCAGTATGCCCATGCGCGGTGTCGTTCGGTGCTCCGGGCGGCTGCCGAGATGCTGGGGGCCGAGGCGGTCGCCCGGCCAGCCTTGCTGCAGGCGGAGCTGGCGACGCTGGAGTCCGAGCCGGAACTGGCGCTGATGCGTCGCCTGAGCCACTGGCCGCGGCTGCTGGAGACCGCGGCCCAGGCGCGAGAGCCGCACCGGATTGCGTTCTATCTCAACGACCTCGCCAGTGACTTTCATATGTTGTGGAACCGCGGACGGGATGATGCGACGCTCCGCTTCCTGCAGGCCGACCACCCGGACGCGACTCGGGCAAAGCTGGCTCTGGTGGAAGCGACGGCGACGGTGATCCGGTCCGGCCTGGCAGTGCTCGGGGTGGAGCCGGTCGAGGAGATGCGATGAGCCTGCCCGAACGGGACCTGGTCGAGGAGCAGCGCGAGGCCCAGCGCCAGCGCGATGCCGCCCTCGCCGGCGAGTCGCTGCGCCCGTCCGGCGGCATGGATGACGGCACCAAGCGGCTCGCCCTGATCGCGGGCGGCCTCGGGGCGCTGCTGGTAACGGTGGTCGGCGGCTGGTCGCTGCTCGGGCATCGCCCGGCCGGCATTCCGGTGATCGAGGCGCCTCCGGGCCCGGTCCGGGTGAAGCCGGTCGATCCGGGCGGGATGCAGGTGATGAGCACCCAGGTGGCGCAGACCAACGGCCCGGCGGCGACGGCGCTGGCCGCGGGCCCCGAGGAGCCG
>CAXTZG010000134.1:0-8090 GCA_964248625.1 uncultured Acetobacteraceae bacterium | reverse complement strand
ACTTCCGCCGGGCAGCGTCGCGTCGCTGCCGATGGCGCTCGGCGGCGGCATCCGCATGCGCGACCTGGCCGCCCTGTATGCAGCACTCGCCACCGACGGCGCCGACCGGCCGCTGCGCCTGCTGCCGGATGCGCCCTCGCCCGCACGTCCGCTGCTGCAGGCCAGTGCCGCCGCGCTGGTCGCGGGTCCTGACGCGCGACTTCCCGGATGGCGGCCCGGGCGGCGTCGCCTGGAAGACCGGCACGAGCTGGGGCGGCCGCGACGCCTGGGCGCTCGGCTTCGATGCGTCGCATGTCGGCGCGGTCTGGATCGGCAGGCCGGACGGCACCGCGATCGAGGGCGCCACCGGCCATGACAGCGCGTTGCCGGTGCTGTCGCAGCTGTTCGGCCTGCTGCCGCCAGCACCGCGCGCGGCTGCCGCGGAGCCGGCGGTCGCGGTGCAGGCTCCGGTCGCGGTCGCGGCGGAGGCGTCGCTGCGCATCCTGTTTCCGCCTCCGGGGGCCGAGCTGTCGCTGGACGGGCCGGTGCCGCTGCGGGTGATAGGCGGGCGGCGTCCGATCAGCTTCCTGGTCAATGGCCGGCCGCTGCCGTCGCGTCCGATCAGCCGGACGGCGAGCTGGCTGCCCGCCGGCGCCGGCTTCTATGCCCTGTCGGTGATCGACGCCGACGGGCTCAGCGACCGGCTGACGGTGCGGGTGCGCTGATGCCCCTGCCCCCCGGCGCGGGGTCCGTCACGCCTTGCCGCGCACCACCCGCGGCGTCCAGTCCACCACCGTGCGCTTGTAGCTCGGCGGCTTCGGCTGGCAGGAGATCAGATACAGCCCGACCACATAGACCAGGTTGGCGAGCGCGTTGAAGCGCAGCGCCATCGCCAGCGACGGCGACGCATCGACCATGATCCAGATGCTGTAGATGGCGAACGGGATCGAGAGCGGGCGCAGGCCCTGCAGCATGAAGCGCAGCGGATTGGCATGGCCCGGCTTCACCAGCGGCCGCATGCGGTGGATCGAGACATAGAAGAACGCCGCGAACAGCCAGGTCAGCACGTTCCACAGGCCGTTGCCGAAGCCCATATGGCCGGTCGCGAGAATGGCGACCAGCGAGGCGGCGTCCAGCACCACCGCGCCGAGCTGCAGGCTCATGCCGACATCGAACCCGGACGGGCGCTCCGGCAGGCGATCGACCATCGGCTGGAACACCCGGTCCAGCAGCCATCCGTCGAACTGGTTGACCTTGTCGGCAACGCTCATGGTCGGGGTGCTTCCGGCAGATCGGCGGCAAGGTCAAGATGCGGCTCGCCGGACCCGTGACGCCCATGTGAGCGGCGACCGGCCCGAACGCAAGAAGGGCGGCACCGTCGCCGGTACCGCCCTTCCCCCTCCACGATCCCGCGAGCGGGATCAGGCGGGCGGGATCACTCCGGCTGCGCGCTGCGGCGACGGATCGCGGCGGACAGTATGTCGCCGAGCGAGGCGCCGCTGTCGGACGAGCCGTACTCGTTGATCGCGGCCTTGTCCTCCTCGACCTCGCGACCCTTGATGGTCAGCGAGAGCTTGCGGGACGCGCGATCGACCGACACCACCTTGGCATCGACCTTCTCGCCGACGGCGAACCGCTCCGGACGCTGTTCGGCCTTGTCGCGGGCCAGCTCGGCGCGGCGGATGAAGCCGGTAAGGACCTCGTCCACCTTGACCTCGATACCGTTCGCCTGCACCGCGGTGACGATGCAGGTGACGACGGCGCCCTTGTTGACGCGCGACAGCGTGTCGGCGGCCGGATCGTCATGCAGCTGCTTGATGCCGAGCGAGATGCGCTCCTTCTCGACGTCGACGTCCAGCACCTTGGCCTGGATGACCTGACCCTTCTCGTAGGCGGCCATCGCCGCCTCGCCGGCCTCGTCCCACGAGATGTCGGACATGTGCACCATGCCGTCGATATCGGCCGAGATGCCGATGAACAGGCCGAACTCAGTGATGTTGCGGATCTCGCCCTCGACCGTGGAGCCGACCTTGTGCTCCTCGGCGAACACTTCCCACGGGTTGCGCTGGACCTGCTTGAGGCCGAGCGAGATGCGGCGCTTGGAGCTGTCCACGTCCAGCACCATCACGTCGACTTCCTGCGACGTGGCGACGATCTTGCCCGGATGGACGTTCTTCTTGGTCCAGCTCATCTCGGACACGTGCACGAGACCCTCGACGCCCGGCTCCAGCTCCACAAAGGCGCCGTAGTCGGTGATGTTGGTCACGCGGCCGCTGTAGCGGGCACCGGGCGGGTACTTCGCCGCGACACCTTCCCACGGATCGGCCTCGAGCTGCTTCATGCCGAGGCTGATGCGCTGGGTGTCGGAATTGAAGCGGATCACCTGCACGCGGACCTGCTGGCCGATCTGCAGCGCCTCGGACGGGTGGTTGATGCGCTTCCAGGCGATGTCGGTGACGTGCAGCAGGCCGTCGACGCCGCCGAGATCCACGAACGCGCCGTAGTCGGTGATGTTCTTGACCACGCCGTCGAGGATCATGCCCTCCTTCAGGCCCTGGATCAGCTCCGAACGCTGCTCGGCCCGGGTCTCCTCGAGCACCGCGCGGCGCGACACCACGATGTTGCCGCGGGCACGGTCCATCTTGAGGATCTGGAACGGCTGCGGGCTGCCCATCAGGGGGCCCACGTCGCGCACCGGGCGGATATCGACCTGGGAGCCGGGCAGGAACGCCATGGCGCCGCCGAGATCGACGGTGAAGCCGCCCTTGACGCGGCCATAGATGGTGCCCTGGACCCGCTGCTGGCCCTCGAAGGCCTTCTCCAGGTTGGTCCAGGCCTCCTCGCGGCGGGCCTTCTCGCGCGACAGCACGATGGCGCCGTCGCGATCCTCGTAGCGCTCGACATAGAGCTCGATGACGTCGCCGGGCTTGACCTCGTGGTCCATGCCGGGGATGCCGAACTCCTTGAGCGAGACGCGGCCCTCGCTCTTGAGACCGACATCGACGATCGCGAACTCCTCCGTGAGGCGGATCACCGTGCCGGTCACGACGGAGCCGTCGAAGCTCGAATCGCGACCGAGGGTCTCGTCGAGGAGGGATGCGAAATCTTCGCCGCCGAAATGATCGGAAGCGGATTGGGCTAGTGCGGCTGATGCCATGTGGCGGCGATGTCCTGGGTCCGATGCGGCGCTCGGCGCCGCGGGACGGTTCTGCGCCCTGCCCCCGGCTGGGGTGGCAGCACGTCGTGTCCGCGGGCGTCAGGCGCGCCGTCATGGACCGGTTGCGTTGAAGCGGGCCCTGTCCCGGAGGGAAGCGCCTGCGGGGCAGCACAGACACCCTGGGACCGGCCGGAGTCAAGCGTCCGCACAGCCAGACGCATTCTTGAGACGCGGAGGGCGGCTTCTAGCGGCTGGCGGTCCTGGCCTGCACGATGCGCATCGCCTCCTGCAGCACCGCGGCGGCGTCCATGCGGTCGCTGTCGATCTCCACCGCATCCGGGGCCGGCCGCAGCGGCGCCGCCTGACGCTGCGAGTCCGCGGCGTCGCGCGCCTCGAGCTCGGCCGTCACCGCCGCGATCGCCGCCGCCCGCTCGGCCGGCGTCACGGCAGCGTCGCCGTGCAGCTGCCGCCAGCGCCGCTCCGCGCGCGCGCGGGTCGAGGCGGTGACTTCACCGGCGCATCGGGAAAGATCACCGTGCCGATGTCGCGTCCGTCCAGCACCGCGCCGCGCGCCGCCCCGAAGCCGCGCTGGAACGCCAGCAGCGCCGCGCGCACCGCCGGTTGGGCGGCCACCTGGCTCGCCGCGCGATCCACCTCCGGCGTGCGCAGGTCGCTGCGGTCGAGATCCTCGGGCAGCAGGGCGCGCGCCTGCGGCCCGGCATCGCCCGATGGCGCCAGCCCGGCATCGAGCATGCGCCGGCCGACCGCCCGATACAGCAGCCCGGTATCCAGGTAGGGCAGCCCCAGCGCCGCGGCGAGCGCGCGCGCCAGCGTGCCCTTGCCGGCGGCGGCCGGTCCGTCGACGGCGACGACCAGCCGCGCGCTCACGCCCCCGCCTCCGCGGCGAGCCCGGCCCCGAGCCGGTTCATCAGCGCCACGAAGCCCGGGAAGCTGGTCTCGATGAAGGCGGTGTCGTCCACCGTCACCGGGCGCTCCGCGGCAAGCCCGAGCACCACGGCACTCATCGCCAGCCGGTGATCCATCCGCGTCTCCACCCGGCCGCCGCCGGCGGGCGGACGGCCGGTGCCGGCCACGATCAGGTCGTCGCCCTCGATCCGCGCCGGCACGCCGTTGGCCGCCAGCAGCGACAGCGTCGCCGCCAGCCGGTCGCTTTCCTTGACGCGCAGCTCGCTTAAGCCCCGCATCCGCGTTTCGCCGGCGGCGAACGCGGCGGCGACGGCCAGCACCGGATACTCGTCGATCATGCTCGGCGCCCGCTCCGCCGGAACCTCGACGCCGCGCAGCGCGCCCGCCTGCACCACCAGGTCGCCGACCGGCTCGCCGCCTTCCGCCCGCCGGTTCACGATGTCGAGCAGGCCGCCCATCTCCTGCAGCGTGGCGAACAGCCCGGTGCGCAGCGGGTTGAGCCCGACCGCCTCGACCGTCACCGCCGATCCTGGCACCAGCAGCGCGGCCACCAGCGGGAACGCCGCCGAGGACGGGTCGGAGGGCACCGCGACGTCGCGCGCCAGCAGTCGCGGCCGGCCGGCGAGCCGGATAACGCGGCCGGTCCCGTCGGCCTCCACCGAGACCGCGGCGCCGAAATGGCGCAGCATGTTCTCGCTGTGGTCACGGGTCGGCACCGGCTCCTCGACCACGGTCTCGCCGGCGGCGTTCAGGCCGGCCAGCAGGATCGCCGACTTCACCTGCGCGGATGCCACCTGCAGACGCCAGGAGATCGGCCTGGGCTCGGCGACGCCCGCGATGCACAGCGGCAGCCGGCCGCCGGCGCGCGCGGTGAACACCGCCCCGGTGCCGCCCAGCGGCTCGATCACCCGGTTCATCGGCCGGCCGCGCAGGCTGGCGTCGCCGGTCATCACCGCGTTGATCGGATGGCTGGCCAGAATGCCGGCGAGCAGCCGGGCGGCGGTGCCGGAATTGCCCATGTCGAGCACGTCCTCGGGCTCCAGCAGGCGTCCGATGCCGCGCCCGACCACACGCCAGCTGCCGTCGGCCTCCCGCGCCACCTCGGCACCCAGCGCGCGCATGGCAGAAGCGGTGCGCAGCACGTCCTCGCCGTCGAGCAGTCCGGTGATGCGGGTCTCGCCCTCGGCCAGGCCCGCGAACATCAGCGCCCGGTGGCTGATCGACTTGTCGCCCGGCACGCGCACCGACCCGCGCAGGCCCGCACCCGGACGGCGCACCACCAGAGGACGGGCCAGGCTGTGCATGAGGGCGGTCGGGGTCTGCTGCATGCGGCTCCCCTTGCTGGTTCGGCGGCCCCGAAGTCAATGCGCGCGGCGCCGCCGGATGAGGTGCCGCTGGTTTGACAGCCGGGCATCGAGGTGGCATGGGCCCCGCCCTGCGATCGCCTCGTCCTCACATAGGGTCACAATGGCCAAGCCAGAACTCGGCACCAAGCGCGTCTGCGTCTCGTGCAGCACGCGCTTCTACGATCTGACCAAGGTTCCGGCCGTCTGCCCCAAGTGCGGCACCGAGCAGCCGCTCGACCAGCCGCGCGTGCGGCGCGGCAGCGGCAACCTGCCGCCGGAGGATCGCCGCCCGAAGAAGCCGGTGGTGGATCCGGAAGACCAGGACACCGAGGCCGAGCCCGCCGAGGACGAGGCGGAAACCGACGAGGTCGCGGAGGATACCGACGATCTGGACGACGATGCCGACGTGATCGGCACCGACATCGAGGTCGAGCCGGACAGCGACGAGAACGAGCGCTGAGGCCAGCGTGGCTTCGCCGCCGCGCCGCCGGCGGTCCGGCGGCGGCCGGGCCGGCTGTGCTGCTGGCGGGCGTCCTGGCCCTGCCGGCCGGCCCGGCACGGCCGGCTGAGCCGACGCTGGCCGGGCCGGGGCGCTTGGCGGAGCCTGAACGAGCCGGGGCCTGGCCCGACGACCGCTTCCACCGTCTCGCGGCCCTGGCGCTGCTGGAGGAGCTGCGGAGCGCGCTGCTGAGCGAGAACAGCGCCACCCTGACGCTGGAACACTGGTGCGCGACCCACGGCCTTGCCGGGGGCCAGCCCGCGGGTGCCGCGACGATCGTCGCCAAGCGCGACCCGTCCCGCACGCTGCCGCTGCAGCCGTCGGACCGCGCTCGGCTGCAGGCAGGCGCCGACGAGCCGGTCCGCTACCGTCATGTCCGGCTGACCTGCCACGGCCACCTGCTGTCGGAGGCCGACAACTGGTATGTGCCGGCGCGCCTGACGCCCGCGATGAACCGTCAGCTCGACGCCACCGACACGCCGTTCGGCCGGGCGGTGCAGGCGCTCGGCTTCTCCCGCACGACGCTGTCGAGCCGCCTGCTGTGGCAGCCGCTGCCGCCGGACTGGATCGCTGCCGCCGGACCGGCGCCGTCGGCAACCGCGCTGCAGATCCCCGACGCCCTGATCGAGAACCGGGCCGTGCTGCGCCGGCGCGACGGCGTGCCGTTCTCGCTGGTGGTCGAGACCTACCGGCGGGGACTGCTCGACTTCGCAGCCCCTCCCGGCGGATAAGCCGACCTCGGACGCATCCCTGCCGGAGCCCGCCATGAAGCCGCCGCGTCAGCTCCGCCTCAACGTCAACCTGCTCAATTCCGGCGCCCATCCACTCGCCTGGCGCAGCCGGCACGGCAACCCGCGCGCCTGCGTCGAGCTTGGCCACCATCTCGAGGTGGCGCGCCTGGCGGAGCGCGGGCGGCTGGATGCGGTGTTCCTGGCCGACCAGCTCTCGATCAATGCCGGCATCGACGAGACGCCGGGCTGGGGCTGGCTCGATCCGGTCGCGGTGGTGCCGGCCATGGCGGCGGCGACCACGCATGTCGGCTTCATCCTCACCGCCAGCACCACCTTCGGCCACCCCTACCCGCTCGCGCGCACCCTGTGCTCGCTCGACCACGTCAGCGGCGGGCGCATCGGGCTCAACCTGGTCACGACCATGGCCGAGGCGGCTGCGGCCAATTTCGGCACCGCGATGCCGCCGGCACACGAGCGCTACGAGCGCGCGGCCGAGTTCGTCGCGGTGCTGCAGGCGCTGTGGGCGAGCTGGGAGGCGGAGGCCTTCGATCCGGACCCGGCCGGCGCCCGCTTCGCCGACATGAGCCGCATCCACCCGATCGCGCATCGCGGCCGCCATTTCACCGTGCGCGGACCGCTGCAGCTGCCGCGCTCGCCGCAAGGGCGGCCGCTGCTGGTGCAGGCCGGCGGCTCGGACGAGGGCCGGGCGCTGGCGGCCGCGACCGCCGACGGGGTGTTCAGCGTGGCGCAGGATCGCGACACGGCGGTCGGCTTCCGCGACGACCTCCGCGCCCGGGCGGCGGCACGGGGCCGCGATCCGGACGACATCGCCATCCTGCCGGGCCTGATCACCGTGATCGGCGACAGCGACGCGGCGGCGCAGGCGCGGCTGGCGGAGCTCGACGCGCTGGAGCCGCCGGAACGCATGCTGGAACGCTTCGCGCGGCGGTTCGGGCTCGATCCGGACCGGCTGTCGCTCGACCGGCCGGTGCCGGACGCGCTGCTGGAGCAGGCGGCTTCAGCCGGCGGCTCGAGCGGGTTCCGCGACGCCTCGCTGTCGCTGTTGCGCGACCGGACGCTGACGGTGCGGCAGGTGATCGCACGGGGAACCGCGCATCGGATGGTGGTGGGCAGCCCGGAGCGGATCGCAGACAGCATGCAGGACTGGTTCGAGGCCGGCGCCGCCGACGGGTTCAACGTGATGTGCGACGTTTATCCAGACGGGCTGCAGGCGCTGGTGGAACAGGTGGTCCCGATCCTGCAGTCACGGGGATTGTTCCGACGCGACTACGAGACAGCGACGCTGCGGGGGCACTACCGGGGCGGCGGCCTGTCCTGACGCCGCGGCGATCGGACCGTCCGTCCCCGCCGGCAGCCAGGGCGGCCGCCAGGTTGTCAGGCCAAGATGGTGGAACCGGCAGGGCATATCGCCTTGCGCGCCGCCAACCGTC
>CAXTZG010000133.1:0-8117 GCA_964248625.1 uncultured Acetobacteraceae bacterium | reverse complement strand
ACGACCCCGGCCGGGATCATTGGAATCCCTGGCCGCCTTGGATTGGAATCGGTGGTCACCATCGATTGGAACGCGTGGCCGCATTCGTCGGAATCCGCATTCCTTTCGAGGATTTCGCCGTTCTGGGACGTTGCCCGACCGGCAACATAGACTTTCGTCCGGACATCCTTCCGTTGCTGACCGCTTTCCTGGATCAAGACGCTGCTCGTTCGATGAACGGCAAACTATTTCCGAAGGAACAGCGATGCACGACAAAGCCCGCCGCACGACTTGGTCCATCTACCAAGCTGCTTGGGCCGACACGACGGCCGCTGAACAAGCGCGGCTGCTGGGCAAGAGCGTGGCGGACGGGTGCGTCTACGCCGATCCTGATGGTGTCTGGGAGGGGAGGAACGCGATCACGGGCAAGATCGAGCAGTACCGCTCCGACATGCCGGGCACGGTCTTCCGCAACCACACTTACCTGTTCCACCACGGGTGGTCGCTGGCGCACTGGGCGCTGTATGACGCCAACGGTGCCGAGATGGTCCCGGGTGCCAGCGTGGCGGAATACGGTCCGGACGGGCGGATCGTCCGGGTGACCGGCTTCTTCCCGATCCCCGCGGCTCCAGCATCAGCACGGCCGTAGCGGCGCCGGCGTGGACACCGGACGGGCATGGGCCCGCACGGGTCACCGTGAGCTGTTCGCGCCGCAACGTCCGCTTCTCGCTCCAAACTACTCCAAAGTGGCCGGTCCGCTTCCGGCCAACCCAGGACGAGGCTACGCGTGCTTAGGGTGGTTTGCAGATTCTTTGTCCGCCTTGGACATAACCGAAGTTGCCGAAATTTCAGCCTGCCAGCTCCATGGCCACTTCGCCGATCAGGGACCTGAGCCAATGGTGTGCAGGATCGTGGCGATAGCGCACATGCCAGGCCATCTCGACCGGGAACGTGCCAAGATCGACCGGCGGGGGTAGCACTTTGAGCCGGGGATCATGTGCCAGCCGGCGACAGACCAGGCCGGGCAGCGTCGCGCAGTAATTGGTGACGGCGACCATCTCGGCGACCGCGAAGAAATTGGTGACCGAGATTGCAACCTCGCGCTTGAGCTGTTGCCGAGCCAGCGCCTGGAACAGCCCTGCACGCATACGGCCGGGCGGCACCACGTTGACATGCCTGAGCCGCTCGAACTGGTCACGAGTGATGTTGCTGCTGATCTCGGGATGGCCTGCCCGCACCACGCAGGCGAACCCCTCATCGAAAAGGTGCTGCACGACTAGGCTGTCCGGCGGATCGATGACCCGGCCAAGCACCAGTGCGGTGGTGCCGGAGACGATGCCTGTTTCCGCCAGGTCGTTGCTATAAGGGATTAAGCGCAGCGTGATGCCGGGCGCGACCACCTGAAGCCTTGCGACAACGGCGGGAACCAGAACGAGTTCAACGTATCCGTTGGGCGCGACAGTCAGCAGCCGCTCGGCCGTGGCAGGGTCGAATCCCTGTTGACCGAGCACTGCGTCGTCGAGCCTCGCCAGTGCCTCGGCAATGACGGGCGCGAGTTCGACGGCAACCGGGGTCGGCTGAATGCCGTAGCGTTCGCGGATGAAGAGTTGATCCTGGAAGGTTGTCCGCAGACGTGAAAGCGCGTTCGACAGCGCCGGTTGGGTCATGCCCAGGCGTTCGGCGGCGCGTGTGACGCTGCGCTCTTGCATCAGGGCGATGAAGATCGGCAACAAGTTGAGGTCATAGCGCACGACTTATATTAACACGTGTATATCTTACATATAGACAATCAATTTCAGCAATGTCTTGGTCGAGGTCATATCCAGCTCGCCCGCACAGGACGCGGACAGTTCAACGGAGGTGCAAATGACCAAGGGAACAGTGCTCGTGGTGGGCTCGAACGCCACACGCATCGAGCTTCAGGGCGGTGGCTCGGCTGCGATCGGCCAATATCTCAACGAGACGGTCGTGCCGGCGATGGCGCTGATTGAGGCTGGTTACTCGGTCGTGCTGGCCACGCCGGACGGGACCAAGCCACATATCGACCCGATGTCGGACGTGGCGAAGCACTTTGGCGACGACGAGGCCGCTCACGCACGCGCCAGGAATTTCTACGCCGACAACCCGTCCATAAACCAGATCCACACGCTGCGCTCGGTGATTGAGGAAGGGCTCGACGGTTACGCCGGCCTCTTCGTGCCCGGTGGGCACGCGCCGGCAGTCGACCTCATGCAGGATGCCGATATGGGCGCGGTTCTGCATCACTTCCACAAGGCCGGGAAGCCGACTGCGTTGCTCTGCCATGCGCCGGTAGCGACCGCAGCGGCAATGCCGCGTGCGCGCGAGTTCCGTGCTGCCTTGATCGCCGGGGATAAGACGGCGGCGAGCGGATACGCCCAGGGCTGGATCTATGCCGGCTACCGGATGACCGTATTCTCTGTAAGCGAGGAGCGAGCGGCCGAGGACAGCCTCCTGCATGGGAGGTTGTGTTTCACCATGCCCGACGCCCTGGCACTGGCGAAATCTAAAGTGAGCACCACTGCGGTGGATTCCGCGCCCAACGTGGTGGTCGACCGCGAGCTGATTACCGGCCAGAACCCGAACTCGGATCATCTGATCGCGGCCAAGCTGGTCGAGGCACTCGATCGCCTGCCTGCCAACGCGTAAGCACGCATTTGGACGGCGGGGCACCAGAGTCGTGCTCCGCCGTCCTCCGTCCCGAACTATCCATTCGGCCAGAACTACCGCCGTCGGGGTAGCGAGCAGACCTTGGACGCCATGAGCGGCTGGCATACGACTGGCACCGTGACCCCCAGCTCGGGCACCACGCCACGTTCCAAGCCCCATCCCGGCCGTGATGGAGCACAGCCCGCCTTGCAGAGACGGCCATGCAGTTCCGGTGTGCCAGGCCGGATACCACGATAAATCATCGCTGGCTCGAGCTTGGCCCCCGGAAGGAGTGCGGCGCAACCTGTCCGTTACGAAGTCGATAGCTGTCCGCAGGCAGCCGGCAGCAAGCGTCCGCTTCTTACAGGTTCCCGCTCCATAGCCGCCTGTACACTCCCGGTCAGCTTCACCCGTGATCAGCGAGCTTGCCTCCGATGACGCGATCTTCACCTGCGACGTCGGCCTCCCCACCGTGTGGGCGGCGCGCTACCTGCGGATGAACGGCAAGCGCAGGCTTGTCGGTTCGTTCTGGCATGGCTCCATGGCCAACGCGATGCCACAGGCGCTCGGCGCGCAGGCCGCCTTTCCGGACCGCCAGGTCGTGTCGCTGTCGGGCGACGGCGGATTCACCATGCTGATGGGCGATATGTTGTCGGCCAAGCAGCTCGGCCTGCCGATCAAGATCATGGTGTTCAACAACGGCTCGCTCGGCTTCATCGAGCTGGAGCAGAAATCCTCCGGCTTCGTCGACACCGGGACTACGCTCGAAAATCTCGACTTCGCCGCCATGGCAAACGCTATCGGCATCCATGGCGTGCGCATCGATGACCCGGCGGACGTGGAAACCAAGATGGCGGAGGCGCTGACCTGTCCAGGGCCGGTGCTGATCGACGCGGTGGTCAACCGGATGGAGCTGGCGATGCCACCGAAGGTCACGGCCGAGATGGCCAAGGGCTTCACGCTCTACATGCTCAGGGCCGTCATGAGCGGGCGCGGCGACGAGGTCGTCGAACTTGCCCGGTCAAACCTCCTTCACTGACGCGATCGGCGTCTGCGGGCGTCACTCGGAGAGTGGAACTGCATGGATCTTTCACTCAGCTTTCAAGCGATAGAACCGCATCGGCGAACGAAGTCGGGGCCTCTTCCGGCAGATTGTGGCCAATGCCCGGCAGCACCGCGTGCCGGCGCAGGTCAGCGAAGTGAGGGGCGATCTTGTCCAGCAGCTCCGGCGGATCGACGCCGTCATCGCCGCCTGCAAGCGCAACCGTTGGTGCTGCAATCCTTGGCCGTGCCGCGAGGCGCCGCTCCAAGTCGTCCAGGGCCGGGTCGCCTGGAACGGCTCCGATCCGCCCGCAGTAGGATTGCAGCACCACGGCCACGAAATCCGGGTTGTCGAAAGCGGCGGCGGTTCGGTCATATGTGGTGGCGTCGAAGTCCCAAGTCGGCGAGAAATCCTTCCATAGGAAGCGGCACAGGCTCCGCCGGTCGGCCAAGAGGGCTGCCCGCCCCCGTTCAGAGTTGAGATAGTACCAGTACCAGTGCCGGCGCTCGGCATCGAGTGGTCCTGGCATTTTTGCAGCTTCGATGTTCTGCACGTTGTATGCCGTTCCGCAGGTCACAAGGCCGCTCACGCGCTCGGGCCACAGCGCCGCGACTACACAGGCGGCTCGGCCACCCCAATCAAAACCGGCTAGCGTCGCGCGTCCGATCTGCAACGCGTCGAGTAGGGCAAGGAGATCGGAACCAAGTGCCGCCTGTTGTCCGACCCGAAGCGTGTCGGTACTCAGGAAGCGCGTCGGCCCGTAGCCGCGCAGGAACGGCACGATGACGCGCTTGCCGGCAGCGGCTAGGTGTTCGCTGGCGACATCATAGGAATGCACGTCGTAGGGAAAGCCATGCAGGAGGACAACCGGAGGACCTTCAGCGGGTCCTGACTCGAGGTAAGCAACATCGAGAACGCCAGCATGCACATGCCTCATCCGCACCTCCACCTTGACCACGTGACTCGGAGCTGCGCCATGTGAACGCGCTACCTCTGGAAGCAATGCGATCGTGGCGGCCGTGAGCGTCCCGATGAACGCCCGCCGCTTCAGACACATCAGCTTTCCAGCCCGCAACGCGGTTGCACCACGAACCTCACGGCTTGTTCTAAACTGCCCGCTAAGCCTCCATGCACGAACAGCTTACCTTTCAGCCGAGTTCTGAAAGAGGATTTTGCAATGAAAAACACCAAATCTGGTATAGGAGCGAGTATCCTTTCGTAAACCCTCGTTTCCGAAAAGATCCGATCTTCGCTGCTTTTCTGGTTTAGCGTGCAGTTTGGAACAAACCATGAGGTGGCGCTATACTCTCCGGAAAACGTTAGTTCTGCGGTTTGTCTCGTATCGCATCTGCCCATCACGGCCAAAAGACGCTCAAGGCCATTCGGAACTATGTCGGAAACCGGTGTGTTCGATTTCTTTGGCAACAAGATAAGTTTCTGGAGGGTTCTCGTGCCGACATCGCGCTTGTCGGTTATGCGCGCGGAGCGAGGCTTGGCGCTTTATCACGCCGCCGCCAGCTCGGCAGCATCCGGCTCGATCTCGCAGCGGAGGGCGTTACCGTTGCGCTCAAGGAGCCCTAGTTTTACCAGCTCCGCCACGTCGGCATGAACTCCAGAGTAGTCTCGTCCCAGGGCCATCGACAACGCTCGCGTGCTCGCAACCACATCGTGCGCGGCAATATGCTCAAGGATGACGATACGGTTGGGCGTCATGCTGCGGAAGAAGATGTTCCAGTTCTCAAAACCAATCGTCCGCTTTGCGGCAAAGGTCTCGCCCCTCTCAGCCGCGGCGACCGCTGCCTCGACGTTGGTGACGATCTCGCGGTCGGTCTCCTCGAGGCTCGTCCCGATCCGGAAAACCAAAGTGCGAGCCACGGTCATTCCCCTCTTTCTTGCTGAACGAGCGCTCGAAAATCCGCCAGCAGCTTGGCCAAATCCTGAAAACCGTAAGGCGTCTCGGCACCGTGCAGATGAAGATGGTCGCCCTTGCCTCGTTCGTTGTCGAAGCCGATCACCCGAACGCCCTCCACCACGTAGACCAAGCTGTACTTGAAGCGGTGGGTTGCCGGCGGTACCGGCTCCGGCACCAGCCAGATCCTGATCTGGCGGATCGCCCCGTCCTCGAAGAGCAGCTTGTTGGACTGGATCAGTCGCGCGCTCACACCTCCGTATAGGCTGTGCGATATATGCTGGCAACGACATATGTCGATTGCCGCAGATTCTAGTGACTCTATATATGATAATGTCCTTTATCGTATGTAAGGCGTCCTCGGGTGGAGCGGGTCTCCGGACCAGAGCTATGCGCATGACAATGCGCATAAGAGGTGTTAGGCTCACAGCCGATTCAGGAGACCGCCTCATGCCACGCCCCGCCATTAAGCAAACGCTCCGACAAGCCACCAACATCACCCTGCCGGTTGATCTGCTCGCCGATGCCCGTGCATTGAGCTTGAACGTCTCCAAAGCGTGCGAACTCGGCCTGAAGGCCGAGATCGCACATGCCCGGCGAGTGCAGTGGCTCGAAGAGAACCGCGACGCTATTGCGTCCTCCAACGAGTACGTCGAACGGCATGGCATTCCGCTGGCCGAATTCCGTCAGTTCTAATGGCGCGCTTCGACGTCTATTTCCGCCCAGGAAAGGACGGCGACGGCTACGTTATCGATGTCCAGGCCGATTTGCTCGCTGACCTCAGCACCCGTGTCGTCGCGCCTTTGCTTCCGCCAGCTATTGCGCCGAAGCCAGCGCGCAATCTGAACCCGGTCTTCGAGATCGATGGGCAGCCATACGTGATGCTGACGCAGTTCATCGCAGCCGTCCCGGCTCGGGAGCTCAGAGCACCGGTCGTCTCACTTGCAGCACGCGGAGACGACATCATGCGCGCGCTCGACACGCTCCTCGTCGGCTTCTGATTGGGACCCGCTCGCATGAGCACCGCTAGTAACGTCGCGGAGAGCGCCAACCGAAATCCGGTTTCCCATGATGTCATGACGCTGCCCGCTCTCGTCGTGGCCAGTGGTGAGCGTGCCGGCATCCGCTTCCTAGAGTTCTTTGCGTCCACGATCCGCAACTCGCATACGAGGCGGGCCTACGCCCGGGCGGTCAACGACTTCCTGAGCTGGTGTGAGGTCGCAGGGGTGGCATCGGTCATCGCGGTGCAGCCGCTGCATGTGGCGAGCTGGATCGAGCTGCAGACCCGCGAGCGATCGGCGCCCACCGTGAAGCTGCGCCTGGCGGCCATCCGCCACCTGTTCGACTGGCTCGTGACCGGCCAGGTCATACCGACCAACCCGGCCGCGTCGGTGCGCGGGCCGTCGCACAGCGTGCGCAAGGGCAAGACGCCGGTACTGGATCCAGCCGAGGCGCGTGCGCTGCTCGACAGCATCGACGTCAGCGCGCCGATCGGGCTGCGAGACCGGGCGCTGATCGCGCTCATGGTCTACAGCTTCGCGCGGGTCGGGGCAGCTCTGGCCATGCGGGTGGAGGACGTCTTCGTACAAAACCGCAGGCTCTGGGTCCGGCTACGCGAGAAGGGGGGCAAGCGGCATGAGATGCCCTGCCACCATAGCCTCGAGGCCTACCTGCACGCCTGTCTTGAGGGGACAGGGATCGATCAGGATCCCAAGGGGCCGCTGTTCCGGACCATCGGCCGCGGCACCGGGCGGCTGAGCCGCACCCCCCTGCCCCAGGCCAACGCCTATCTCATGGTGCAGCGGCGCACCCTGGCCGCCGGCATCGCTACGAAAATTGGCAACCATAGCTTCCGGGCGACCGGGATCACCGCCTACCTGAAGAACGGCGGTACGCTGGAGAACGCGGCCGCTATGGCAAACCACGCCAGCACCCGTACAACTCAGCTCTATGACCGCAGGCAGGACGCGATCAGCCTCGACGAGGTGGAGCGGATCAGGGTGTAGATACTCATCCTGCTTATGATTCGTCCTCTTACAGCAGGGCTTCTTCCTGGATGCCGTTCCAGTCTTGGCAGGCGGGACTACACCTGATTTTCGGAAAGCGAGACTTGCGTGTAAACCATCACGGCTACAGAACGATAACAGTCGAAGGGTTATCCCGACTATGATTTGCACGGTGCCCAGCGCGTCATTACCGGGGGAGCAGTGCTGACCTGCCCCCGTAGAAGTGGGCCACCGGATATGAGAGGTCCGGAGGCATGGCGGGGGATGACGAAATGGCACGCAAGCATCACAAGCCGGAAGAGATCGTTGGCAAGCTGCGACAGGTCGAGGTGCTGACAGCCCAAGGCAAGCCGGTGATCGAGGGGGTCCGGGCGATCGGGGTGACGGAGGCGACCTACTACCGGTGGCGTGCCGAGTATGGCGGCCTGAAGCTGGACCAGGTGAAGCGGCTGAAGCTGCTGGAGCAGGAGAACGGCCGGCTGCGCAGGGCGGTGGCGGACCTGACGCTCGAGAA
>CAXTZG010000132.1:0-8143 GCA_964248625.1 uncultured Acetobacteraceae bacterium | reverse complement strand
CCACCGATTCCAATCCAAGGCGGCCAGGGATTCCAATGATCCCGGCCGGGGTCGTCATCGACGTGGTTATGGGCTCAGGCGGCTCCCTCGGCGTCAAGCATGATCGCCCTGGCGGCCTGCTTCCGGAGTGACTCTCCCTTCAGGGTGAGGCGGTGGGCGTTGTGGACCAGGCGGTCGAGGATGGCATCCGCGATGGTCGGGTCGCCGATGACCTCGTGCCAGTGATCGACCGGGACCTGGCTGGTGACGATGGTCGAGCCTTTGCCATGCCGGTCGTCCATGATCTCGAGCAGGTCGCGGCGCTGTTCGGCGTTGAGCGGCGTGAGGCCCCAGTCATCCAGGATCAGAACCTGCACCCGGCCGATTGCTTTCAGCATGCGGGCATAGCGTCCGTCACCGCGGGCCAGCGCCAGGGCCTCGAGCATCCTGGGCACCCGGTGATAGGCAACCGAACGGTCGTCCCGGCACGCCTTGTGACCAAGGGCGCAAGCGAGCCAAGACTTGCCGACACCGGTCGGACCCAGGATCAGCAGGTTCTGCTTGCGGTCGATCCAGTCGCCGGCTGCCAGCTTCTGGAACAACGCCCGATCCAGCCCGCGTGCGCTGCGGAGATCGACGTCCTCGACCACTGCCACCTGGCGCAAGGCGGCGAACCGCAGCCGGGCGACCAGCCGCTTGTTCTCCCGGTCGGTGGTCTCGCGGTCGAGCAGCAGCGCCAGCCGCTCTTCGAAGCTCAGTGCTGCGATGTCGGGCTGTCGTCGCTGGTCGTCGAACGCCTTGGCCATGCCGCCAAGGCCGAGAGCGATCAGGCGTTCCTGGGTAGGGTGGGCGAGCATCGGATCTCCTTGTCAGTGGTAGTAGCCGCGGCCGCGGATGTTCTCGTGCAGCACGGGGGCGGTGTCGGGAGCCGGATCTGCCTGGAATGCGCGATCGAGGCCGCTGCGCAGGATCGAGGCGACAGAACCGTAGCTGCGCGAGCCAATGGTGAGGCCGCGCTGGCACGCTGCTTCCAGGCGGGCGCTGCCATAGGTCTTGGCGAGCTGCAGGATGCCGAGGCAGGCGCGAAAACCCTGCTCGGGATGCGGCTTGGCGTTCATGATCGTCTCGACCAGGGCGGCGGTGCCCGGACCGACCTCGGCGGCAAACGACTGGATCCGCGCCGGTGTCCAGCTGGCGTAGCGGCGATGGGCGCTCGGCATGTGCTCGGGTGTCGTCGTGTGCCGCCGACGCAGCGCCGACCGCGGATGCGCCGCGACCCGCTGACCGGCGTGGAAGACCTCGATCGTCGTGTCGGTGATGCGGGCTTCGACCAGCTCCCGGATCAGGCGCGACGGGACCGAGTAGAAGTGCCCGTGCAGCTCGACATGGTAATCGGGTGCCACGCGGCAGCGCTTCCACTCGGCGTAGGCGTAAGGCTCGGCCGGGAGCGGCATCAGCGTCGGGCGGTCAATGCTGTCGAAGAACTCCCGCCGGCTGGCACCCAGCTTGCGCATCAGCCGGGCATTCAGGTCGCCCTGGATCGCGTGGATCGCCTCGTTGAGCTCGCCCAGCGACAGGAACCGGCGGTTGCGCAACCTGGCCAGGATGAACCGCTCGACGATCAGCACCCCGGTCTCGACCTTGGCTTTGTCGCGCGGGTGGCGTACGCGCCCCGGCAGCACTGCGGTGCCGTAGTGCGCCGCCATCTCCTGGTAGGTGCGGTTGATCCCGGGCTCGTAGCGGCAGGTTGCGGTGACGCCAGAGCGCAGGTTGTCGCAGACCAGGAGCTTCGGCACGCCGCCCAGGAACGTGAGCGCGTTGACGTGCGCGCCGATCCAATCCGCCAGGCCCTCGCTCCATCTGGCCTCGGCGTAGGTGTAGTTCGACGCACCCAGCACCGCGACGAACACATGCGCCGGACGCTCCTCTCCGGTTGCCCCGTCAAACACCGGCACGGTATCGCCAGCGTAGTCGACGAACAGCTTCTCGCCGGCCAAGTGGGTCTGCCGCATCGTGGCGCTGATGCCCCGGCGCCAGCCAATATAGAGCCCGCAGAACCGGCTGTAGCCGTAGCCGTCCGGATGCTCTGCTCTGTATTCCTCCCAGAGCAGCATCAGGGTCACACCCCGGCGGCGGAGCTCGGCATGAACATGGTTCCAGTCCGGCATCGCCCGGGTCGGCGCCATATCGAACCCGGCTGGGGTGAACAGCCGCCGCTCCAGCTCGGCATCGTCCATCTCCGCAGGCAACGGCCAGCTGATCCCGATCACGGCCGTCCGCCGCAGATACTCGCCCACCGTCGTCCGGCTGATCCCAACCGACTGGGCGATCGTCCGCTCGCTCGCCCCACAGGCGTGCCTCAGCCGTAGAACCTCTCGAACCTTCCGCATCGGCAATCTCTCGGCTGGCATCGCGTCCCCCTCACCATGGGAGCCACGCTACCGGGCATCAGATCGTCGACTTCAAACCCAGCCCCACAGGGGCGGCCGCTTTCGATTGGAATCAGTGGCCGCCTTGCGCCGGAATCAGTGGCCGCTTTCCATCGGAATCACCGGCCGCTTTGCGTCGGATTCCGCACTCAGGCCCAGGTTGATGCCGTCGGCCAGGACGGTGGTGAGCAGGGCGGCCCGCTCCTCGACCGGCCGGCCGCTGCGTTGGTGGGTGAAGCAATCCGAGAACTTGGTCCAGCCGTCCACTTCGAGCAGCAGGTCGGTGATCCGGGGACGCGGCAGCATGCCGTAGGCGTCCTGCGCGACCCGCAGCGCTTCGGGCGGCGTTTTGGCCCTGAGCGGCGTGATGCGCAGGCCGGTCTCGTCCAGCACGGCGTCGGGCAGCTGGCCGGCCTTGGCCAGAACGACGACGTCCTCCATCGCCGCCGCGAGCGCATCGCACCTGGTGGCGAGGTGACGCTCCACGTTCTGCTCCACCGCGACCGGCAGCGGCCCCTCGGCGCGCAGGGCCGCGAAGGTCGGCTTGGGCAGCAGGCAGTCCTCGAAGTTACGGTAGCGCCGGCTGCCCCGCACCCACACGTCGCCGGCCCGCAGTCGGTCACGCAGCTCGGACAGCACGCACACCTCCCAAGCCCGGCGGTTTACCTTGCCGCCCGCGTCCACCACGAAAGGACGCCAGCCGCGGCGGATGAAGCCGAGCGGTGCGTTCCCGGGTAGGGTGCGTTTGCCAGCCTGGTTCGTGTCCCGCAGCAGCGACACGGCCTTGAGAAGGCCGGAAGCGCTGGCCGTTCCTTCGAAGGCGAACGCCTTCAGCAACGCGGGGGCGAACTGGCGCATCGCTGGCCACTGCTGGACCAGCTCGGCCCGCACGTCCACCGTTTCGGGCCGCGCGATCTGTTCGGCCTCGGCGACGGCGCGCAGGAACGGCCCCCAGCCCACGGCGCTCTCCACCGCCTCGCTAGCATCCGTCCCGTCCTCCCGCGCGGCGATGAGGGCGCGTCCTGCGCGGGCCAGGAGCCGCAGGTGGCGCTGGGCGTCGCGCAGCGCAGCCGCGGCGTTGTCGACGGCCTTCCGCTCCGCCCGGCGCGACAGGCCGCCCATGAGCTTGTCGAACATGAGCAGCGCCGCGTCGGTCAGTTCCGTGTCCAACCGTAGCACGGTGGCGGCGAGAGTCGCCGCACGCCGGGGCTGGGCCAGGTCGCGCAGGTGCTGCGCCGTCATGCGCAGGCCCTCGCCGGCAAGCGCATCGAACGCCGCCGGTGGCACCGCGGCCTCGCAATTCCAGTCCAGGCCGATCGCACGCACGGTCCGGACACGCTCGACCAGGCCGACCAGGTTCCGAGCCGCGGGTGAGCCCGGCGGTTGGCGCAGCCACGCGATCGGGGAAGGCCCGGCGCTGTCGGCCGGAACGGCAAGCAGCTCGTCCAGCGCGGCCAGTTGCACCGGGCCCATGCCGTCGATCAGGGCCCGGTGCAGGGCCCGTTCGGCCCGGATGCGGGCGTGGTGGATCACCAGCTCCAGCACCATGGGCGTCGGCAGCAGAATGCGTCGGCGCCGCAGTTCCTCGACCAGCAGGCCGGCGAGCTGGCCAGGCTTTCGGTTGGCCTGGGTCACGGGCGTGAGCCAAGTGACGAGGTCGCGGGCCTCGGCCCGGCCGAAGCCCTGGAAGCCGCCGCGGCGCATCAGCTCGACCAGCTGCTCGCGCCGGGTCTGGGGACGGTCGGGCCCGGTAGCGAGGACGGCCGGGTCGATGCCGAGCTGGCGCGCGACAAAAGCGACCATGGGGGCGGGCGGCCTCTCGCCGGGTTCCAGGGCGCGACCCGGATGGCGCAGGGCGCAGAGGAGCAGGGCATAGGCGAGCCGGTTGGGCGCGCTGCGCTTGGCCGCGACCAGCGCCAGGTCGTCGGGAGTCAGCGTGCAGTGGCGCACCACGTCGCGTTCGCCCGCGGGCAGGGCGAACAGCGCCGCCCATTGCTCGTCGCCCAGCAGCCTGCGTCGTGCCATCCCAGTCCTCACTCAACAAAGGACGGGACGCTACAGTGCCTGTCCGTTAGACGAACGGGGAACTGTCAACAGAATGTCCGAGCCAAGCTGCCTACAGGAGCTTCCTGCAAACGATGCTGTTTTGAGAATAGACCGCTGCACGTCGCCAAGTACGAACTTCCGCTGGACGGGGCCTGAGCGCACTGCTTCGCGATCGTTTAGACCTCGCTGCTCATGGCGGCTCACCAATCATCGCGGACCATTGACCTTGCTCAAACCATGCCTGCTCACTGCCCTGGCCATGCTTGCGCTTTCGCCGTCCGCTTCGGCCCAACGGAACCTCGCGTGGCCGACCGCTCCTGCCAGCGAACGCGTGGTCGACCTTCCGCTCGGCGGCGGGATCGTCCAACGGGTGCTGTACGATGCGCCCGCCCGCCCCCGTGCGACGCTGGTCATGCTGCCGGGAGGCACGGGCGACGTGGGTGTGCGGCGGGATGGTGACCTCCGCCACGACGACAACTTCGTCGTGCGGACGCGGGCGGATTGGGTGGCGAGTGGGTATGCCGTGCTGATCCCCGATACGATCGAGGCAGCGAACCTCCGTGGCGCGCGCAGCTCGCCCGCCTATGGGCGGGTGGTGGACAGGCTGGCCGCCTACGCCCACACCCAGGCAGCCGGGCTGGTGTTCCTGATCGGCACCAGCCAGGGGACGATCGCTGCGATGAACGGAGCCGCGCATGCCCGGCCGGGCTTGGTCGCGGGCGTGGTCCTGACCGAGTCCGTATCGGTGCCAGGGCGGCTCAGCACGGAAACGGTGTTCGATGCCGATCCGCAGGACGTGCGCGTACCCGCGCTGGTGGTCGCTAATCGCGACGATATCTGTAGCGTGGCGCCGCCCTCGATGGCGCCTCGCATCGTCGCTGCCATGACCGGCTCGCCGAGCGCGCACGTGCTGATGGTTGGCGGTGGCGTCCAGCGATCGGAAAAGGCGTGCGGCTCGCTCTCACCACATGGCTACTACGGTATCGAAGACCAGGTAGTCGACGCGGTGATCGAATGGCTTCGGTTCCACGGTGGCTGATCGAGACGCCGAGGCGGTTCCCGATAAGGAACGTTTTAGCGGGAACCGCTAGAGGTAGGTGGCAGACGCCACTGCCGTTTCCCGAAACCGGTTCTCAATTCAACATTCTCCATGTGATGCAAACTGCACGAGAAAGAGGGAACAATAAGCTGACCGTGCTTGGCTGATGGCCGCGGCATGGCCGATTTGGATCAGTGCTGTCGGGCCACCATTGTCTCCCCTCTTGCCCTTCAACACGGTGTCTTCGGTCTCACGAAGGGCCAGTTGGTCACCCGCCGCCGCATCCTGGGAAGCGGTGGCGTCGCGCAGCGTTGTGCTTGAAGGGCATCCAAGGCGTCTAGCCCGACGGGCGGACCCTCGCCAGCCAATCGATCCGTGCACCAACGCCCTGGCGATCGGCTGGGCCGCCCTGCGCGACGCCCGCCGTTGGACGTACGAGGGGCACACCTTTTCCATCACGTCCGCCGCCAAGCATTCCGAAACCTTGCGCGCTTGGCCCTTCTGGCCTGGGCTTGGCTCGCGGCTCGATGCGCTGGTGGCGTACGCGAAGGCGCGGATGCCGACCTACCTCGACGCCTGGAGCGCAGACGAACGGGCCACGCTGGCCGTCGAGCTCGCCGTTGAGTTCGCAAAGGCCAGCGACCGTTCCCCCGAGACGTGGACAGGCTATTACAAGGAACTCGCCGGCTTCGTTGGCACCGCCGGGGGCTCGCTCGCCGACAAGCACGTCCTACTCGGCAAGGACGGCACGCTGCAACCGGCTATGTCTGTCGCTGAGCCAAACGAAGGCGCCCCGAGGACGAGGCGGAGGCGCGTGCGACGGGACGGACGGATCACAGTGTTCGCGCCGCCGGTCCGGCGAGGGCCGGGAGGCGAGCGGGACGATCTCTCGCCACCGAAGGCGCTGGCGGACAACTTCGCCTTCCTGTCGGATGCGCTCGATTGGCACGGGGAGCTCTCCGAGACCCGAGGCTTCCTGATCCGCCACAAGCTGGTGTTCGAGTTCGACCGCGAGGGCATCCTCACCCAGCTCGCCAGAGTCCTTCGCGGGGACGAGCGCAACCTTTCGAGGGCGGCAGGGCTGCGCTGGGCCTTCCAGATATGGCGGCGGCCGGAGGGCCAGGGGCGCAGCATCTCGCTGCCTGCGAACCTGCGCCTCTATGTGCCGACGCTGGACCATGGCTTCGTCACGGCCGAGGAGGCGATCTTCTCCGACGAATGGCCCGAGGAGACCCGGGGCCGCCTCCTCCAGAAATTCCTCGACGCCGCGCCTCGCGACTGCCCCGAGCTGGACCAGGTGGCGCGGCGGCGGCTCGCCGGGCCGGACCATTACGCTTTCCGCGGCGGCGCGAATGGCCAGTGGCTGGATTTCCTAACGGAACTCGGCGTCAAGCGGGGCCTTCAACCGTGTCGGAAGGCGCTGTCCGGCGGACACCGCGGCGACGTACTCTTGGGGAGCCGGTTCTGGGTCGAGCAGGGAATGCCGGAATCAGTCATCGCACCTTGGCAGGCGGCGGTGACCGCGGCCAAGCCCCACGGTCTCAGCGCAGCCAGCACCTACACGGTGACTGGCGAGCTTAGATGGATCCCAGGCCAAGGAGATATCGAGCGCTTCGATCGTGACGTGCTCGAACTCTACGCCATGCTCGTGATCGCATGGCTCGGCGAGCCCTTGCCGGAGAGCTGGTCGCTGACTATCCGCCACACGTTCTTTAGCCAGTCCGACGTGCGGGAATGGCCGACGCCGCTCGCGGCCTTTCTGCGCACAGCCGCCTGGATCCCGGCGACGGAACCTACGCGGGAGGGCCACGAGGCGGTCACGGTGGTGCCTTCGGCCATCTGGATGGCGGCGGACGCCGGCGACAGGTTCCCCCCCTTCCTCCGACGCCCCGCGATCGTGGTCCTGCGCGCGCTCGAGCGCGCGGCGCCGGCCCACCTTGGCGTCATCCGTGCGAGGACGGGCCTGCGGACCCTCGATCAACCCGACAACCTGTTGGCGCAGGCGACGTTCCTTGCCGATCAATTCGCCAAGCCCGGCTTCGACGGATACTTCGAGCGACAGCTCGCCAACCTCTACGCCGATACGTGGCAGAGAATTGCGGACCACCACCGGACCGGACCGTCGTTGCCGGCCGCCGAGGCACCTCTTCGGCTGCTCGCGCGGCAGCGCGGCGCGCTGGAATACTTTGTCATGAAGGGTGCGGACGCGGGCGACGAACCAGTCTACGTCCGCAATACGGACGACGAGGCAGCGGCGAGTCTCGTGGAGGCGGCGGGGCGCCCTATGATCGAGACGCGCGGCGGCAGCCGCACCCAACTCGGTAACGTGCTGCGGGGCTTGTACGGCGAGCGGGTGCGCCTCCTGTCGGAGGTCGACTACCAGGTGACGATCGACGGCGAGGATGTCGGCATGGGCGATGCCACCCTGCTGGTTGTCTGGTGCCCCCGCCTGCCGCTGATGGTCGCCGTGGCGATGGAAGCGGTTAAAGGACTGGAAGCGCGCAACGTGCCCGTCAACCGCAGGATCATCCTCGATCGTCTCGACGGCCTCTCCATTCGGACCGGGACGCGCCTCAGGTTCCGGCTCGACGGGAGGGTTCTGTCAGGTGTCGCGCCATTAGGCTGGCGTTGAATGACAAGACCAGGAACG
>CAXTZG010000131.1:1799-8260 GCA_964248625.1 uncultured Acetobacteraceae bacterium | reverse complement strand
GGCTGTGCGCGAGGAGGTCAGGCGCCTGGCTGCGGCTGGTCTGGTGATCCTGCACAGGGGCAAAGTCCCCGGCCGCGGCACCCTGGCTCACCCATCGCAACGACTGGTCGACTGGTATGCGAGCCAGATCCCCGACATTGTCGGTTTCCTCCGTCGCGCTCTGGATAGCTTGGCCGACTAACTCAAGGGCGGTTTCAGGAAAATCTTTTGCCAGACAGGAAGTCGCGAAAAGTTTAACGTTTCGTTACCAGTCAACAGCGATGTCCGGAGCCGATCCTGTCCATCACTCGCCGCCGTGTGCCCGCCCCAATCGACCTGCAGTTTGGAAAAAAGGCCCCGATACCGGACCTGGAACCAAAGATGGGTCAAATACCCCAACCCGCGCCGCGGCCGGACCCGGCATCCCCGCCATCGAGCCCGCCGTAAACCAGACAACCGGCACGCCGGTTATCTCGGAAAAATGCGCCGTCAGTTGCTGCGAGACGGGGGTTTTCCCCGCCTCGATCAGCTGCAGCTGTCGCACCGTCACGCATAGCCGTTGCGACGCCAGGTCGACGTCGTCTCCCCAGCACGCCCAACGAGCCGCCCGGAACCGGCGGGCGCTCAGGGGTGGTTTCCTGGCTGGCAATTCCTCCCCCGGCGCTACCACTGCGTCGACCAGGTAGGACACCGGGCGTTCCAACCAGCTCGCCAGTTTCCGGAGCTTTTCAGCCTTGGGGCTGTGCCCGCGCCGGCGGATGTCGCGCAGGAAGTCCGGATGCAAGCCCGCCTCACGGAGCGCGATGTGCTCCGGAACCTCACGCGCGGCGATGCACTCTGCGATGCGCTCGAGCAGTAGGGTTTGAGTAGCCGGGCGGCTTTGTGACTCCATGAGCCATCATATCCCAAAAATTGAGACTGTCTGTCTAACAGCTTCGAGGGGGAAAGTCCCGTTGACCCGCCGGGGATTTCCCCGGATACATTCGGGATGTATCTGATCGCCCCCTTGCTCCGTGTCGCCGAGAGATATGCGCGCATCAGGGACATTCCGATGTCTGTTCTGTCGCAGGAATTGCTGGGCGACAGTCGCGCGCTGCCGCGCGTGCAGAGCGGCGCCGGGATCACCGTCCGAAACTATTGCCGCGTGATGGAGGGACTGTCGTTGCGCTGGCCGGCTGGCGTCGACTGGCCCGACGAAGTCGAGCGGCCGCCTGTCGCGCGGCAGCGGAAGCGCGCGGCATGACAGAAGCGTTGCCCATGACCGAGGCCTTCGCCTGGACAGCTGCGACCGACCAGCAGCTGCGCACGCTCTGGGACCTCGGTACGTCGACAAAGCAGATCGGCGTCGAGATGGGCATCACGAAGAACGCAGCCGTGGGTCGCGCGCACCGGCTGAACCTGCCTGCGCGCAAATCCCCGATCCCGGTGCGTGACATGTCCGAGGAACAGATGCAGGCGCTGACCGCGGCGCGGGAGCGCAAGGCCTCGGCCGCCGCGGAGCCAAGTGCACCGCCGCCGGCCGAGCCGCCCGCCGCCGTTCAGCTTGCGGCGGTCGTTCCCATCGCGGCGGCGACAGCATCTCTGAACCCGGACTGGTCGCCCGAGGAGCTGGCGCTGCTCCGCGGTCCGCACTCGCTCGAGGAGCTCGCCGCGCTGACTGGCCGGCCGATCGGCGGCGTGCTCGCGAAGAAGCGCGGGCTGGGACTGCTGGCGCGGCCGGTCCTCGAACAGGAAGCGCACGTCATCGCGACGCAACAGGCGCCGGCCGTGCGCGTGCTGCCGGCGCCCCCGCCGCCCGTCGCCGCGGCGCCCGCCGAAGTGTTCCCGTTCCATCGGTCCTGCCAATGGCCGATCGGCCAGGAAGGCCGGCGCCATGTCTTCTGCTGCGAGCCGGTCACCAGGGCCGGCCGGAGCTATTGCGCCAAGCACCTGGCGCTCGCCTTCCAGCCGATCCCGCGACGCACGGCGTCCGCCTATGCGTGAGGCAGCAGACGCCCCCCGCGCCTACCCGGTGATCTGGCAGCCCATCGCTACGCGGAGCACCGGGGAGCCGGACTGGCTGCCACTGCCGCGCGCCGTCGTGATGCCCGAGGCGGTCGCCTACCTGGTCGCCGGCGGCACGCTGATGAGCCGTGTCGATCGGAAGGGCACGCGCGAGGTCCTGCTGGTCATGCAGGCCTGACGATTCACGACCGCGGCGGCCGGTCGCCCGCCATGCCAACCCGAGGAGTGCTGACCATGGCCAAGGAACTGAGGATGTCGGCGTCGCTGCCGCTGCCGGCTGACGCCTTCGAGCAGGCGAACCTGCTGAAGAAGATCGAGCCCGCCCGTCGCGTGTTCGAGCAGGCGCTGCAGAACGCCCTGAGCGGCGAGCAGGGGCTGGCCGTCGAGGCTCGGATCGTGAACTCGGTCATCCGCGGCGGGCCGAAGATGACGGTCGCCGAGGCGCTGGCTGCGACGACCACCACCGCCGAGCTGATCCCCGAGCCGCCGATCCCGGCCGGCACCGTGCCAGTGCCGGTGCCTGTTCCCGCCGAGGATCCTGCACCGGGTGCCGCTGCTGCTCCGAAACCCGAGGCGCACGCCAGGCCTGGGCACGCCAGGGCGGCCTGATGACGAAGCCGGCCGCCCGCCATGGCAGTGAGGATCAGGCGGCCGGCCGGCAGCGGCTTGCGGGCGTCGATCGGCATTCGCCTGTCGCGAACCAAGGGAATCAACGACTACACGCCAGTCCCAGGCATGCCGCCCCTGAAGAAGCCCAGGGCCGCACCCGAGGACGTGCTGCAGGTCGCAATCTGGAAGGCGCTGCGGCTGCTGCTGCCACCCGAGGTGGTCTGCTGGTCGACCGAGAGCCGCAAGGCCGGGGTTCGCGAGGGCGCTCGCCGCAAGGCGCGCGGCGTGATCGCGGGCGTGCCCGACATGACGTTCCATTGGCCGGGCGGGATGACCTACGTCGAACTAAAGGTGCCCGGCCGTGTGCCGAGTGACGAACAGCTCCGGCTGCACAGGCGGCTGCGCGAGATCGGCGTGCTGGTAGCGGTCGCCACCTCGCTGACCGAGCTGCTGGTCGCGCTGCGCGCCGCTGGCTGTCCGCTGCGGTGCAACTGGCCGTGACGCGCTATACCTGCCTGCACGCGCACACCCGCCAAGGTGGCGACCTGCCTCCGGGCAAGTGGTGCACCATGTGCGGCGCCAAGGTGGTTCCGCGCGCCAGTGCCGCCGATCGCGCCGTCGACCGCCGGGCGAAGGAACGCCGCCTGGCGCAGCAGTTCAACCGCATCCGGACCGAGCTGGCCCCCAAGCGGCCGCGCGATCCATGATCCGGATCCCGAACGTGCCCCGGGTGCTGTCGCACCAATGGCCACCAATGGCGGCGCAGGCCTCCGACCTGGTGGGCCTGCAGCTGCGCGCCGGCTGCACCTGCGCCCCTCGCACCGCCACGCTGCGCCGGCGCATCATCGAGTGCACCATCTCGGTCGCGCTGCAGTGCGACGGGTGCCACCGCGACATGACCGGCCCGATGCCACGCGACTGGCATCCCTATTGGCAGGCCTATCCCGAGTTCGTCGACCCTGCCCGGTCACGCATCGCCGCGCCGGAGGGATCGAGCGCCAAGGCCGCGCCCAGGGTCGGCCCAAAGCCAGCACCGCCGCCGCCTTTGAACGGGCGGTGGTGTTGAAACTGCCGGAGGAGATCGAGCGCGTGGCGCTGCTGGGGTGGCACGTCTACCCGATGTCGCGCGCCAGCAAGGCTGGGTGCTTCAAGGGCGCGGCCGAAGCGGCCACGCCCGATCTGGACGTGCTCGAGCGCTGGGCTAAGGCCTATCCCGGATGCAACTGGCGAGTGGTGTGCGGGCCGTCAGGCCTGTTCGCGCTCGACGTCGATCGCCCCGGCACCCACAAGGCGGACGGCTTCGCTGCGCTGCAGCAGCTGCTGGCTGTTTACGGCCCGTTGCCTGTCCGACCCATGACGCGGACCGGCGGGAGCGGCGGGGCGGCGCTGTTCTTCAAGCATCAGGGCGAAGCCTTGCGCGGCGAGAGCGGCCGGCCGGCGCCGGGCATCGATCCGCACCGCGGCCGCCAGGCGATCGTCATCCCGCCCAGCCGCCACCCGGTCACGGGCGGCGCCTATGTCTGGACGTTCACACCCTGGGAGCACAATCCGCCGGCAATCCCTGCCTGGCTGGCGGAAGCGCTGCGGCCGCCGCCCGAGCCGGTCAGGGTTCGCCATGAGTGGGTGCCGACCGACGCTCACTCGCGGAACGCGCTCATGCGAGCCTTCCGCGCCGTCTCCTCCGCATCGAGCGGCGACGCGAACAACACCCTGAACCGTGCGGCCTATCGCCTCGGCAGCTGGTGCGGCGCCGGATACATCTCGCAGGACGAGGCCGAGGAGACGCTTGAAGCCGCTGCGCTCATGCGCGGCATCCCCGTGAGGGAAGCGCGAGACACGATCCGCTCTGGGCTGACGTCGGGGCGCAAGCGTCCCGTCGAGGCCCGTTATGCCGGGGGATGATGACGTGGTGAACGTGGTCCCCCTGGCGCGTGGCGCCGGATGGCGCGGAGAGCTGACGCACGGCGAGCGCGGTCCACATCCGACCGTCAGCAACGCCATCCTGATCATGGGCAACGACGATCGCCTGGCCGGCCTGCTGGCCTACGACGAGTTCGGCCACCGGGTAGTGATCACCCGCACGCCGCCGCGCGCGTTCGAGGGCGCTCGGGATCCGCCGGGACCCTATCCGCGGCCGTCGAACGAGGCCGACATCACGCTGGTGCAGGGCTATCTGCAGCGCGCCTATAGCCTGCGCGTCTCGATGCAGGTTGCGCGGCAGGCAGCGGAGACCTCGGCCGAGCTCGAGCGCTACCACCCGGTCACCGCCTGGCTCGACCGGCTGGCCTGGGACGGGACGCCGCGGATCGCGACCTGGCTGCATGCCGCCTTCGGGGTTCCGACCGACGCCTACCATGAGGCCGTTGGGACTAAGTTCCTATGCGCCGCCGTGCGGCGGGTTCGGACACCGGGGACGAAGTTTGATCATGTCCTCGTCCTCGAGGGCGATCAGGGGAAGGGCAAGAGCCGCGCCTGCGAGGCGCTGTTCTCCACGCGCTGGTTCAAGGACGACCTGAGCCACGACCTGTCCGACAAGGATGCGCAGCAGGGCATGGCGGGCCGCTGGGGCATCGAGCTGGCCGAGCTGCAGGTGCTCGTGCGCAGCACCCATCAGGCGGCGAAATCGTTCATCAGCCGGACCGTCGACAACTTCCGCCCGAGCTATGGGCGCAACTTCGTCGACCGCCCCCGCCAATGCGTCTTCATCGGGACGACCAACGAGAAGGACTGGCTGACCGACACCACCGGGAACCGGCGCTACTGGCCGATCAGCTGCGCCAAGGCGGACGTCGACTGGATCGAGGCGAACCGCGAGCAGCTGTGGGCCGAGGCGGTCGAGATGGAGACCTGGGACACGCCGCTGTGGCTCGAGGACGACCTGGTGCGGCAGACCGCCGAGGTCAGTCAGGAGTCTCGCATGGCCGAGGACGTCTGGCGGCAGCCGATCGCTGGCTTTGTGGCACTGCTGGTCGAGGTGACCATGAGCGACATCCTGCACCTGGGGCTGACGCTCCCGCGCGACCGGCAGAACCGCGCCTCGGAGATGCGCGTCGCGGCGATCCTGCGCAGCATGGGTTGGTTCAGGCACGACTTCCGCCGGGACGGCCGCAAGCAACGCGCGTGGTTCAAGCCTGGCGCCCTGCTCCCCGGCACAGAACGTCGGGTGCCTGAGCTGCCGACTCAGGATGGAACAGATTGAAGCCCTAAAGCGGGCCTGTTCCAACCTTTTCCCGCCTCAATCAACGAGGTTGGGACAGGTAGGAACGCCCAAGCCCCGCCACTGTCCTGACCGTTCCAACTGTTCCAACCTGTAGTTCTAAAGAAATCATATAATGACAGTACTAGGGAGTCCGGGGGGTTGGGTAGGAACGGACGGTTGGAACAGGACGGGGGCACGTGAGCGATTGTTGACGCAGATCGCCATCCTGCCATCGACAGGCATGCTGACGTTCTACAGCTGCGTCCTGATGCGGATTGTGCGCCGTGACCCAGCGCTGCGACTCGTGTTCCTCCTCCTCGTGCTGCTGTTCACCGCCCTGTCGCTCGGTCTCGCAACGGGGCTGTGGCGATGAACTTCGTGTCCCAGCTCAGCCGCGAGGACCAGCACGTCGCGTTCACTCAGGTCCTGCTCGAGATCGCGGCCACGTTCTCGAGCCCGATCGACCAGACGGTGACGATCGTCGCGGGCCCGAACCGCATGTCGATCGAGGGCGACGACCCAGACCAGGCGATCCCGATCGTTGCAAATGCCCTCGCTGCCTTGATGGCGCGAGACCAGCAGATGACGACCGAGGTCGATGCCAAGGCGCCGGCGTGGTGGCGCGATCTGCTGAACAGGGGGACGGAATGAGGGTGCTCGAGCCATACAA
>CAXTZG010000131.1:0-1699 GCA_964248625.1 uncultured Acetobacteraceae bacterium | reverse complement strand
TGGTGGCGCGATCTGCTGAACAGGGGGACGGAATGAGGGTGCTCGAGCCATACAAGGGCGGGCTTGTGGTCGTCGGGAGCTGCGATGAGCCTAGGGCCGACCCAGCTTGTGCGACGGGCAGCTTCATCGTCATTAAAGAGGCTCCGGGGTGCACGATCGAGCACCGTTTCCAGGTCGAACGGCTTGCCCATCCGTGGGCGGTCGAGCATCCCGTGCGCATGGGACGCGACGAGGAGCCGCCGAACGTCGAAAGGGTGATCATCCTGCAACCAGGGCAATCCCCGGAACCGCTCCGAGGCTTCGAGGCCGGCGAGCCTGAGTTCGTGGCTCGCGGGAGCATCTGAGTCCGCCTCAGAAACAATTTTTTCTGTGCTTACCGGCGGTTGTAGCGGACAAGATGCTGCCGGATCGTCGGGGATTTCCCCGGCGCTGCGCTGTGTCAGGAGTGCGGCGTGAACGTCTCGGGGTGACCAAGGCCACCAAGCTGACCAAACGGGCGCGCGATCGAGCGATTGCCCAGTCTATGCCACCCTTGCCGCCGCCCATCCCCCAGCTGATCGTGACCCACGGCCTTGAGCTGCGCTTCCGGCGCGACGAGGTGGTCGTCAACCACAAGGCGGCCGACGAGCCCAACCCCAACAACACCATCAGCCGGCCGCAGGTCTGCTCTGCCTACGATCGCATGCTCAACCGCTCGGAGATGAAGAAGCACCAGCATCTCGCCTGCGAGCGCTATGCGGTGCTGCGCGAGATCGAGCTGGGCGCCAAGGGCCAGGCAGGCTCGAGCTTCGGGCGCAATCCGAACGCCTGGGAAAAGGGTCATCCCAGCCGGACGATGTATCAGGCGTCGGCTGACCTGCGCGAGATCCACAAGCTGATGAGCCGGCAGCAGCGGAGCATGATCACGCTGTTCATCATCGAGAACATGGCGATCAAGGACATCGGCGAGCGACTGGACATGAACGGCCAGGAGGCGAAAGGCCAGATATTCGCCGCCCTGGACCGCATGGCCGAGCACTTCGGGTTCGACCAGGTTGTGCGAGGCCGGGGAAATCCCCATTGACGCGAGATCATCTCGATGCCCTTATAGCGGGTAGGTGGGAATTGCCGCGCCTCGCAGGCGCCACCCACCACATCGAGGCCCGATGGTCACGATCAGCGCCAACACCGCGCCACTGCATCGCGCGCTGATCGGCGCGAAGAAGCAGATCCCATTCGCCACTGCGACGGCCGTCAACGACCTGGCGTTTCAGGTCATGCGAGCCGAGAACGTCGCCATCACGTCGCTGTTCGACCACCCGCGGCCCTTCACCCAGCGCGCGACGCAGGTCGAGCAGCGGGCGAAGAAAAGCCACCTGCAGGCGGTCGTCTCGCTGCGTCCGGCGCAGGCAAAATACCTCACACCCTATGAGACCGGCGGCGAGCACAGCCTGCCTGGCAAGGCGCTGCTGGTGCCGGTCGACGCGCGGACGGACCAATACGGGCAGCTGCCGAAAGGCGCGGTTGCTCGCATGGCCGCCCTGCCGAACGTGTTCGTGGGCACGATCCACGGCATCACGGGGTTCTGGCAGCGCACGGCGCCGCCCAGGGCAGCGACAGGCAAGCGCGCGGGCAAGGGTCAGCCCGCCGCCGCACCGCTCAAGGCTGGGCTGAAGCTGCTGCTCCGCTTCGGCACGAACAAGCCTGTCACGAAGCGCCT
>CAXTZG010000130.1:0-8277 GCA_964248625.1 uncultured Acetobacteraceae bacterium | reverse complement strand
CAGAGAAGAAGTCCGAGCGCCTGCAGGACACGCCAGTTTCGGTCACGGTCCTGAACACAACTCAGCTCAGCGAGGTCAATCAGGTCCGCCTGCAGGACTACTTCGAGAAGGTCCCCGGCCTCTCGGTCGATGCCGAGGGCAACGGCCAGAGCAACATCATCCTGCGCGGCATCGCCTCGGCGCGGCAGGCGAACCCGACCGTCGGCATCCTGATCAACGATGTGCCGTTCGGCTCCTCCACCGTACTCGGTGATGGCGACCTGCTGGCGCCCGACCTGGATCCGGCCGACCTGTCGCAGATCGAGGTACTGCGCGGCCCGCAGGGGACTCTCTATGGCGCCAGCAGCCTCGGTGGCCTGATCAAATACGTGACCGCTGACCCGTCAACCCGCGCGCTAACCGGGAGGGTTGAAACCGACCTCGACGGCACGGTCGATGGCGGCGTCGGCTACGGCGTGCGCGGCGGCGTTAATATCCCGCTCAGCGGCACCCTTGCGGTGCGTGTCAGCGGCTTCTCCCGCCAGACCCCCGGCTATGTCGATAACGTGGTGAACGGCGGCCACGACGTCAACGACGTTAATGCCCGGGGCGGCAATGTTGCCGTGCTCTGGGCGCCGAACCAGAACGTGTCCATCCGCCTCGGCGCCATCCTGCAGGACACCAGCGGCGAGGGCTATGACGGGGTCACAACGACCTACAACCAGCAGCCGCTCTATGGCGACCTCAAGCAGAACGAGCCGCCGGGCTCCGGCCGGTTCGACAGCTTCGTCCAGCTTTATTCTGGTGAGGTGCGCGCCCACCTCGGCTCCGTCGACCTGACTTCGGTGACCGGGTACGGCCTGACTGACTATTCCTCTAATCCTACCTTCCAGACCTATGACAGCACCGCCGCCGCCGCCACGGCGACAGCCACCAGCCCCGGGGTGGACGGTGCCGAGCTGGGCCAGGCGTTCGAGACCCGCAAGTTCACCCAGGAGCTGCGCCTCGCCTCGTCCCCCGCAGCCTATTCGATCCTGGGGCACCGCATCGACTGGCTCGCCGGCGTGTTCTACGACAACGAGACCACGCCGTCCGACCAGTACATCCTCGCAGTCGATCCACTGACCGGCCGCACGGCCGGTTCGGTCCTCAACATCACGTTCCCCTCCACCTACGAGGAAATCGCGGGGTTCGGCGACGTCACGGTGCACCTCACGCCCCGCTTCGACATCCAGGGCGGCGTGCGCTACGCCTACAACCACCAAACCTACCGCGAGCGCGACGACTATGATCCGACACTCGGCGCCCCAACGCCGCAGTTTTTCTCTTCGACCTCCTACGACTCGCCTGTCACCTTCCTGGTCACGCCAAGCTACCGGCTGTCGCCCGACGCCATGATCTACGCGCGGATCGCCTCCGGCTACCGTCCCGGCGGTCCGAACGAGGACATCGTCCCGGGCTCCGACGTGCCGACCAGCTACAAGTCCGACACTACGGTCAACTACGAACTCGGCGCCAAGGGCGACGTGCTAGGCCACCGCCTGACTTACGACCTATCGGTCTATGACATCGAGTGGAGTAACATACAGATCCAGCTGACCGACCCGGTGACGCAGTTCATCTACTTCGCCAATGCCGCATCCGCACGCAGTACCGGGGCTGAATTCGCCCTGAACTACCGCCTCACCTCTGCACTGCGCATCGTCGTCAACGGCAGCTACAACGTGGCCGAGCTCACGCAGGCTCTCCCTCCCAGCGGCGGCGTCGGCGGGGCCGGATCCCCGCTGCCGTTCACACCCCGGTTCGGAGGCAGCTTGTCGGTCGAGCGCGACATCCGCCTGTCGAATGCCTGGGTCGCGACCGCGAGCGCCACGCTGAGCTATGTCGGCCGCCGATTCGAAACGTTCGTCGACAGCCCCGGCAACCTACGCGCCAGGCTGCCGGACTACGAGAAGCTCGACCTGCGCGTCACCGCGCACGACCCGCACTGGTCGATCACCCTGTTCGCCAACAACGCCACCGACACGCGCGGAGTGCTGTCGACGATCTCCCAAGCCGGCTCGGTCTCGACCGCCGCCAGCCTGTACAACACGGTCTACATCCAGCCTCTCACCGTCGGTCTGTCCGTCGTGCGCTTCTTTTGAGCCGGTGGTCGAGCCCGACATGATGAGGCAACCGCCCTGGTCTCAGGACCTCGACTGGCCAAGCCACCTGCCACCGTTCGACCCGTTCGACCCGGCAATTCAGGCTGATCCCTACCCGCATTACAAATGGATGCTGGAACACGCGCCGGTGCTTCGCGCCGGGCCCGCCGCCCAGCATTTCGTGTTCGTCTCGCGCCACCGCGAGGTGACGGCCGGATTGCGCGACGCCGCCGTGTTCTCCTCGATAATGCGGACCGACGTCGCCGTGCCGGGCTTCCTGCTCAACATGGATCCGCCGGAGCATGCCGAGATGCGTCGGCTCGTGTCTCGCGCCTTCAGTCCGCGAGCGCTCGCGGCGGTCGAGCCGCGAATCGCCGCCCGCGTCTTCGACGCCTGGCAGCGGTTTCTGGAGCGTGGCGGCGGCGACGCGATTGGAGAGTTCGCCAGCCCATGTACCATCGGCGTGATCTGCGATGTGCTCGGCATTCCGAACGAACGCGCGGCGGAGATGCGCCGCTGGACCAGCGAAAGCATCGACTACCTCGCCCATGTGCTGCGCGGCGTGCCGGGCGGAGCCAGCCGCGATGGCTACGACGCGCTGCTAGACACGATCTCTGCGGCGATGAACCGGGCTGCTGCGGGCGACGAGGAGAGCGTGATCGGCAACCTTGCGCGCTTACGCGATGAGGGCGTGCTGTCCCGGTCGGAAGCGGCGGGCTTCGCCGGCCTGTTGTTCACCGCTGGCCATGAGACCACGACGTTGATGACTGGTAACTGCCTCGACATCCTGGCGCGCGAGCCCGGCTGGCTGACGCTGCTGCGTGAACCGGATGGCCCGTCGGCGTTCCTGGAGGAGGCGTTCCGGTTCCGCCCGCCGGTACATCGTCTCGCCCGCGTCGCCACCCGCGACGTCGCGCTCGGCGGCGTGCTGATCCCGGCCGGCAGCAACCTGCGCTTTATGGTAGGGGCCGCTAACCGCGACCCGCGCCAGTTCGACCACCCCGACCGCTTCGCGCCAATGCCGGCAGCGCCGCCTTCGGCTACGGCGTGCACCTGTGCATTGGCGCCTGGCTAGCGCGGCTCGAGCTGCGGCTGATCCTTGCCAGCATCGGCGCCATGGCTGCGCAGCTCTCCATCGATCCCGACCAGGCGCCTGTGCCGCTTGCCGGGGGCGCCTTTGCCACCGTGGGCTTGCGCGCGCTGCCGCTGAGAGCAACTTCGGCCGGTCGGACATGAACCGTGGGCTTCCGACGCCGCACCGGCCATCAGAACGCCGATGGCTGCTGCTGCTCGCCATGCTGGCCATGACGCTGAATTACGTTGACCGCTTCGTGGTGTCGATCCTGATCGAGCCGATCCGGATCGAGCTGCGGCTGAGCGACCTGCAGATCGGCCTCCTGACCGGCGCCGCCTTCGCGCTGTTCTATTCCGGCCTGGCGCTGCCGATGGCCCGGCTGGCCGAACGGGGCAACAGGATTGCCATTCTGTCCTCTTCCCTGCTGCTTTGGAGCCTCGCCACCGCCCTTTGTGCCGCCGCGCGAGGGTTTACCGGCCTGCTGGCGGCGCGGGTCCTGGTCGGCTGTGGTGAGGCCGGCGCGATCCCACCAGCGCACTCGATGATTGGCGACCTCTATCCTGCCAACCGGCGCGCGTCGGCGATGAGCATCCTGGCGCTGTCCGCACCGTTTGGCGTCGTACTCGCCCCGCTGCTGGGCGGCGCGCTGAACGACGCTGTCGGCTGGCGCACCACCTTCGTCGTCATCGGCCTGCCCGGCCTGCTTCTGGCTGGCATCATGGCGACAACCCTGCGCGATCCGATACGCGGGGGCGCCGACGGGATACGCAGCGCCGCCAAGCCCCCACCGTTTGGCGTCGCGTTGCGTCGGCTGGCCAGTCGCCCCGCCTTCCTGTGGCTCGGGATCGCGCTCTCGCTGATGGCAATCGCCGAGTACAGCACCTTCATCTGGCTGGCGCCGCTGTTCACGCGCAAGCTGCACGTGTCGGCTGCGGCACTCGGACGTGCCCTGTTTGTCTTCCAGGGCCTGCCCTACCTGCTCGGCACTTGGCTCGGCGGTCGCCTAGTCGACCGTGCCTACGACCAGGACGCGCGTTGGATCGCCTGGGTACCGATGGCGGCGACCGCGATGGCGATTCCCTCCATCGTCGGCCTGAGCCTGTCTCAGGACCACGCCCTCGCTTACCTGCTGCTGATCGTGCCGTCCTTCGCCAACGGGCTGTATATCGGCCCATGCTGGGCGCTGATCCAGGGCCTGGCCTCGGTGCGGTCGCGCGCCACCGCGGCGGCGGTGCTGGTGTTCGCGGTGAACGTAGTCGGCGCCGGCATTGGTCCGCTGATGATCGGCGCCCTAAGCCAAGCGCTCACCCACCGCTATGGGACGCTCGCCTTGCAGTATGCCTTCCTCACTCTGGCACCCATATACCTGCTCGGCTTGGTGGTGTTCGGCCTGCTGGGGCGCAGCCTGAAGGCCGGCTTGGCCGAGGTGGCGGTGGAGGAGCGTGAGGAAGCGCCGCGCACCTGAGAACGCAGCCCCTCCTGCACGGATCGCGGATACGGAAGGAAAATCGCACTTGGCCCAGGGACGCATCCTGATCGTCGGCGGTGGAATCGCCGGGCTCACTATCGCCTGGGCGCTCGCTCAGCGCGGCTTCACGGTCGAACTGTTTGAGCAGGGTGACCTACCCAACCCTTTTTCCTCCTCCTGCGACGAGCACCGCATCATCCGCCATGCCTACGGCGAGATGGAAGGCTACGGCACCCTGATGCCGGCGGCGTTCGAGGCGTGGAAGCGTTTGTTCGTGGATCTCGGAGCCGGACACCTCGCACCAATGCCGGCGTACTACGCCCTGCGTGGCGAAGAAGAATGGTATGAGACCACCCGCCGCTCCCTGCACCGCATGGGCATAGGCTGCACCGACATGCCGGTGTCGGAAGTGGCGGAAGCGTTTCCGATGCTGCGCACTGACGGCCTGACCCGCATGGTGCGCACCGAAGGTGCTGGCGTCCTGTTCGCTGCTCGTATCCTCGCCGACCTCGTGAACCGGTTGCCGGGGCTTGGCGTGCGTCTGCATCCGCGCACCGCGGTCACCGAAGTGGATTGTGAGGCCGGAACGCTGCGCACGGCGGCGGGTCTGATCCGCGGCGACCGTATAGTGGTGGCGGCCGGTGCCTGGGTCGCGCGGTTAGTGCCGGCGATAGCAGACATCGCCGTGCCGTCGCGCCAGGCGGTGATATACCTGTCGCCGCCGCCGTGGCTCGCCGAAGCCTGGCGGGATGCCCCGGTGCTGATCGACATTGGCCGCGGCGGTGGCACCTACACCATCCCGCCGCGGCCGGGCACGCGGCTCAAGATCGGTGACCACGCGTTCAGCCGGACCGGGCAGCCGGACGACGACCGCGCCGCCACGTCCGACGACCTAGGCCGCCTGATCGAGGTGGCACGCCGCTCCTGGCGCGACTTCGACGACTATGCCGTGCTGGAGCGCAAGATCTGCTACTACACCGCCACCGCCGACGAACGCTTCCTGGTGCGCCCCGAGGGCACCCGCGGCATCGTCTGCTCCGCCTGCTCCGCCTGCTCCGCCTGCTCCGGCCATGGTTTTAAGCTGGCGCCGCTGGTCGCTGAGCGCATTGCGGCGTCAATTGCCGGGGAAGAGGAATTGGCGACCCTGCCGGTCTGGGCAGCGGCCAAGGGCGCATCCTTGAACCGATCGAGACGTGCATGAAAAGACGAGTGCTGGGGGACAGCAACGACAGGACGATCGTTGTCGACTTCAATTAAATCCCCCACTCATTACTCTTTGTTCTTAAGAAGGTTACAATATCACGAATAATCAGAAATCTGGCGCGAGAGCTGACAGAACCCCCGGTCTCGAAGATCCTGCGATAGTGTCTGTGCCATCCATGCTGGCCTACAATCCAGCCAGCATGGTAAATCACATCAGCACCGCGTCGGGGGAAGCACTTTCGACTCACGTCCGTCGGATTGGGCTCTAGCTGGAGACGAGCAGCATCTGCATCGTGGATCTGCAAGGCGCAATATGTTGCAAGTTCAATGTGAAAGCGAGCCGGAGGCGCTGGCGGTCGTCCTGGTTGCCACAAGCTTGGCATTTGACTGGACCGGCCTCGAAGCGAGGCCGCTGTCGCATTGGCTTCATGCTCGCCTCGCCAAAGGGGCTGCCGGTCGTGCTTCTGGAAACTTGGCAGCTGTGTGCCACGACGAAGTACATGCCGGTCAAGACCGACCGTAACAACGCGCGGGCGATGGCCCAGGTGGTGCGCACCGGCTGGTTCAAAGCAGCGCATGTGAAGTCGGAGCGGTCGCAGCAGCTCCACGCCCTGCTCAGGCGACGCGGCGGTAGTCCTTCAGGCGACAGAACATATGCTCGTCCTGCGCCCCAGAGTTGAGCGAGACACCTCATAAGCGGACGCTGTCCGCGACAGAGGTGGACGATGACGACAGAAACAACGACGGTCGCGGAGGCGGCAGGCCCTGGTCGGGGCGGCCGGATGTCGCGGCAGTGCCGGGCGCGACGCGGTGCTCCGGCTGCTGCGGGGTGAGGACCTGGAGACGCTCTCTCGCACCCTGGGCGTGACGGCTGCGACACTGAGCGGCTGGCGCGACACCTTCCTGTCAGCCGGTGAGGCCAGCCTGGCAACCCGCCCCTTGGACGCGGGAGAACTCGAGAGCGACCGGCTGAAAGCCAGGCTGAGCGAGATGCTGCTTGAGCGCAAATTGCTGGAAGCCAGGATCGTCACCCCGGAGGGCGGGCGCCCTTTGGTCCGGCGGAGGTCGAGACGATGAGCCGCACGATCTTCGCAAGCAGCGGCAAGCCCTACGGCGTCACCCGGGTCTGCCGGATCTGGCATGCCGCACGAGCGACCCTCTATCGCCACCGCCGACCGGGCCCGGCAGAGCCCCCACGTCGACGCGGACCGGCAGGGCCGATGCCGGATGCGGCGCTGGCCGAGCGGATCCGGGCTGTTCTTTCCGCCAGCCCCTTCCATGGCGAAGGGCATCACAAGGTGTGGGCCAGACTGCGCTTTGCCGGCGTGCGCACCTCGAGGCACCGGGTGCTGCGGCTGATGCGCGAGCACGCCCTGCTGGCGCCTTCACGAGTCGGTTCGCCCCGCGGACCGCGCAACCACGACGGCACCATCATCCCCTACGCGCTGGACACCATGTGGGGCACCGACATGACCACCACCTGGACCCGCGAAGGCCAGGTCGCGGTGCTTGCCAGTCACTTGCTGGCAAGTGCCGTGGATCACCACAACGCCGAGTGCGTCGGCATCCACGCTGCCGGCCATGGCACCCGCTTCGAGGCGCTCGAACCACTCCGGCAGGGCCGTGCGCCAGCATTTCGGCGCCTTTGCCAAGGGCGCCGCTGCCGGGCTCTGCGTCCGCCACGATCACGGTAGCCAGTACATGTCTGCCGTCTTCCAGGACGAGCTGGCGTTCCTGGGTGCTGGAAGCTCCCCGGCCTTCGTCAGGGCTCCGGAAGGCAAGGGATACGCCGAGCGGTTCATCCGCACGCTGAAGGAGAACCTGCTCTGGGTGCAGACTTTCGACACCGTCGAGCAGCTGCGTCTGGCGTCGCTGGACTTCCGAAAACCTGCAACACCATCCGGCTCATCCAGCGGCTCGGTTACGGGACACCAGCCGCCGCCCGTCAGGCCCTGCTTTCACCTGCGGCACTCGCCGCGCAGCTTCCTTCGGGGTGTCTCATCAACCGGGACCGGTATACTTGCAGCCAACGCATCTTGACCGAGCGCTTCGGCAACGCCGTCTTGCGGCCCTACCTGCGGCGAGAGGACACCAACAGCACGATCCTGGACCAGGCCACCGCCGGCATGACGATCAGGGAGATCGTGCGCAGAACCGGTTATAGCCGCGGTCTGGTCCGCCGGGTGCTGCGCGGCCAGCGATCGGACATATTCAGGACCCGGGAGAGCTCGCTCGAGCCCCACCTGCATGGCTGGATGCGCAATGGACCAGCGGTGACCGCAACAGCGCCAAGCTCTGGCGCCGGCTGAAACTCCTGTGGTTCAGGGGCTCGGAGCGTTTGGTCGGCGAGTGAGCAACCCGTCGACGTCATGCCGACAAGGTGGACATCGAGCGTCTACGACGCATCC
>CAXTZG010000129.1:0-8503 GCA_964248625.1 uncultured Acetobacteraceae bacterium | reverse complement strand
GGCGCCGGTCCAGTCGGCGATCGGGTTCAGCTTGAGCTGCCCGCGAACCAGCTCGACGAACGGCAGCGCCGCCCGCGTGGCGGCCTGGAACCGCTTGCGGCCGCTGATCCAGCCCGCGAACGGCGCCAGCGCCGCCTCCAGCGGCTGCACCTTGCGCAGGGCGCAGCAGGCGTCGGCGTCGTAATACCACAGCTCGCCGGTGGGATCGCGATCCGCCACCGCGGATGCAGCCGGAACGACGTCGCGGACGTCGAGCAGGCCCAGATGCGTCGCCAACTCCTGCCGGTAGGCCAGCGTTTCCGGAAAATGCTTGCCGGTCTGCAGGAACACCACCGGGATCGACGGATCGATCTCGGCGATCACCGACAACAGCACGGCGGACTCCGCGCCAAAGGAGGACACCGCCGCGATCCGGCCCGGCAGCAGGTCACGGACCGCATGCAGCAGCAGCTCCCGGCCATCGGCGCCGGCCCGCTCGAGAGCCTGCAGATGTCGATAAGCATAGACGGCGTCGGCCGATGCCGAGCCGGCAACAGGAATTTCACGGCCGTCGAAGTGAATATCGGGAAGCAGGTCCATCGGACTGTGGAACTCTCGATGCAGTGCCAGATCTATATCACGCTCCGGCGCGTAAAAGGGTTGCGGCAGAATAACAGGACAGGATTGTAATTTTGTCACGACGCGGCCGCCTCCGGCGCCGAGGCATGGCCGGCCGATCGCTGGAACTACCGATGCACCACGTTGGCGCAGAAGCGCTGCGCCAGGACGGCCGAGTCGAGGTCGTCGCTGGCCAAGCCGATCAGCTTCAGCTCGTCGATATACTGCGCGATCTGTTCGCGCAGCTCGGTGCCGGTCGGATGCACCCCGTGACCCTCGGCATGCAGCATGCGCTCGATCGAGGCCTGATCCATGTCCGGCAGCTGGTCGGCGAGCACGCTGGCGGCTGCGTCCGGGTGGCGGGCGACGGTCTCGGCCGCTTCCCGGAATGCGAGCACCAGCGCCACCGCCGCCGCCGGATCGGCCTGCAGCACGTCGCCGCGCAGGCCCAGCACGCGGCTGACCCGGGTGCCGTAGCTGCCGGTCATGCTGCTGGCGAGCTCGGTCAGGTGCAGCGCCTCGCGCAGCTGCCAGATGACCGGATCGTGTCCGACCACCGCCTGCACCCGGTTCTCGGCAAGGGCGCTGCGGAACTGGTCCGGCGCCAGCTGCACCCAGCTGACGTCGCGGTTCGGATCCATGCCCTTGCGGCGCATCATGATCGAGAAGAACAGCCGGTCGGCGCCCGGATAAGGGCCGGGCGGCGTATCGGCGATGCCGATCGCCCGGCGATGCAGGTCCTCGATCCGCTTGATCGGCGACCTGCGATCCACCAGCAGCCGCGCGCTGCCGCTCTGCAGCCCGCCGACCAGACGCGCATCCAGGCCGGTCATCAGGCGCGGCAGCCAGGACAGGGCGGGGGCCACCACCGCCTGCACGCCGGCCGGATGCAGCTGGTCCAGCGCCTGCTGACCGGACGCCAGGTTGCCCCGCACCGTCACGTCCAGGTTGTAGCGCGCGAACACGCCCTGCCGCTGCGCCACGATCAGCACCGGATCATGCGCCGGATGCGGGCACGCCAGGGTCAGCCTGCGATAGCGGCCGTCCGGATGCGAGGTCTTGTCGCGATGCGGATGGCGGACCTGGTTGCGCGCCACGAGGCCGCCCGCGAGCAGCAGTCCGGCACCGGCGCCGCTGCCGAGCAGGACGCGGCGGCTGATCCTGAAGGGCGTGGGCGTTTCCATCTGCGGCCCTCGCTCGGGGTGTCGGCGGCGCCGGATGCCGCCTGCGCCGGACCGGCCGGACCCGGCCCGGAAGGGCTTTACGGGCCAGCGCAGGCTCCGCTATAGGGTGCGCCGCCGGTCCCGGATAGCTCAGCGGTAGAGCAAGCGACTGTTAATCGCTCGGTCGTAGGTTCGATCCCTACTCCGGGAGCCAGGCATCCTCGCCAAGACCGTGCGCGCCACTCCGCACTTGGCAACCGTCCGGCTTGACGGCAAGAACGTCCGATGACCGCACCTCCCGATCCCATGCCGGCCGCAACGATGGATTTCGACAGCTTCACGCGGGTCGACATCCGTGTCGGCACCATCACCGACGCGCAGCCGTTTCCCGAAGCGCGCACGCCGGCGATCAGGCTGTGGATCGATTTCGGCCCGCTCGGCATCCGGCGGTCATCGGCGCAGATCACCCGCCACTACAAGACCGATCAGCTGATCGGCCGCCAGGTCTGCGCGGTGGTGAACCTGGCGCCGCGCCAGATCGGTCCGTTCGTCAGCGAGGTGCTGACCCTGGGGCTGCCGGACGCCAGCGGCGAGGTCGTGCTGATCCGTCCCGATCACAAGGTCGCCGATGGTGGCCGGCTGTTCTGATGGCGGTCAGCTACGCCACCGTCACCTGGGACCAGCTGCATCGCGATGCGCGCCTGCTGGCCGAGCAGCTGATGCCGACGGGTCCGTTCAAGGGCATCGTCGCCATCACCCGGGGCGGCCTGATCCCGGCTGCCATCATCGGCCGCGAGCTCGATTGCCGGCTGATCGAGAGCATCTCGGTGGTGTCCTACGACCAGTCCGGCGAGGGCGAGGAAACGCAGGGCGCCGCGCCCCGGGTGATCAAGCCGCCCAGCGCCGCCGGCGATGGCGACGGCTTCCTGATCATCGACGACCTGGTGGATTCCGGGGTGACCGCGCAACTGGTGCGTGCCCTGCTGCCGCGCGCCCATTTCGCCTGCCTCTACGCCAAGCCATCCGGCCGTCCCTGGACCGACCGCTTCGTGGTCGAGGTGCCGCAGGAGACCTGGGTCCTGTTCCCGTGGGACACGGCGCCGCTGTTCGTGCCGCCGCTGGTGCGCAGGACGCAAGATCCTGCCTGAGCCGCGGCCTGCGACCGAAGGCGGCAGCCCGCGCCATGACCGGCTCGACAGCTGGTCGGCGCGCGAGCAGGTGGAGAGCCTGTGGGAAGGCCAGCTCGCCGCGGTGGCGGCTGTCGGGCCGGCGGTCGGCGCGATCGCGGCCGCGGTTTCGGCAGCCCTGCCCCGGCTGCGCGCGGGCGGACGCCTGGTCTATGCCGGCGCCGGCAGCTCCGGCCGGCTGGGAGCGCAGGACGGCGCCGAGCTCGAGCCGACCTTTGACTGGCCGCGCGACCGGCTGGTGCTGCTGCCGGCCGGCGGGCCGACGGCGCTGTCGCAGGCGGTGGAGAATGCCGAGGACGACACCGACGCCGCCCTTGCCGACCTGGAAGCCCACGGCGTCGGCGCCCAGGACGTGGTGATCGCGATCGCCGCCAGCGGCGGCACGCCGTTCACGGTGGCGCTGATGCGCGAGGCCCGTCGTCGCGGCGCCCTGACCATCGGTGTCGCCAACAGTCCGGGCGCGCCGCTGCTCGACGCGGCCGAGCATCCGGTCCTGGTCGCCACCGGCGCCGAGCCCATCGCCGGCTCGACGCGCCTGAAGGCCGGCACCGCGCAGAAGGTGGTGCTGAACCTGCTCTCGACCGCGATGATGACCGGCCTCGGCCGGGTGCATGCCGGCCGGATGGTCGACATGCAGGCGCGCAACGCCAAGCTGCGGCTGCGTGCGGTGGCGATGGTGGGCGAGCTCGCCGGCTGCGATCCGGAGCCTGCCGCCACCGCCCTGGCCGCCACCGGGCAGCGGGTGAAGCCGGCGATCCTGGTGGCGCGCGGCCTGTCGCCGGCACAGGCCCTGGACGTGCTCGCGCGCCACGAGGGAAACCTCCGGCGCGCCCTTGCGAGCCTGGATGCAAGCTCATAGCTTCCGGCCTGGTTCGGGGCGTGGCGCAGCCTGGTAGCGCGCGTGTTTTGGGTACACGAGGCCCCCGGTTCGAGTCCGGGCGCCCCGACCAGTTGAGCGAGGAGCCTGCGATGCGCGCCCGGATTTTCCAGCAGCCGAAGACGTCGATGCAGTCGGGCCAGGGCGGCACGCATGACTGGATCCTGGAATATGGCCAGTCGGAGCAGCGCCAGCAGGACCCGCTGATGGGCTGGTTCGGCAGCGGCGACACGCAGAGCGAGGTGCATCTGCGCTTCTCCACCAAGGAGGAAGCGATCGCCTACGCCGACCGGCAGTCAGTCCCGTACGATGTCGAGCTCGCCCCGGTCCGCATGCGTCGGCCCAAGGCCTATGCCGACAATTTCCGTTTCGACCGCAAGCAGAACTGGACACACTAGGTCCCTGCCCGGTCGCACGCGCCCTTAGCTCAGTCGGATAGAGCAACAGCCTTCTAAGCTGTGGGTCGGTGGTTCGAATCCACCAGGGCGCGCCCCGCTCAACGCCTGAACATCATGCCGATGCGCTGTCCGCCATGCCGGCGGCCTGCCCTGCCTGCGTCGCGCGGGCACCGGTCGCGGTGTCGTCGTCTTGCAGCAGCTCTCACCCGGCGACAGCGAGCCTGTGCGCCGGCGGCGCCGTCCGCCACGGCATAAAAGCCACACCACGGAAGCGTGATGGTGCGATGCAGCATTAACGCTGGAGTAAGCTGTCTAGGCTTATTATGTTGCATTGCAGCAAACAAGCTCAGGAGGCTTACATGACCACCACCACGACACTCAGCTTCGAGCATGACGTCCAGCACGGCCTGTCTTCGATCGTCCGCGACCTCGCCGCCGTCGTCCGGAGCCACCTCGCCCTGCACCGCGAGCGTGCGCGACTGCACGCAGAGCTGAGCCACTGCTCCGACCGCGAGCTGGCCGACATGAACATCAGCCGTGCCGACATCGACTACATGGTGCGGACCTGGCAGCCGGGCTGATCAGCCCGGTTTCCATCCCTGACATGGCGGCAGCCGCTCGACCGGAGGCCGCCGGAACCGATGGTCCGGCCGCGACCGACGTGCGGCGACACGCTGGGGAAACGTCCCGGTCGGCTGGATCGCAAGCGGAACGGGGGCTGTTCGTCGAAGCCTGATGCAGTTTCGCCTCAGCCAGGGTCCTCGCGCAGCACGCGGCCGAGCTCCTCGCGCAGATCCGCACCCGTCTGCTGCTCGAGCGCGTCGCGCACGCGACGCATGTGCCGCCGCGCCGCATAGACCTGGTCCAGCAGCGACAGCACCACCGGCAGCGCCTCGTCGTTGATGGCGAGCTGCTCGCGCAGCTCCACGATGAGCCGCACCCGCGCCTCGTCGATCGGATGGAACAGGTAATGGCCCGGCGCACCCTCCGGCCTGACCCATGACCGCTCGATCCAGCTCTCCACGTCCTGCGGTGTGATGCGCTGCAGCCGGATGCACAGGGTCTCGATGGTGATCATGCCGCCTCTCCGCTGGTTTCAGGCGGCGTCCACTGGCGCAGGAACGCCTTCAACGCCTCGTCGGTCGCACCCACCGTCACCCGCAGCGTCACATACAGGTTGCCGGCGTCACGGCCGCCCTGCGGCGCCACGCCGCGACCGCGCAGGCGCAGCACCCGGCCGCCATCGGAATCCGGCGGCACCGTCATCGCCACCGGGCCGGCCGGCGTCGGCACCTGCACCGCCGCACCCAGCACCGCCTGCCTGAACGACACCGTGCGTTCGGTGCGGATGTCGTCGCCGTCGCGGACAAAGCGCGCGTCCGGCGTCACCTGGATCCGGATCAGCGCGTCGCCGGCCGGTCCGCCGTCATGGCCGTCGCCGCCCTTGCCGCGCAGGCGCAGGGTCTGCCCGTCCTCGATGCCCGGAGGCACCTTGACGTCGAGCGTGGCACCGGTCGGCAGGGCGATGCGGGTGGTGGCGCCCGTCACCGAGTCCGCGAACGAGACGGTCAGGGAATAGGCGTGATCCTCGCCGCGCTGCGGACCGGATGGCGCGGCACGACGGCCCCGCCCGAACATCTCGCCGAAGATGTCGCCCAGATCCTCCTCGCCCCACAGGCCGTCCGGCCCGGCGCCGGGCGGCGCCCCGGTGCGTCCCCCGGCCGGCCGGTAGCGGGCACCCTGCGGCCCCTGCGCATGCTCGCGGTAGGAAGGACGCGGCGGCGCCCGCTCCTGCCCGGCTCCGTCGATCTCGCCCCGATCGTAGCGCGCGCGCTGCTCCGGATCGGACAGCAGCATGTTGGCGGCACCGATGCGCTTGAACCGCGCCTCGGCGCCGGCGTCGCCGGGATGCAGGTCAGGATGGCTTTCCTTGGCCAGGCGGCGATAGGCCTTGCGGATGGCATCCTTGTCGGCGTCGCGGCCGATCCCCAGGATCTCGTACGGGTCGTCGGTCATGCCTCTCCTCGATCAACCACCGGATGCGGGACCGCGGAAAGATGGGCGGCCTCGACGGTTCGATCAACATGAGGCTGGCGCCGGACAAGCCGCTATGGTTGAGGAACCCGGCCAGGACGGCGCCAGGACGGAGAGTGGCATGGACATGACGCAGACCGAGCCGACGCGCCCGCCGCCGTTCGCCACCGCCTGGCGGCCGCCCAGCGAGACCCGCCAGCGCATCACCGGCGCCACCCGGCGGCCGGAACCGGACTGCGTCGCCGAGCTGCTGCGCACGGCCCCGCGCGCGCCGGACTCGGCGGCGGCGCTCGCAGCCCGGCTGGTGGAGGGGCTGCGCGCGCGCGGCCGTCCGCGGCCGGTCGAGGGGCTGATGCGCGAATACGCGCTGTCGAGCCAGGAAGGCATCGCGCTGATGTGCCTGGCCGAGGCGCTGCTGCGGATTCCCGATCCCGCCACCCGCGACCGGCTGATCCGCGACAAGATCGGCGCCCGCGACTGGCGCGCCCATCTCGGCAACAGCCCGTCTCTGTTCGTCAACGCCGCCACCTGGGGCCTGCTGGTCACCGGCCGGCTGCAGGACAGCAGCGGCCAGTCCGGGCTGCAGGCGGCCCTGCTGCGCGTGCTGGGGCGCGGCGGCGAGCCGCTGATCCGCAAGGCGATGGACCGCGCGATGCGCGTGCTGGGCGAGCAGTTCGTGGTCGGCGAGACCATCGAGAGCGCGCTCAGGGCGGCGCGGCCGCGCGAGCGGGACGGGTTCCGCTATTCCTTCGACATGCTCGGCGAAGCGGCGATGACCGATGCCGACGCGCGCCGCTACCTCGCCGAGTACGAGCGCGCCATCCGCGCCATCGGCGCGCACAACCAGGGACGCGGCCTGTTCGACGGCGCCGGCATCTCGATCAAGCTGTCGGCGCTGCATCCGCGCTACGCGCGCGCCCAGCAGGACCGGGTGCGCAGCGAGCTGCTGCCGCGTCTGGCGGGCCTCGCCAGCCTGGCGCGGGCGCATGATGTCGGGCTCAACATCGATGCCGAGGAATCCGACCGGCTCGAGCTCTCGCTAGACCTGCTCGAGAGCCTGTGCGAGCAGCCCGACCTCGCAGGCTGGGACGGCATCGGCTTCGTGGTGCAGGCCTACAGCCGACGCACGCCGGCGGTGATCGACCATCTGGTGGCACTGGCCCGGGCGACGTCGCACCGGCTGATGGTGCGGCTGGTGAAGGGCGCCTACTGGGACAGCGAGATCAAGAAGGCGCAGGAAGCCGGGCTTGCCGACTACCCGGTCTTCACCCGCAAGCTGCACACCGACGTCTCGTATCTCGACTGCGCCCGCCGCCTGCTGGCTGCCCCCGACGCGATCTTCCCGCAATTTGCCACCCACAACGCCCAGACCGTCGCTGCCGTGATGGCGATGGCGGGTCCGGACTTCGCTTCCGGACGCTACGAGTTCCAGTGCCTGCACGGCATGGGGGAGGCGCTCTACGAGCAGGTGGTCGGGCCGGCCGCGCTGGATCGTCCCTGCCGCATCTACGCGCCCGTCGGCACGCACGAGACGCTGCTCGCCTACCTGGTGCGACGGCTGCTGGAGAACGGCGCCAACAGCTCCTTCGTCAACCGCATCACCGATCCGGACGTGCCGATCGCCGAGCTGGTGGCCGATCCGGTGCGCAGGACGGTCGAACGGCTTCCGCTGGGCGCCGCCCACGCCTCGATCCCGCTGCCGGCAGCACTGTTCGGCCCGGACCGGCGCAACGCGGCCGGTCTCGACCTCGCGGCCGAGGACGTGCTCGCCGCCCTGGCCGGAGGGATCGAGGTCGCGGGCGATCAGGAGCTGGTCGCCGAGCCGATGCTTGCCGTCGAGGCGACCGACGGTCTCTGGCGGGACTGCCGCAATCCCGCCGACCGGCGGCAGGTCGTCGGATGCTGCCGCGACACCGATCCGGCCGATATCGGACCGGCGATCGCGGCTGCGGTCCACGGCACCGCGCGCTGGTCGGCGCTGCCGGCCCCGGCGCGCGCGGGCTGCCTGGAGGCGGCGGCCGACCGTCTGGAGGCGATGCTGCCCGAGCTGCTGGGGCCGATCATCCGCGAGGCCGGCAAGTCGGCCGCGAACGCGGTCGGCGAGGTGCGCGAGGCGGTCGATTTCCTGCGCTACTACGCCGCCCGGCTTCGACAGGCGCCGGCACTCGCCGGGGAGGCGCTCGGCCCGGTGGTGTGCATCAGCCCGTGGAACTTCCCGCTGGCGATCTTCGTCGGCCAGATCGCGGC
>CAXTZG010000128.1:0-8545 GCA_964248625.1 uncultured Acetobacteraceae bacterium | reverse complement strand
GCCGATGATCACGATCGACCGGACCAACGATGGAAGCGACCATGAGTGATCGTCCAGAGGGATCCACGCCTGACGCTCCAAGCGCCGAATGGCTGAACGGCTTCGGGATGGGCGTGCGGCAGGGCGTGCTAACCGGCCTGGTCAACGCGGCCGAAATCTGCCGGGACCTAGTCGAGATCATCCCTGACAGCCTGACCGCGCCGGAAGCCCTGCGCGATGCTTCGATGGCCATCTGCACGATCGCGCACGACGTCGAGCGGGCTTGCATCCCGCCAGTCGATGGCCGCGCGGGATGAGCGACGGCAAGACGATCGTGGCCATGGGCGGGCGCCAGTCCGGCAAGAGGCTGTACTGGGCCTCGATCGTGCGCAAGGCGCTACAGGCGGGACAAACCGTCTTGCTCGCCACGCCGGAACACGGTGTCGAACGCATCGTCGGGATGACCGACGATGTCAACACACGGGGGATAGGCCAAGATGACCCGAAAGCCTCAGATCGCGGTGACGCTGATCCTCGAAACAGACGACCCTCGCTTGCAGCCCGAGAACCTGGCCAACCTGAAGACGCCGGCGGACATGGAAGCGCTGCGCAGCGTGGTCGTCTCTGCGCTCCCGTCGATGTCGCGCGTGGTGCAGGTGACGAGTGAGGAGACCATGCGAATGGTGATGCTGCTGGGACGGGCCGCGCTGCAGAATATGGGCCTCGATGTCGTCCAGCCGCCGCCTGGCTACGTGGCGCCGGCCGATCGCCTGTGATGTTCGACGGAAACCAGCTCGGGGGATGCCAGGGCCTCGAGGCGTGCTTCCTGGCTGCGAACCGGCGCCAGCTGCGCGCGCGGGTCGCCGCATCGTGCGGGTTCCTGGCCGGCGCGGTGTTCGGCGCCGGATGGATGTTGGGCCTTTGGTGGAGTGTCGGAACGTGGCCGTGAAGAAGCTGAAGCCGTACGAGGTGCTGGCGGCGCCGATGGAGACGAACGACGCCGACGCGGCGACGGTCGGCGAGTATTTCAAGGCGCTGCTGCGCATGGTTTGGGTCGAGGGGGAGAGCTTCAGCGGCAAGCGCCCATTCGGGAACAGCGGCTGGGAGAGCGACGTCACCGATGCCCTGAAGGCGGCCGGGGCGTCGAGCGACGACATCGACGAGCTGGTGCAGGACGCGATCGAGGCCATGCACCCATGAGCCAGGCCCAGGAGGCGGAAGACGGCTTCGTGATCTTCGGGCGGCCGCTGCGCGGCCGGACCTGCGGCGGCTGCACCGCCTGCTGCACGATCGTCCCGGTCGTGCTGCCGTCCGGCCACAAGCCGGCTGGCGAGCGCTGCCCGCACCAGTTCTCGAAGGGATGCCGGATCTATGCCAGGCGACCGGATCCGTGCCAGGCCTGGACCTGCCGGTGGATGTTCGACGAGGACGCCGGCGGCCTGCGCCGCCCCGACCTGTCCGGCTACATCATCGACCCGATGCTCGACACCATCACCGCGAACGGACGGCCGATGGAAATCCTGCAGGTCTGGGTCGACCCGGCTCGACGCGACGCCCACCGCGCGCCCGAGCTCCGAGCCTACCTGCGCGTGATCGCGCAGAAGCACGGCATCCCCACGCTGGTGCGGTGGAGTTCGTCGGACGGGATGATCCTGATCCCGCCCGAGCTGTGCCAGGAGCGGGAATGGTTGGAGCTGGGAAGCGCCATGCTTTCGGAAGACGAGATGAAAGCGAAGATCGCCGAGGCCGGGGGACCACCGCCAGGGCGGTTCCGGCTTGAGGGAACAGACGGGCCGCGAGCCTTCGTGCTCGAGCGTGAAAGAGGACCAGACGCATGACCAGGACGCCGATCGCCGCCTCGATGCTTGCCGCGAGCCTTGCGATCCTGGGCACAGCTCGTGCCGCCGAGCTGCCGCCGAACACCGTCGCCTGCCGGGACTTCACGAAGCTGCCGAGCGGGAACTGGCACACAGATCACGCCGAGTTTGATCTGGGGCCAGCGAAAGACACGACGATGGTCGACACCACGATTGCGCCCGGTTCGTTCGACTTGGGCGACGGCGCCGACCTCTACCGGGTGCTCGAGGCGAAGTGCGGCGCCAGCTCCACATCCAGTCCGAAACCGGTCAAGCGATGAACGGCGACCTGGTATCGTGACGAACGCAATAGCTTGGAGGTTACAAAATGAATAGCAGCTTTATCTCTGATGTTGATCAGAAGACGATTGATAAAGTTCATACGCTTGCTGGATACAACAGCGATCCCTCAGGTATGCACACGATGGCACCGCTATCAGGGACAGCTCGAACGAATACTCTGCCTGCTGCATCAGGTGCCACGAAAGACTACTGGTCCCAGCAATCCGATACCACGCTGGCGCCGGCGCTATTTTCACCGTCGAGCTTACCGGCGATCACACCATTGGTGCATAATGGCGTGACGCCAGCCGATGTGTCGCTTCGGCCAGCCGGTGTTGCTGCAGTTGCAACGACCGTCATACCGCTGCTTCCCAGCACTGGCGGAATTACGCCTGCTGAAGATGCAGTAAACGAACCGGAAGAAGTTTCAGTCCAAGGATCATCGCAGATCAGTTATCAAGATGAAGGCACGACCCTTGTCTTTGTCAATTCTGGCGGCTTCATCACCGAGACAGACAGGTTCAGTGGCGACTCCATGACGATCACGGCATACCGAAACCCCAACCTTCCAGCAGCGGACTGGGCGATGGTGGGCCAACTGAATGACGACCTGACCGGCGGCACCATGTCTGGTGCGGAATTGACTCAATACAAGGCCTACCTGACCGAGGGTGCGATGTCCTATTCGCAACTGCGCACCATGGTTGCCCACGGATCTGATGCAGCTGCGGCGATCAACAACGTCTATAACCAGGTCCTCGGCCGCAACGTGGACGCATCTGGCCTGAACGCTTATGAGAACGGATTAGGCGGCGCCGGCATGGCATTGGCGGATGTTAGAATGTCGGTGGCGCACAGCGTCGAGGCACAAGCCGACATCGCCCACTCCTATCGAACCGCACTTGGTCGTGATGCGGATGCGCCTGGCTTGAGCTTCTCGCAGAACCAACTCGGTGCTGGTGCAACACAAGCCACTGTTCTGAACTCCCTGGCATTTAGTTCCGAAGGTATCGTTAAGATAAACAGTATCTGCATCCAAGCAATCGGAAGAATAGCGACTGCATCTGAACTTTTCGGCTTGCAAAACTACTTGGCGGCTGGTGGCAGCCTGGCTGCGGTCCAGGCGTCGGCGTTCAACTCACAAGAAGCCTACAATTATCAGGCCAGCTGGTTTCGGCAGAGTGCCATGATCAGCGAAGGTGACATCCTGCACGTCTATCCTGACCAGTTTGGCAATCCAACAGTCGGGATCGGTCACTTGGTCCTCCCGAGCGATGGGCTGAAGATGGGTGACACGATCAGCCAGGCGCAAGCGGATGCCTTTTGGAGCCATGACAGTGGCTGGGCGCTGGCGATGGCGCGTTCGCAGATCGGTGATACCGGTATCTTCAGTTCATCCTTTGTGGCTGCGCTCGCTGAAGCAGACTTCCAGACGGGCAACTTCGTTGCCAATAATTCGCAGATCACTTGGCCGGAGATCGTCGCCGGTCAATATGAAGCCGCAGCTCTGTCGCTTAACAACAGCAAGTGGTACTACCAGACACCCACGCGGGTTGAGAACTTCCAAGCAGCCCTAGAAGAATTGCCCCAGCAGACTGACTACTGATCCGTAAAACACTGCAGCACAGGATGGGCTTACAGATGACCTTAGCCAAAACGCTTGTGGTTTCCCTAGCCCTCCTGGCACCGAGCATGTGCTTGGGCCAGCAGGCGTCGACCTTGGGAAAGTGGACGCCTTATTTCAGGGTCGATCAGCAAACGCTGGGTGATGTAATGGTCGCGCCAGGACGGGTCACCTTTAACAACAGGGTCAGTTTAGCCATCGGCTCACCAGGCGTGGCGATCCCCGCCTACAAGTCCTTTTCAGGAACCGTGCAGGCGACAGTCTATCCACTTACTGGTGACACAAGGCGCACCGCCACTAACTGGCCGCTCTGTCAAAACGGGCATCCACGTTGGATCGTGCTGTACACCACCTACGATGCAGGCATCGGCAAAGCTGATCTGGGAATGTCTTTGTCGATTACTAATCCCCGACATCCAACCGACCCGAATACTCCTAATTTTGCAGAAAAGGTGTGCAGTGGCGTCATCCTGACGCCGTGGCGAGCAGATCAGACATGACCCGGTTCGACGCCCTGTTCGAGGAGGCTCGCGTCTACTCAAGCGGCCTGGTCTGCTGCAGCGTCTGCGTGCCGATCGACATGCCGATCGGCGAGGTCGAGCGGCTGGTGAACCTGCATCACTCGACCGGCATCGACTCGCGCTGGGCGCTGTCCAGCGACGAGCACTTTGCAGGAGGCGAGCCGAACCCGAGCCCCTGCGCGGACGATCGAGCACGCCAGCACTTCCTGCTGGCCTGCTGACCTCGGTCAGACCCCGCCAGGCCCGCCCAGGAAGGCCAGCAGCGCCCGGAGGCGGCCGACAGGCCTGGCAGGCTGCCGGACGTCCGCAATGGTCCCTGGCAGCCCCCTGGACTCTGCGATGGCCAGCGCCGCCATGCCCTGGCCCATCAGCTTGCGGAAGTCGGCCGGCGCGTAGTGCGTGCGGTCGACGTGTTCGCCGTCGCGGCGATCGAGGATGACCTGGTCGCCGTGCGCGTGGATACTGTAGCGGCTCATGCGCTTATCCCCCGGGGTTGAAGATTGTCATGGCGTCGAAGTCCGCCGGCAGCGGCGTGACGGGCCGGTGCGACAGGCACTCGGAGACGATCGGCCCGCATGCGCCAAGCGGGCCATCAAGCGAGGACGTCGTCGCCTCGTAGCCGACATGCGTCACCACGCCGTCGCGCAGGCGGAACACCGCCTTGCACTCGCCGCGGGGACCCAGCGTCATGGTCCCCAGCGTGAGCACGTCCAGGCTGAACGTTGAGGTATCGGACCGGTAGTCATAGGCGAAGATCGCCTCGTGACGGTCCAGCCGCACCTTCTGGTCGGGCGGCCCGGCGCAGCTCATCAGGTCGTTCTGGTTGATCCCGACGAGCTTCGTGCGGGCCTCGTGCGCAGTGTAGGTCGCGCAGCCGCCCAGCAGTAGGCAGGCGCCGATGAGCGACAAACCGGCTTGTCGATCACGGATCGCGATTTGTGAGCGACAAGCCGACATGGTCAGGCTTTCGCGGCGGCGGCGACGGCAGCTGTGACCGTTGCGGCGTGCCCGGCCATTTTCGCCTGCCAGCCTGCCAGGTCGAGCCCCAGGACCGTCTTGCCGTCCTTCAGCGCGTCGGCCGAGATGTAGACGAAGGCCTCCTCGACGTTGGTCGCCAGAAAGGCCGGCGTCCACTGGAACAGCGGCAGCCCCCAGCTGTCGAACATCCAATTCCCGTTCGGCAGGCGGGCAACGGCGAACACGTCATGGCCGCCGAGCTTCTTCTCGCCCGGCTTGACGCCCCAGATCGCCGGCGGCGCGCTGCCGTCTGCTGGCATGATCGTGTCGGTGACGTCGATGCCGAAATCCACGCCGAGACAGAGATTGCCGCAGTAGGCCAGCGCCGCGACGTCCTTCGGGTCGATCTCGAAGGCAGCCACGAACTTGTCGCGCGAGCCGTCCGGCATCGGGAAGCCGGTCGACAGCAGGAACTGCGCGATCGACTGCATGTCGCCGCCGTTGTCGGTCGGGTTGCTGCCGTCCGGCTGGTCCTGCGACGGATCGAAGCCGGTCGTCTCGCTGTAGAACTGCAGCACCAGGTTGGTCAGCACGGTGGTGTCGATCGCGGTGCTGCCGAGCAGGACCTGCATCAGCTGCAGGCGATGGCCCTTGGCGGATGCGGTGCAGCAGCCGCGGCGATCGTTGGCCAGGACGTTGCTGTCGGCCGGGAAGGACTTCGAGTAGTCGAAGCTCACCGGCTCGGCAGGGACCTGGAACCCGGTCGCGCTGATGATGTCGCGCATGTGCGGCATCTTGCGGTTCGGGTCGCGCTTCTTGCGACCGAACTTCAGGTGCGGGTGGCTCTTGGCGCACATGAGGTGCGGGGCCGGCGCCGCTGCCTTGTCGGCGGGCGGCAGGTGGTCGGTATGATGATGCAAGGGGATGTTCCTCAAGGGGAAGGGCGGGCGGCCTCGCGACCGTCCTCAGTCGCTCTTTCGGTCGAGCCACATGGAGAGACCGATCGAGACCACCGCGACGATCACGGCGAGGCCGATCACCTCGCAGATGATCTCCAGCAGCAGCAGCATCAGCATCAGCCGGGGACGCCGTAGGCCACGGCGATGGCGCGATCCTCGTCCATGGTCGCGATGCTGTGCGAGAAGCTGGACGACAGCTCGGCCGCCAGCTGGACGAACGGGATCAGCGACAGGGCGGCCGAGATGTAGTTCGCCACCTGGGTGGCGACCGCCCCGGTCAGGCCGGAGACGACGCCCTGGACGATCGTCAGCGCCGTCTGGGCGTCGGCCAGCAGGGAGGTCACCAGCGCCTGCAGCCTGCTGGTGTCGACCGCCAGGACCACCGTGCCGCCGGTCAGCTGCTCGATCGCCGCCAGCGCGCCGTTAGCGGCCGTGAGGGCAGCTTCCACCACCACGACCTTTGCCGGGCCGAGTGCCGCGATCAGCGCCGGCGCCGTCAGCGCTGCGGTAACCGCTGCGATGATCGCGCTGGAATCGGTGACGATGCGCTTCACGTCGATCGTGGCGCTGGTCGTGCCGCCGCCCTTCGAGATGGTGCAGGCGCCGAGCAGGGCCGCGAGGCCGCCGGCGCCCAGCATGGCGAGCAGCTGGCGACGGCGGGCGCGCGGAATCGCCGGCGCGGCGGCCGGGGTTTGCATGGAAGTCATGGTTGACCTTTCGACGGAGGGGCAGCGCCGGCCTGGTTGAACCAGTGATGCGGCGGGGGCGGGGGCTCGCAGCGCCAGCAGGGCGGATGCCATGGGCTGGGTCGCGGGCGCGGGCGCGGGAGGGCGATGACGACGCAGCCAGGCAGGCAGGATGCCAGGGCGGCCACCAGCAGCAGGCGGCGGATCATCGCGCGGAATTGGGGCCTGGCCAGGAGCCGAAGCCCTGGCCGCGCATCAGGGCCGCCTCGGCGAAGCTGTTCGGCTCGTCCGGCTTCTGGGGCAGCTCGCCGGTGCTGATCCACCGCGCGATGACATCGGCTCGAGCCAGCAGCGTGGCGACGTCGTCGGCGCGGTCGATCGGCAGCTTGGCGAAAATCGCCTGGCGGATCGCCGCCATCTGCTCGTCGGTCACGGCCGCAGCTCCTCGCGCGGCATGTCCAGCTTCTCGGACACCAGGATCCGGATCTCGTGGCTGTCCTCGACCGGCACCAGGATCGGGCACTTGCCGGACTGGTAGGCGTTGACCGCCCAGCCGATGTTCAGGCCGACCTGGCTGATCAGGTGGTAGAGCCCGAGCCAGCGCGACGTCGGCGCCGGCGGCGGGATCGCGACGGTGATCAGCTTGCAGCAGACGCAGGTCAGCAGGACGACCAGCGGCACATATTGCAGCAGCGTCGCGGGCAGCAGCTGCCCCGCCACCTGCAGGATGACGCTCATGTCCAGTCTCCGGGGAAGTGCGCCTCGTCGACGTCGCAGGAATCGGCGCTCGCGCCGCCTTCAGGGATCCAGGCGACCGCCATGCCGAGCCCGTTCACGCCGATCCGGTAGAAGGCCTGGTTGCCGATCGTGCAGCGGTAGCGGGGCAGGACGGCCCAGGAGGGCTGGACAGAGCCGAGGGCGTAGTAGCTGTCGGCGCCGGCGGTGATGTCGCCCAGCTTCCCGTCGATCAGCGACTGCGCCAGGAACAGCGCCATGGCGAACTGCGGATCGGCCGCGGTCACCGCCATCAGCTTGGGGAAGTTCGGATCGGCCGCGTGCCAACACGAATACTGGTTGCGGCGCAGGCACACGCTGATGAATGAATTGCCCCACCAGCCCGGCTCGGCCACGCGGTTGCCGATGGTCGCCAGCACGGCGCGCATGCCGATCGTGCCCTGTCCGCGCGCCTCGCCCCAGGCGGTGCGCGCGAGCACCTGCACGGGGTCCGTCAGGATCGAGTGCGGGCTCGCGGTCAGGGTCAACCACAAGGCAGCAAAAGGGATGCGGCCCAGCAGCGCGCCGAGACGGTTCAGGAGTGCCATGGGTTCTCCGGTCATGAAAAAGCCGCCCGGTGGGCGGCTGGGTCAGGCTTGGTCGTCTCGCAGCCCGCGAGGGTCGGGCAGCGGCTCGAAAGTCGGCGGGGCACCGCCCTTGTCAGGCGGCCGCTCGTAGAGGCTGACGATCAGCGTCCGGCAGCGACTGGCCTCGAGGAGGCAGACCAGCCAGCTTTCGCGCGCTCGGGCCATGCTGCGCTGGAATGAGCTGCGCATCTGATCGAGGCTCGCTTGCACGCCGCGAAGATCACGACGCGCTTCGTCGCGCTCGCGCTCGCAGCGCTCGATCTCCTGCCGCGCGCGCTCGTCCCAGAACTGGCGCTCCTCCTGCAGCCGGTCGAGCTCGG
>CAXTZG010000127.1:4351-8551 GCA_964248625.1 uncultured Acetobacteraceae bacterium | reverse complement strand
CGAGGCGCTGCTGCCGGCGCACCTGCCCGATCAGGATCCGACCCGCTCCGGAGCCGCCTGACGGCCGGTTGTCGCTCGGCCGGCTAGTTCCGGATGACCCCGTCGAGCCAGCGGCTGTCGGCCAGCAGCAGCAGCGCGCCCGTCCTTGACGGCGCGTTCGCCAGCACCGTCGCCGGCCGCCGCCGGCGGAGCACGGGACGGGCGGCGATGGCCACGGGAACCGGCGGACCGTTCAGCGTCAACTGCCCATAGGCCTTCAGCAGCGCCGCATGGTCGTCCTGCATCTGCTGGCGCAGCTGGCGCAGCGCCGGGGTCGGACCGGTCGGGTCCGGCGCCTCGGCGACCTCCACCGGGGCCGACGCCATGGCCGGCGGCAGCTTGCCGGGCCAGGCCGCCATGACCCGCTTTTCGTAGTCGGCGCCGATCTCGGGCGTCTGCGAATGATACGCCGCCGCCGCGGCGGGCCAGGAGCCGGTCTGGCGATACAGGCTGGACAGGAAGCGGACCGCGTAGGCGACGTTGGTACCGGGCTCGAAGGCGGTGTCGAGGGATGCGAAGGCGTCGGGATGGTACATCAGGTTGATCTGCATGCAGCCGACATCGATCGACCGGATCCCGGCCGCCTGCAGCAGACCCACCGCCGCCACCACCTGCGCCTTGCTCTCATAGAAGTAGCCGACCCCGTTGACGTTGATCGTCCAGGGCCAGGGCGCCACGCGATGCGTCGCGGGATCGAACCGTCCCGACTCCACGGTGGAGATCGCGCGCAGGACCTGCACCGGCATCACGGCGGGACGCGGCGCGGCGTCGATGCTGGCGAGGCAGGCCGGCTCCGGACGGGCTGCCGGTCGTCCGGTTGCCGCGACGGCCAGCTGCGGGAAGATCAGGAGACACAGGAACGCGGCGCACTTCATGGTTGTGTTATCGGCCAAAGCCGGCCGGATGGCGCGAGATTTGTTCACTTCCGGCGGTAATGGTCCATTAATTCGACAGGAGCACAGGGCACCGCAAGCGCCCGGCGTGTCGCCGGCGCTTGTCAGCCGCCGCCAGGATGGGCGCGTTCCAGCCGGTCGAGGCGATAGCTGCCCGGCCTGCTGTCGAGCGTGACCTCGAGACCCTGCGCCGTGCAGGCGCCGACGAGCAGGCGGGCCGCCTCGTCGCCCGTGCAGGGGGTGTTGGTCTCGCCGGTCCAGTTGACCAGCACCAGCATCCCGTCCGGCGCCAGCGCCGCCAGGATGGCGGCAGCCAGGCGGGCATTGTCCGCGGGCGACAGGAAATACAGCAGCTCGGACACCAGGATCAGGTCGACGCTGCCCGCCTCCAGCGCGGGGAACTCGTCGGGCAGCCAGCAGCGGCGGAACGACACCCCAGGCAGGGCGTCGCAGCGCGACCGGGCCAGCGCCAGGGCGGTCTCGGCGATGTCGATCCCGAGCAGCCGGTCGCAGCGCGGCGCCAGCGCCTGCGTCATCACCCCGATCGAGCAGCCGAGCTCCAGCGCGAAGCGGAACCGCCGCGTGCCGAGTGCTGCCAGGGTCTTGGCATACTTCGCCCGCTCGTAGGCGCTGGTCTGGAATCCCCACGGATCGGGGTTGGCCTCGTAGAGCCGCTCGAACACCTCGCCGTTCCAGCTCTCGTCGCTCATGGCTGCAGAAACACCTCGTAAGGGGCCGCGAACACCGCCAGCAGCGCGTCGGGAAGACGAAACCCATCGGGATCGTCGGTGATCAGATCGCCGTACTGGGTGCGGTGCGCCCGGATCGCCGCCTGCTTGTCCGGCAGATGCGGCGTGATGTCGAGCCGCCAGCCGACCGGCGGCCCGTCATCCAGCAAGGCGTCCGCCGCCAGCAGCCAGCCCCACACCGGATAGGCCAGCAGCGCCAGCCGGTTCCGCCGCGCCAGCGCCTGACCCATCATCCAGGCGCTGTCATGGTCGCAATGCGGATCGTGCCGCCAGGTCGACAGCACCGTGCCGCAGCCCTGCGCGTCCGCCAGCGCCGACAGCGTCGCGACGGCGCGCTCGAACTCCGGCCCGTCGCGCGGGCTGCGCGTGTCGGGCAGGCGCAGGAAGGACAGGCGCCCGGCCGGCAGCCCGAGCAGCGCCACCGCCGCCCGCGCTTCCGCCTCGCGCTCTTGGCGAAGGCGGTCGGCTGGCCAGGAAGGCGAGCCGGGATGCGAGCCCACGCCGTCGGTGACGATCACCACCAGCGGCGGCCGTCCGGCGGCACAGCACGCCGCGATCAGCCCGCCGCAGCCCAGGCTCTCGTCGTCGGCGTGCGGCGCCAGGATCAGCGCCGTGCCGGGCACGATTTCGTCGAGTGCCGCCATCGGCAGCGTGCGGAAGGCGGCCTGCGCGGCGCCGGCCCTCACGGCGCGTCCGGGTCAGGCAGGTCGTGCCCGACGAACCACGCGGCGGCCTCGGTCAGGGTCTCGTCGGGTGCCGGCTGGCGCAGGTAGGTGGCCAGATCGCGCATCGCCCGTTCCGCCTCGTTGCTGCGCATGAACGCGGCCAGGCCGAGCCCGCGCTGCACCAGGCGGATCACGTCGAGGCCGGCCGCCTCGCAGGCGATGCGCGCCAGGTTGACCGTGCCGGCGACGTCGCCATGGCCGAAGCGTCCGCCTTCGGCGACCAGCGCCGCCCGGCGGGTCCACAACGACGCCGTTTCGCGTGCGATCAGCGCCTCGCCGATCCGCGCGCGCTGGTGCGGATTGTCGTCGCGCCCGCGGGCGGCGAGCTGCTCGCGCAGCAGGTCGACCAGCCGGTCGATGCCGCCCAGCGCCACCGCGATGCCGCGCCAGGCGCCGGCGGAGAACTCCGGCTGCCGCAGATAGTCGCCCGCGCCGCCGATCAGCGCGTCCGCGCCGGGCGTCATGCCGGTGAAGCGCACCCGTCCGGTGCCGGCACCGCGCATGCCGCCCAGGCTCTGCGCGTCGGCCTCGACATCCCGCTCGGCGTCGAGTCGCACCAGCAGCATGCGGGCCGCGCCGTCCGGGGACAGCGCGGTGACCAGGGGATGCGTCACGTGCCGCGCGCCCGAGGCGAACCACTTGTCGCCGTCCAGCACGATCCCGTCCGGCCCGTCCCGATACCGCAGCGGCTCCGGCCCCTCGGTGACCCAGATGCCGCAGAAGCCGCCCGTCCGGATCGCCGAGGCCAGCCGATCGAGCTGCTCGGCGCTGCCGTACTGCACGACGAGCTTGATCGCGTTGACGTGCCCCTCATAGAGACGGCCGAGCGACAGGTTGCCCCGGCCGATCAGCCGGAGCAGCGCCAGCATCCCGGGCGCGCCGTCTGGCTCGGTGCCAAGCCCGAGACCGCCAGCCGCGCGCGGCAGCGGTGCGGCCAGAGCGCCCGACGCGCGCAGCAGGCGGAGGCCATCGGCGGGAAACCGGCCCTCGCGGTCGCCGGCCGCGGCTTCCGCCTGCAGAGCCGGCAACGCGTCGCCGAGGCGCTGGAGCAGCGCCGTGGTCGCTGCCTGCGGCGCAGCGGACGCCTGGCCGTCCATGCGTGCGCGATCAGGCGTCGGCGGGATTGGTGTCGTTGTCGTGGATGGTCGCGTTCGGCGCCTCGTTGCGGTCGCCGCTTTGCACCTCGGGCCGGGTCTTGGCCGACGGCCCCGACTTGTCGGCGTCGCCCGTCGGCGCCTTGCGCGTGCCGCCCGGATCGATCGCCTCGATCGGCACGTTGCCCGTCGTCTGTCCCGATGCTGCAGCCATGGAAGTCTCCCTTACGAGAGACTGACGCGCCCGGCGCCGGTCGGGTTGCGTCGCCCCGGCCCCCGGCCAGGGATTGCCGCGTCCGGAAGCAGGCGGATAGTTCTCCCTAGCGAAAGGACTGCGCCCGGCTGAGCACCATGCTGCACATGCGGGAGCGGACCTGTCCGCTCATCCCGGCCATCGACACGCTGTTGCCGTTGCCGGTCTGCAGCAGCCCCTGCTGGCCCTGCGCATAGCCCGACGACGAGGTCAGGCCGGGACGGCTGGTCAGGGCGTTGAGCGTCGAACCGGCATTGCCGCCGCCCTGCAGCGCATTGGTCTGCATGCAATAGCCGAGCACCCCGGCGACGTTGCCGGTCGGGGCGGAGGACACCGAGGGCAGCCCCCGGCCGAGCAGCCCGCTCAACGCGCCGCCCGTGCCGCCACCGCTGCCCAGGCCCGACATCATGCCGCCGAGCGGGCTGCCGCCGAACGATGGCAGGCTTT
>CAXTZG010000127.1:0-4341 GCA_964248625.1 uncultured Acetobacteraceae bacterium | reverse complement strand
GCGACGGGCGGAGCGGGACATGCTGGGCCTCACGATGATCCGGGACCAGCATCGCGCCGCCGTCCGGGTCAGTCCAGGCGGCGCAGGCGTCTGCGGTCCATTCGAGCGCGTCAGGCCACGGGCCGCGCGCGGGTGCTTTCGGTGCGCAGCTGCCCGCAGGCCGCCAGGATGTCGCGGCCGCGCGGCATGCGGATCGGCGAAGCAAAGCCCGCCTCCATCACGATCTGCGCGAACCGGCCGAGCTGCTCCCGCGTCGAGGGCAGGTAGCGGCTGCCGGGCCAGGGATTGAACGGGATCAGGTTCACCTTGGCCGGGATGCCGGCGATCAGCCGCACCAGCTCGCGCGCTTCCGCCTCGCTGTCGTTCACGCCGCGCAGCATGACGTATTCGAAGGTGATCCGGCGCGCGTTGCTTGCCGCCGGGTAGCGTCGGCAGGCCGCGATCAGCTCGGCGATCGGGTATTTCCGGTTCAGCGGCACGATCTCGTCGCGCAGCTCGTCGCGCACCGCATGCAGGCTGACCGCCAGGTTGATGCCGAGCTCCTCGCCCGCCCGATCCATCATCGGCACCACGCCCGAGGTGGACAGCGTGATCCGCCGGCGCGACAGCGCGATGCCCTCGTTGTCCATGACGATGCGCATCGCCTTGGCGACGTTGTCGTAGTTGTAGAGCGGCTCGCCCATGCCCATCAGCACGATCGTGGACAGCAGCCGCGGCGTCTCGCCCTGCGGGCTCGGCCACTCGCCGTAGCTGTCGCGCGCGGCCATGAACTGGCCGACGATCTCGGCAGCACCCAGGTTGCGGGCGAGCTTCTGGGTGCCGGTATGGCAGAAGGTGCAGGACAGGGTGCAGCCGACCTGGCTCGAGATGCAGACCGCGCCGCGGTCCTCGCGCCGGTCGGGGATGTAGACGGTTTCCGCCTCCTGCCCGTCGCGGAAGCGGAACAGGAACTTGCGGGTGTCGTCGCTGCTGGTTTGCACCACCGACGCCTCGGGCCGCCCGATCACGAAGCGCTCCGCCATCTTCTGCTGCAGCGGCCGCGACAGCGAGCTCATGGACGCGAAGTCGGTGACGCCTTGGTGATACACCCAGTGCCAGATCTGCTTGGTGCGGAACGGCTTCTCGCCGATCCCCACCAGCGCCTCGGTCAGCTCGTCGCGCGACAGCCCGACGATCTCCCGCCTGCCATCCGCCAGCACCGCCGGCGGCGGCGCAAACAGCGCCGCCTTGGCCAGGATGCGGGCCCGTTCGGCCTCGGAAAGATCGTGGGCAGCCTGGCTGGCTGGTGTCGGGAGGTGATCGAGAGGGGTCATGCTGCGTCCGGGGGCCGCGCTGCAGATAGGCGGCTGCGTCCTGTGCGGCAAGCGGCATCGGTTCGAGGAACAATTTGTTGCGAGGAACGGTCGGATGCGTCTATTCGAGTGGAACCGTCACATCAAAGACACGTTTATCGCGCACGTGGCGGAGACTGCCCGGAGGCTCCGAGATGAACGACCTTGAATACCATGCGAAGCTCCTGGAACTCGACCACCTGCTGAACGACGACGATCTGGTGACGACGCCGTCGCGGATCTGGGACCTGCTCGCGGAGGTTTCCCGGCACGATCTGGGACAGCCGATCCGTCCGGCCTGATCCCAAGGTCAGCCGCGCCGGGCGGCGATCAGGAACTCCCGGTTGCCTTCCGGTCCGGTGATCGGGCTGGGTTCGATGCCGAGCACCGCCCAGCCGGGCAGCGCGCTCCACCAGTCATGGATCGTGACGCAGACCTGCTCGTGGATCGCCGCGTCCCGCACCACGCCCTTGCTTCCGACCGAGCCTCGGCCAGCCTCGAACTGCGGCTTGATCAGCGCCACCGCCCAGGCGCCCGGCGCGCACAGGCCGAGCGGCGCCGGCAGCACCGTCCTCAGGCCGATGAAGCTCGCGTCGCACACCAGGGCGCCGATCGAATCCGGCACGGTGGCCGCCGTGAGGCTGCGCGCATTCACCTTTTCATGCACGACGACGCGGGGATCGCCGCGCAGCCTCCAGGCAAGCTGCCCATGCCCGACATCCACCGCATGCACGCGGGCAGCGCCGTGCGCCAGCAGCACGTCGGTGAAGCCTCCGGTCGAGGCGCCGATATCGAGGCAGGTCCGGCCGTCCGGCGACAGCGCGAAGTGCTCCAGCGCGTGTGCCAGCTTCAGCCCGCCGCGCGACACCCAGGGATGGTCCTGTCCGCGCAAGGCTAGCGGCGCGTCCTCGGCCAGGGCGTCGCCGGCCTTGGCCACGCGCGCCTCGCCGGTGAACACCAGCCCGGCCAGGATCAGCGCCTGCGCCCGCGTGCGCGTCTCCACCAGCCCGCGCTCGACCAGCAGCTGATCCGCCCGCTTCTTCATCCCTCGTCCGTCAGGCCAGCCCGGACCGGCCGCCGCTCTGTTCCACCCCCAGTGCCTCGAGTGCGGTCTGGACGATGTGTTTGGCGGACAGTCCGGCCTGGATGATCTGTGCTGTGGGGGTATTGTGGTCGATGAAGCGGTCCGGCAGGGTCATGGGCCGGATGCGGACGCGGTCGAGCAGCCCGGTGCGGGCGAGGTGGTGCATGACCAGGGCGCCGAAGCCGCCGGCGGCCCCTTCCTCCAGGGTGATCAGCACGGCGTGGTTGCGGGCGAGCTGCTCGATCAGCTCGGTGTCCAGCGGCTTGGCGAAGCGGGCATCGACCACGGTGGGCGGCAGGCCGCGGGCGGCGAGCTCGTCGGCGGCCCGCAGCGCCTCGCCCAGCCGCGTGCCCAGGCTGAGCAGCGCGATGCCGCCCTGCTCGCGCCCGTGCTGGCGCCCGGCCTGGCGCAGGATGCGGCCGCGGCCGATCGGCAGGATGCTGCCGCGGGCGGGCAGCGCCTCGAGGCCGAGCCCGTTGCCGCGCGGGTAGCGCAGGGCGATCGGGCCGTCGTCGAAGCTGGCCGCGGTGGCGGTCATGTGCAGCAGCTCGATCTCGTCGGACGGCGCCATGATGGTCATGCCCGGCAGGCAGCCGAGATAGTTCAGGTCGAACGAGCCGGCGTGCGTGGCGCCGTCGGCGCCCACCAGGCCGGCGCGGTCGATGGCAAAGCGCACGGGCAGCCCCTGCAGCACCACGTCGTGCACCACCTGGTCGTAGGCGCGCTGCAGGAAGGTCGAGTAGATCGCGCAGAACGGCTTGAGGCCCTCGGTGGCCATGCCGGCGGCAAAGGTGACGGCGTGCTGCTCGGCGATGCCCACGTCGAAGAAGCGGTCGGGATGGCGCTGGGCGAACGCGTCGAGCCCGGTGCCGGACGGCATGGCGGCGGTGATCGCCACGATCTTGTTGTCGTCGCCCGCACATGCGGCGAGCTCGCGGCCGAACACCGCGGTGTAGGTGGGCGGCCCCGGCGGGGTCTTGGCCTGCTCGCCGGTGACCACGTTGAAGCGCGCCACGGCGTGATACTTGTCGCCCGACGCTTCCGCGGGCGCGTAGCCGCGGCCCTTCTGGGTGATCACGTGCAGCAGCACCGGGCCCGGCTCGTCGGCGTCGCGCAGGTTGCGCAGCACCGGCAGCAGGTGGTCCATGTTGTGGCCGTCGATCGGGCCGATGTAGTAGAAGCCCAGCTCCTCGAACAGCGTGCCGCCGGTGAGCATGCCGCGCGCATACTCGTCCGCGCGCTTGGCGGTGCGCTCGATCGGGTTGGGCAGGCGGCGTGCCACCCGGCCGGCGAGGTCGCGCAGGCTCAGGAACTTCTGGCTCGACAGCAGCCGCGTCAGGTAGGCCGACATCGCTCCCACCGGGGGCGCGATGCTCATCTCGTTGTCGTTGAGGATGACGATCAGCCGGGCCTTGGACGAGCCGGCGTTGTTCATCGCCTCGTAGGCCATGCCGGCCGAGATCGAGCCGTCGCCGATCACCGCGATCACGTTCCGGTCGGCCACCGGAGCCGCACCCTGGCTGTGCAGGATGTCGTGGGCCACCGCCATGCCCAGACCGGCCGAGATCGAGGTCGAGGAGTGCGCCGCCCCGAACGGGTCGTATTCGCTCTCCGCGCGCCGGGTGAAGCCCGACAGGCCGCCCGGCTGGCGCAGCGTGCGGATGCGGTCGCGCCGCTCGGTCAGGATCTTGTGCGGATAGGTCTGGTGGCCGACGTCCCAGATCAGCCGGTCGTCGGGGGTGTCGAACACCGCATGCAGCGCCACGGTGAGCTCCACCACCCCCAGCGACGCCCCCAGATGCCCGCCGGTGATCGACACCGCATCCAGCGTCTCGCCCCGCAACTCGTCCGCCACCACACGCAACTGCTCAGCCGACAGATTGCGCAAGTCCCGCGGCGACCGAATGCGGTCCAACAGAGGGTATT
>CAXTZG010000126.1:6125-8774 GCA_964248625.1 uncultured Acetobacteraceae bacterium | reverse complement strand
CAGCGAGGCGGTCTCGAACAGGCCCGTGGAGACGTCGATCCAGGCAGCACCGATCCGCCCCGGCGCGCGGCCGCGACGGTCGGGGGCGTGCGCCAGCGCCAGCAGCAGGTTCGGTCGCGACGGCTCGAGCAGCTCGTCCTCGGTCAGGGTTCCCGCGGTGACCAGCCGGACGATGTCGCGCGACAGCGGCCCCTTGGGCACGCCCGGTCCCGGCTTGCGCGGCGCCTCGGTCTGCTCGGCGACCGCCACCCGGAAGCCGCGCCGGATCAGCCGCGCCAGATAGGCCTGAGCTGCGGCGACCGGCACGCCGCACATGGCGATCGGCTGTCCGCCATGCGTGCCCCGCGCGGTCAGCGAGATGTCCAGCGCGGCTGCCGCCGCCTGCGCGTCGGTGAAGAACAGCTCGTAGAAGTCGCCCATCCGGAAGAACAGCAGCGCGTCCGGATGCCGGGCCTTGAGCGCGAACCACTGCGCCATCGCGGGCGAGGCGCCTTCGGGTGACGGCAGGGCGGCGGCGGGGGCGGCGTCGGTCATCGCCTCGTCTGTAGGACGCCCGCCCGGCGCGCTCCAGTGCGCGGTGGTGCCATTCCGCCGGGCGGGCGGATGCGGCACGATGTGCTGCCGTCACCCGACGGCCGGGCGCCAAGGACGATCTCCATGCACCTCATCACCTATCTCACCCGGATCCAGTTCGGCGCCGGCGCGTGCCGGGCGCTGACGGCGGAGCTCGAACTGGCCGGCGTGACGCGGCCGATGATCGTCACCGACCGGGGCGTCGTCTCGGCAGGCCTGGTCGAGCGGATCGAGCGTGCCGGGCTCGGCCGCATGCCGGTGTTCGACGACTGCCCCGAGAATCCGACCGAGGCCGCAGCCCGCGCCGGCGCCCGCTTCCTCGCCGAGCACGGCTGCGACGGCATCGTCGGCCTCGGCGGCGGCTCGCCGATCGATCTCGCCAAGGCGGTGTCGCTGCTGGCGACGCACCCGGGTCCGCTCGCGGATTATGCCGCCATCCTGGGCGGCGTCGCGCGGATCGGTGCTGCCAAGCCCGCGGTGTTCGCGGTGCCGACCACGGCAGGCACCGGCAGCGAGGTGGGGCGCGCAGCGCTGATCACGCTGGAGGACGGTCGCAAGCTCGGCTTCATCTCGCCGCACATGATCCCGACGGCCGCGATCTGCGACCCCGAGCTCACGCTGGGCCTGCCGCCGCATCTGACGGCCGCGACCGGGATGGACGCGGTCACGCACTGCATCGAGACCTTCCTCAGCCCGCGCTTCAACCCGCCCGCCGATGCGATCGCGCTGGACGGGCTGTCGCGGGCCATGCGCTGGATCCGGCGCGCGACGCAGGACGGCGCCGATCTGGAGGCGCGCACCGAGATGATGATGGCAGCCCTCGAAGGCGGCATGACCTTCCAGAAGGGGCTGGGCGCCGTGCACGGGATGTCGCACCCGCTCGGCGGGCTGAGCGCGCCGCGGCTGCATCACGGCACGCTGAACGCCGTGCTGCTGCCGGGCGTGCTGCGGTTCAACGAGTCGGCGATCGGACACAGGCTGCCGGCGCTCCGCCAGGCCATGGGGCTCGGGGAGGGGGCTGATGTGGCGGATGCGATCGAGGCGCTCAACCGCGACCTCGGGATGCCGCAGAGCCTGTCGCAGATGGGGCTCCGCGAGGAACACCTGACGGGGATGGCGGCCGCCGCGTTCCGCGACCATTCCACCGCCTCCAACGGCCGCCCGATCGACGAGGCGGACTATGCGGCCCTGCTGCGACAGGCGCTGTAGCCAGCACCACCGCCGCGCCGGGTTTCAGAAGCCCAGGATCACGTCACCGGCGAGGGTGAAGTTGCCGGTCTCGGTCCGGCCGTCGAACGGATGGCCGCCGCTGAACGACTTGTCCCAGCGGATCTCGGGACGGAAGGCCAGCAGGGCGACGTGCGGGATGGCCGGCTTGTAGGACACGCCCCAGGTCCATTCGCTGTAGGTCTGCCGCCCGACGCCGAAGGCCGTGGATGGCCGGCCGCCCAGGGCCCGGATCGGATCAAGGTTGCCGGGATCGGCGGCGACAAAGAAGCCGGCATTGTCGCGATACACCTCGCCGCGAAAGTTCGCAGTCAGCGTCCGCGTCAGGGCATAGGCGACGTAGCCGGCGAGGCCATAGGAATCGGCACCCGCGACGTCGTCATGCTGCCACTGTCCTTCGGCCACGACGGTCAGCTTGTCGGTGGCCTTGTAGGTCAGCACCGTGTCGGCCTCGTAGCGCATCTCGCTGTTGGCGTCGGTGCCGATCGCGGCGGTGGCGTCCTCCGGACCGAGATGGACAAAGGCGAGTGCCGTCAGCTTGCCGCCGGCGAGGTTGTTCAGGCCGATGCCGACCAGCCCCGCCGGCTCGGCATTGTTGTCGCCGCCATCGAAGGTCGTGCTCTCGCCGGTATCGACCTCGGCGTAGACGTCGAGCGTCGGGTTGATGTGGGCGATCGCCTGCAGGCCGGTATGCTCGAACGGGCCGAAATTGAAGTTGTAGGAGTGGGAATAGAACGGGTTGGTGCTGGGATCGATCGTCTCGTAGCCGATCAGCGTCGCGAACTGGCCGAGCTTGAAGTCGACGCCGCCCTTGAACAGCACCGGCGCGTGCATGGTCACGTTCGCCTG
>CAXTZG010000126.1:5055-6113 GCA_964248625.1 uncultured Acetobacteraceae bacterium | reverse complement strand
CCGAACTCGCCGAGATAGTGCGTGTAGCGGGCATCGGAGCCGTAGGTGCCCTGCAGGATGAAGCCGAAATCGAACGTGGACAGGGTCGGGTCGATCGGCCGCGTCGCGGTGAGCTGGATGCCGTTCAGCAGCACGGTGTTCGCCTTGTCGTCGAACAGCCGGCCGTAGTTCAGCCCGTCGGACGGACGGTCGAAGTTGCCGGTGATCCCGGCATCGACCTGCGCGCCGTAGGTGATCGTGCTGGCCCAGTCCTTCGGCGGCGCGGCGGCGGTGGCGGGTGCGGCCGGCAGCGTCGGGTTCACGCTTGCCGCGGGACTGGCGCCGGTCGGCGCCGTCTGCGCCCGCGCCGGCAGTGGCGAGCCGATCAGGCCGGCGAGCACGACCGGCAGCGCCATGATGCCGGGCTGCAGGCGGGCGGGAACCGGCCGCGATGGCGGCCGGCCTGGCGCCGGGGCGTTCGAGGCAGATGCAGCGAGCGGGGCCATCCCGTCCTCCGGTCAGGGTCGCGAGCCTGACAGGTCGTGCGGAGCCGGACCGGATCCTGCGGGGCGAGCTGTCGCTCTTTTTGAACCTGTTCTCTTTGGGCGGTATCGTTTCGCTGTTCACGCAAAACCGCGCCGCTGCCGCACCCATGTTACCGAAAACACCGTGCTGTCGCTGATTCAGCACGGTTTATTGCTGAGCATGTCTGGCTGGCGCAATATTTGGTTGCCAGCGGTCCGGCGTCGATCAGCCGGCGCGCTTTGCTCCATCGCGGCGCCGCAGCCGGGCGGCGAGCTTGGCCGGCAGACCGCGCATCTCCACGACGCCCAGCAGCTGCAGGCACACCGCGTAGGTCAGCATGCCGGTCGCGACCAGAAGGCCGAGCAGCGAGATCCGGAACAGCCCGTGCCGCTGCTCGAGCCCGCTCAGCGGGCCGTGCGACAGCAGTGCCAGCACCGCCGCCATCGCCGCAGCCGCCACGCCCATCCGCAGCAGCCGTGACAGCATCCGGCGATCCGGCTGCAGAAAGCCGCGCCGGAGCAGCAGGGTCGTCAGCACGGCCGCATTGACCAGCG
>CAXTZG010000126.1:0-5045 GCA_964248625.1 uncultured Acetobacteraceae bacterium | reverse complement strand
AGGCTGGTCGCGAGCGGCGGCCCGACATGCTGCAGCGGCCGCATCAAGGCGAGGTTCAGGCAGAGATTGACGGCCAGCGTCGCCATGCCGATCCGCACCGGCGTCACCATGTCGCCGCGCGCGAAGAAGCCGGGCGCCAGCACCTTGATCAGCACGAAGAAGGGCAGGCCGAACGCGTAGGCGGTCAGCGACTGCGCCGACAGCGCCACGTCCCGGGGCGTGAACCGGCCATAGCCGAACAGCGCCGACAGGATCGGTGCCGCCAGCACCATCAAGGCGAGCGTCGCCGGGATGGTCAGGATCAGCGCGTACTCGATGGCGCTGTTCTGGGTGCGGGCGGCCTCCGCGGTCTGGCCGTTCTGCACCTGCCGGGTCAGCACCGGCAGCAGGGTGGTGCCGGCGGCCGCACCCAGCACCCCGAGCGGCAGCTGGTTCACCCGGTCGGCGAAATACATCAGCGACACGCTGCCGGCCGGCAGCAGCGTGCCGATGATGGTGTCGATGCCGAGATTGAGCTGGGTGATGCCGCTGCCGATCAGGCCCGGCAGCATGCGCCGCATCAGCAGCCGCATGCGGGGCGTGAGGCGGGGGCGGGGCAGGCCGAGCGGCATGCCGGCACGGCTGGCCGCCCACATCAGCACGGCGAGCTGCACCACGCCCGACGCGGTGATCCCCCAGGCGGCGGCATGCGCCACGCTGGCCACGTGCGGGGTCAGGAACAGGATGGCGGCGATGCCGACCACGTTGAACAGCACGTACGCCGCCGCAGCGACCCCGAACCGCTCCAGCCCGTTCAGCACGCCCGACACCAGGGCGGCGGCGCAGATCAGCAGCACGTAGGGGAAGGTGATGCGGCCGAGCGACACTGCGAGCGGGTAGTTGGCGCCGAAGCCGGGCGCGATCCCCCGGATCACCTGCGGCATGAACAGCTCGCCCAGGATGGTCAGGCAGAGCAGCCAGAACAGCAGCACGCCGAGCGCCTCGCGGGCGAATCCGCGCGCGACCTCGGCGCCCTCGCGCGCCAGCAGCCCGGAGAACAGCGGCACGAAGGCGGCATTGAACGCGCCTTCGCCGAACAGCCTGCGGAACAGGTTCGGCAGCCGGAACGCCACCTGGTAGGCGTCCTGCATGGGGCCTGCCCCCATCATGGCGGCGAGCAGCTGGTCGCGGACCAGGCCCAGGACGCGGCTGAGCATGGTCCAGCCGCCGACAGTCAGGAAACCCTTCAGCATCAGGCTACCTAGCAGGTCGCCCGGTGGCCCAAAACCCGCCCGGCTGCTGCCGCGCGCCGCTTGCTTTCGTTGTCCGGCCCGGTGGTAGCATGACCTCATGACCAGCGACCGCAGCCTGACCCGCTTCTCCGTCCCGCCGCTGCACCAGGTGACGCGCGAGCTGGCCGCCGTCGCGTCGGGCCGGACGGCGCCTGAGCTGGTGGTCACCGGCGCCCGCGTGCTGTCGACCTACTCCGAGCGCCTGCTGCCCGACCGCGAGCTGTGGGTGCATCGCGGCCGCGTCGCCACGATGAAGCCGGCCGGCGCCGCACGCGCCGGCGGCCTGGAGCCCGGCCGGGTCACCGACGTGCAGGGCGGCATCATCGCCCCCGGCCTGGTCGATCCGCACCTGCATATCGAGAGCAGCATGATGACCGCCTGCGCCTATGCGGAAGCGGCTCTGCTCAACGGCACCACCACGATCTTCTGCGACAGCCACGAGATCGCCAACGTGGCGGACGTGGCCGGCGTCGAATGGATGCTGGAGGATGCGCGGGCAGCGCCGCTCAACGTCTTCCTGACGGTGCCGAGCACGGTGCCGGCGACCTCGGCCCGCTTCGAGACCGCCGGCGGCGACCTCACGGCCGCCAAGATCGCGGCCCTGTTCGACCGCTGGCCGGAAGCCGTGGCGCTCGGCGAGAAGATGGACTTCGTGGCGGTCTGCGACGGCGACGCGCGCAGCCACGGCATCATCGCCGAGGCGCTGCGCCGCCGCCTGCCGGTCAGCGGCCATGTCTATGGGCGGGAGTTCGTGGCGGCCTACGCGGCGAGCGGCATCACCGACACGCACGAGGCGGTGACGCGCGAGATCGCGGACGACATGATCGAGGCCGGGCTGTGGGTGTTCCTGCGCGGCGGTCCGCCCGGCACTCCCTGGCACAGCCTGCCCGAGGCGGTGCGCGCCGTGACGGAGCTCGGCGCCGAGGCCAAGCGGGTCTGCGTCTGCACCGACGACCGCGACGCGTGCGACCTGTTCGCCTTCGGCCTGGACTGGGTGGTGCGCCAGGCGATCGCGGCCGGCCTGCCGGCGCCGCGCGCCTGGAGCCTCGGCTCGCTGCATCCGGCGATGCGCTACGGCATGGACGGCGAGATCGGCGGGCTGGGCGGCGGCCGGCGCGCCGACCTGGTGCTGCTCGACGATGCGATGGCGGTGCAGCACACCTGGTACGGCGGCGCGCTGATGGTGGAGAACCGGCAGGTCACGCCGCTGCTGGAGCGCCAGCTCGAGACCGGTCGCTACCGCTATCCAAACGCCGCCTTTCGCACCGTGAAGCTGGCCGAGATCCCGCGCCTGGTGCCGCCGCTGCCGAAGGGCAGGTGCCGGGTCAACGTGATCCGGACCGAGAGCCCGTCGGACATCGCACTCAGGCACGAGGTGGTGGCGCTGAAGCCGGCCGCCGACTGGACCGTGCATCTGGACGCGCACGGATTGTGCTTCATCAGCGTGATCGAGCGGCACGGCCAGGGCGGCGAGGCCGCGCGCGGGCTGCTGCAGGGGTTCGGCCTCGTGGAAGGCGCCGTTGCCAGCTCGGTCGGCCATGACGCGCACAACATCGTCGTCGCCGGCCGCGACGAGGCCTCGATGCGGCTGGCGGTGGAAACGATCCGCGGCCTCGGCGGCGGCGTCGTGGTGGTGGGCGGCGGCCGGGTCCGCGCGCAGGTGGCGCTGCCGATCGCGGGGCTGCTGTCGGACCGGCGCGCGACCGAGGTCGCCGCCGAGACGATGCGGCTGAAGCAGGCCTGGGACGCGCAGGGCTGCACGATGCCCTACATGGGCTTCAACCTGATCCCGCTGTCGGTGATCCCCGACATCCGCATCACCGACAAGGGGCTGGTGACGGTGCCGGGGATGGAGCAGCTGCCCCTGGTCGTCGCCTGACGGCGCCGATGGCGGCCCAGGTCACCCAGCTTCGCGTCGGCGACGAGAGCTTCCTCGTCGCCAGCATGATCGAGCGCTGCCCGAAGCTGATGATGCTGCGCGAGCTGGTTCGCAACGCGCTTGAGGCGGCGGCGACGGCGCCCGCCGGCGCCCGGCAGGTCCGTCTGTCAGCCATTCCGATCGACGGCGTGCCGAAGCTCGCGATCTGGAACACCGGCCGCGGCATGGATGCGGGCGAGCTGTTCGGCATGTGCGACATCGCCTCCTCGATCCGCAAGGAGCACCGGCTCGACCAGAATTTCGGCATGGGCGCCAAGGTCGCCTCGCTGCCGTCGAACCGGCACGGGCTGCGCTACCGCTCCTGCCACGCGGGCGTCGTGCACGAGGTGCTGCTGGGCTGGCGCGACGGCGTTTACGGCCGGTTGCGACGCGCAGCACCGGACGGCACCTGGCAGGACGTGCTGGATGCGACGGCGGACGCGGTCGCGGAAGGCCGCGAGCTGTTCTACGACTGGACCGAGGTGGTGCTGTTCGGCAACGCGGCCGAGCAGGACACGCTGCGCGACCCGTATCGCGGCGAACCCGCCATGCCGGCGCATTGGCTGGCCGAGGAGTTGGCCCACCGGTTCCACCGCATCGAGGACGGCGTCGAGCTGCTGCTCGACACGCAGGGCGGACGCCGGTTCGAGCCGCTCGCCGAGCGCATCCCGCGCGACTACAGCCGGTCCGCCTCGGTCACGCTGCCGGACGGGGTGGTCCTGCACTACGTCCTTGACGCGCCGCTGCCGGACACGCCCGGCCTGAGCCAGGCCGGACGCGGCGCGCTGTTCCCGGTGCACGGCGCCGCCGGCCTGATCTACAAGGACGAGCTGTACGACGTGCATCGCTGGCAGCAGTGGCTGCACATGGCGCCGATCTTCGGGGTGCCGTTCGCGGCGCGCTCGATCTCGGTGTTCATCGAGATCCCCGACGGCTACGGCATCGTTCCCGACGGCTACCGCCAGTTCCTGCGCTACGCCGGCGCCGACCAGGCGCAGGTGATCTGCCGGCACTTCGCCGAAGCCGTCCACCTGAACCGGCCGGACTGGCTGATCGAGATCATCGACCGCCAGGCGCCGGCAGCCCAGGTGTCGGACGAGGTCTATGCCGATCTCGGCCGGCTGCTGCGCGCCCTCCGGGTCAGGCGCCGACAGCGCGTCTTGCCGACAGCGGCCGGATCCGGGGCGCCGAGCCCGCAGGAGGCCGGTCAGGCGGCCGATGCGGCGCCGGAGCCGCACCAGCCATCCGACCCGCCGGACGACATGGACTTCGAGCCGCCGCCGGAGATCCTGCTGCTGCGCAACCGGGACGAGATCGAGGCGCGGGGGGTCGCCGACTGGGCCGGCCGCTACTACCCGGAAACCCACCAGCTGTTCCTGAACGGGCTGTATCCGGTCGTGGCCGAGATGCAGCAGCTGCTGGAAGCCGAATTCGCCTGGGCGGCGGACGGGGAGGCGGTCCGCCGCCACGCGCTGCGGCTGGCCGAGCAGTCGATGGCCGGGCGGATCGGCCGGTTGCTGGTGTTCGCGCTGTCCAAGCACGGCAGATGGCAGGACAGCGACATGCAGCACGCCATCTCGGTGCAGACGCTGTCGCTGGTGGCCGAGGACTACGTCCAGAACCTTCCCGCCGCCCGAGCCGACATGCAGGCGATGCTGAGCCGGTCGCACGCGGCCGGCTGAGGGCGGCACGGCCTGGATAGGCGGGTGCCGGCGGCGCCGCGCCGCGCCATTCACTGGTGCCGGGACTACCGGGGAGACATCAACGAGCGGTCGGGGCGGCCTGGATCGATGGTGCGGCCGCCCGGTCGGCGTGACCGAGCAGCAGCGAGGCCGGCAGCGACATCGCCGCCAGGC
>CAXTZG010000125.1:8723-8929 GCA_964248625.1 uncultured Acetobacteraceae bacterium | reverse complement strand
AGCCGGACAGGCTGGCCCGGTCTACCGCCGACCTGCTGGGCATCGTCCAGAAGCTGGAGGCGAAGGGCGTGGCACTGATCGTCCAGTCCATGGGCGGGCAGCCGGTCGACACCCGGACCGCGACAGGCAAGCTCCTCCTGACCATGCTGGCGGCCATCGCCACGTTCGAGCGTGACCTGATGCTGGAGCGGCAACGCGAGGGGATC
>CAXTZG010000125.1:8392-8693 GCA_964248625.1 uncultured Acetobacteraceae bacterium | reverse complement strand
GCCGACCGCACGGAACCAAGCGGCCGACGTAGCGGAGCTGAAGGCGGCAGGCATCAGCCCGACGGAGATCGCCAAGCGGCTCGGGATGAGCCGGATGAGCGTCTACCGGTGCCTGGAGCAGGCCGGCGGCGGGACTACGAAGGCCGCCTGAACGTCTCTTTCTTGATCCGTCAAAGACCCTTCACGGCGCCTGAAGAACCCGATTAAACTCAACCGGAGCGAGTGTTGCTGCAAACAACACCCGCCCTCACCGCACGATAGAATGCACCCATGTGCACAGCTCTTGCCACGATAGCCACAC
>CAXTZG010000125.1:5614-8382 GCA_964248625.1 uncultured Acetobacteraceae bacterium | reverse complement strand
AGCCTCGGCCCGTCCGCGCAACAACGTGGTCGCCCTGCCGACACCGACTGACACCAGCATGACGCCGCTGCTGATCAGGCAGGCCAAGCGAGACGCTGCCAAACTGCTTCCGGCTGGCTGGTTCAGCTTCGTGACCGATGAGATCGCCATTGCAGGTCAGGACCATGACAGCCTCCTTTTCTGCCAGGTCGGCGGCGTCCCGGTCGGGCACTATGGATTGCACCGCGAGCCGAGCCGGCAGTTCTCCTTGTCCTGACTGGATGCAGAGCCGGATGAGGACGGCGAGCAGGTCGAGCGTGCGCTGGGCTTGTTCGGGACCACGGAAGAGGCCGTGCGGGCCATCCGCAGGGACCTTCAAGAGGCCTTGAGCAGCCTACAGGAACGAATGAATAGCTGGGGGGCAGCACTGGCTGACTAGTGCGGGCAGGCTGACACCAGCGGAGCAGGATGCGCGACGGGGGGACTCAACCACGGTCTACGCCATGGTTGGAGTGGGATGACCGGGCGCATGACGGGCGGGCGGGCAGTCGGGGGGCTGCCCGTCCCGTTCCTGTCAATTTGGGCAGCCTTCAGTGATCCAGTATTACTTTTCTGGCGACGCTCTTTCACGTCTCGAAAAATCCCCTGCAGGAGTCGTTTTCCGGCCCGTATGGGCCTCTTCAAGCCCCCTCCGGTCACCTCTACCGGAGACAGACGAAGGTCACTCAGCGGGCCGCTCTGAGTCTCCTACAGCGTGCGCGCCAAATCACGGCCAGCGGAGGGCCCATCCATGACGGATCAAGCCAAGACGCTCCGAGCGCAGGACGCAGTCAGGCCGCGGCCCGAGCTGGACCCTGAGCTACAGCTAGTAGGTGCCGCCCTAGCGCTCCTGGACCGCTCTGAAGAGCCCCCTGGCGAGCCGTTCACGGCAGCCGAGATCGAGCCGTTCGAGGCCCTCGCAGCAGAGCAGCATCACGCCGCGCGCATCGTGGTCAGCCGGGGCGGCCGGGCGTTCTTCCTCATACTGCCGGCGGCGCAGTTCTTCCCTTACGTCGCCCGCCACCGTGAGGGGATCTTGCTCGCCATCTCCGTTGGTCAAGCAGAACCGTTCATCGGCCTCTTCCCCGACTTGGACACCGTTCGGGAACAGCTGGCGGCCGGCTTGTTCGACATTGCCGCTGCGTTGGTTGAGGCCGATCAGCGCGAGAGCAGCCAAGCCCTGAACTAGAGCGGGACAGAGCGTAACCCACTGACAACGCTTTGCAATACTGGAACTCGAGAGCAGGCACCCGAAAAGCCGGCAAGATCAGAGAGTTCCTGAAAAGCTGCACTCTCGAACAACGAACCGCCGACGTGCGGTGGCAGCGGCCGGTGGTCAGCTCAACGCTTCATCCCTAGTCCCAACGGGCTATCCATCACCCTGTTCTTATGCGCGCTCAAAGCGCCCTGAGAACTCAACAGGAACCCACAACCGTGACGAGACAGCTTAATCTCCGACAACAGGAACGCGACATCGCTGCTCTGGACACAGCGGCGGAAGCCATTGCTGGACCAAGCGGCGGTCCATTCGTCGGCCGCCTCACGGTCATCCGGCGCGCCCTTGAAGCCTTCAACGCGCAGCACAACCAGGCCCGGCAAGAAGCGCACCAGTGATCAGGCAGCCCCGCCGGTCAGCGCCACAGCGCCAGACGCGGTAGTGTCGAGCACATGACCGACACCACACCGCTAGCCCGTGCCGTCGCCATCCTGGACGCCGCAGATATTGGCATTAACGAGCATCGGGACATTGCCCACGGGACGCAGCTGCGGCTCGACAACGGCGCCATCGCCAACATCTACGCGTCCGGTTCAGTTGTCGTTCAGGGGCCTCCAGCAGCCGCAGCGCCGGTCCGCAAGGCCTTTGATGCCGCCGGCTCGCTGAAGCCGTCGAAAGCGAAGGCTCCTTCGGCCATCTCAGCGCCGCGTTCGGCGCCGCCAGTAGACCTCGCCAACGAACCGCAGACAGCCCCGGCCGCCGCGCCGTATCTACCGCCTGGCTGGACCGACAAGCCCGCCAACCCGGACGACGATACGCCGCCGTGGTGACCGCATAGCGGCACTTTCCGGCACCTGCACACCACACAAGCCACCACCTGAACTGACCATGAAGGGCCGCCTAGAGCAGCCTTTCGCGTGTCTGGAGCACGAACTTTGCCAACACCAGCACCCAACCCATTCGACCAGTTCGACGGACAGCCGCCAGCGGCGCCAGCGGGACGGCAGCCGAACCCATTTGATCAATTCGACGGACAGCCGGCCATGCTTCCGAACGGCGCAGTCCTGGACGACCAGCACCCGAACAGCGCCGCCAATTGGGCAGGAGCAATCACTCGGGGCGCCCTGGACGGCCTGACAGGCCTGGCGGATCTAACCACCACGCCGCTCGCGAGGGGCGTAAACGACCTCACCAGGGCCGCAAGTCCGGTGACGGCCAGCTCAACACCGACCTGGACGGGAACCACTACAACGTGCCGATGGCGGACACCGCCGGCCAGCGCATCGCTGGGGGCATCGCCGGGGCTGTATGTAGATCGGCATTGTTGGGGTGGACGGCTCCACGGCATCGCGAAGCGTGCCAGTGTTTGGCTGTTGAAGGTCAAACGAGGGAGCCGCCCAGATGGAGCTTAAGCGGATTGCTGTGGACACGTCTAAGTCGGTGTTCACGGTGCATGGCATTGATGCGCAGGATCAACTTGTGCTTCGACGTAACTTCAGCCGAGGTGCGTTCGAGGCCCATATGGCGCGTCAGC
>CAXTZG010000125.1:2669-5564 GCA_964248625.1 uncultured Acetobacteraceae bacterium | reverse complement strand
ATGACGGCTGGAACGCAGGGGCACGGTGCGACTCGGGCCTAGAGTGTCTCGGTATGATGTCAGGGTTTTGTCACTATCGCGATCCAAAGGTCAGGCCGTTCCAAATCGAGCTTCGTTTAATCAGCAGTGCGCCTGCTGAATTTGTATGCAGCCCATCTTCTGTGAAGCCATTTTCCACACCCGTTACCGACCACTTCCTAGTGCGTCCCGGGTCGACCGCGTCAGAGATGTCGATGTGGTTGAGTTCGCCTGCGATGCCTGCCCGGACTAGAGCGTTGAACGCCGCGAGTTGCTCGCCACTTGCGGGGACCATCTGGTTTGTCATGGTAGCCCAACCATCGGTCGAAGTCGTAATCGGGTAGGCGGTGGTTCCATATACCGGGCCGTGGGTGAACAGTGCAGCCACCTTGGAACGAAGTTCAGCCACCAGCAGAGCTGCAGCATCCGAGGCGATGTCGTTGACCCCACCCTCACTGATCATGAACGAGCAGTAGCGGAACAGGGACTGCCGCATGATACTGTTGGCAAGGAAACCAGCCAGCGTATCGCCCGAGACGCCCAGCTGAATATAGGCGTAGCCCGGCCCGAGAAAACGGCAGAGGTCGCCACGATCTCCGGTTGCATCGTCGATCCTGTCGAAAGCGCCGAAAAGTCGGCTATCGCCGACCAGCATCGCGGACGGTCTCGTGGTTGGGGCTATGATCGCGACGGGTGCTGCATAGACCGACGCGCCGGGCATCATCGTCCCGCCCATCGTCAAGTCTGGCGTTCCGGCAGCGTCTATGATCATGGCGTCAAGAGGCGACGCCACGGGGATGTAGGGGATGCCGCTGGGATTGGTGAAGTGGTGACGTATCCAAAACGCAGCACAGTTCGGGATTTGAACGGCCACCGGATCCGAGAAGAGGGTATGTCCAGGAGCGATGGTGCCACTCCGACTGCCTGAGAACTTCAAGCAGTGAAATCGACCGGCTGGATATTCAATTGAAGCACGGATCGACGCCGTAGCCGGAACTGCTGCATCGCCAGCGATTGCGATCGAATACCAGTTAGCGAACCCGACCTGGACGCTTGTCGACAGAGCCTGTCGGGCGAAGTGCAGAGATCGAGCCATGTAGGCTCGGTTGGGGTCGCTCAATGCCGACGGGATCGTGGATCGCGTAGCAACTTGCCCAACGTAAGGGCCTGTGCCTGAAATGCTCACTACACGACCACACGTACGATGTGCGTCATCCCCGGCAGCACGATGACCCCCGCTCCGCGCAAGAATACTGACAGTCCGATGACCGCAGTCCGCCTCGGCACGTCCAGGAGCACAGCAGAAACGCCCACCAATCGTGTGCTTGACCAGATCGCGAGGAACATTGTGAGGAACTTCGTCATGGCCGCTTCACGCGCCACCCGCACCGCTTCCAGAGCAGCCAAGGCCGTCACCCGATCGCTAGCTGTTACAGGTGGAATCTTTCTGTCACCCTCTTCTTGGCCAAAGCGGCAGCCGGTGTTACCTGCTGACCTGTCAGAAAGTAATGCCCTTTGCAACAGCTTGATACGGCAGCCATTTGGCGCCACCGCCCTGACCGGGAACGTCAGCACGTAGGCGTTTGACGTCTGCTTCACCCTGGCCGAGCTGGTCGAGCGGCATCCCACGCGGTTCCACGGCTTCGCCTGGCTGCCCACGACCGATCCAGAGGCCGCGGCCCGGGAGTTGGAACGGGCGACGGGTGAGCTGACGTTCCCGGGCGCCATGATCCACGGCCTGTCGGCAAGCCGGTTCCTGGATCATCCCGACTTCGCGCCGCTGCTCGACAGGGCCGAGGCGCTGGACATCCCGCTCTACCTGCACCCGAGCCCGCCTCCGCGGCCGGTGTACGAAGTATACTACAGCGGGCTGGACAGCGATCTCGGCACGAGCCTGTCGACCGGCGGTTGGGGCTGGCGCGCGAAAACGGCGCTGCACATGTTGCGGCTCGTGGTGTCCGGGGCGCTGGACCCGGCATCCGCGCCTGCGCCTCATCGTCGGCCACATGGGCGAGGGGCTGCCGGCGATGCTGGCGCGCTGCGACCGGTCGTTCAAGCGCGCGGTCGACGACGGCCGCCTGACCCGCACGGTGAGCCGGACCCTGCTCGACCAGCTCTGGATTACCACCAGCGGCTTCTTCGACCTGCCGTGCTTCATGGCCGCCCTGTTCACCTTCGGACTGAACCGGATGCTGTTCTCCGTGGACCATCCGTTCGCGTCGATGGAGCAACGACGGGCGTTCCTTGACATGGTGCCGTTATCGCCCGCCGACCGGGACAAGCTCGCGCACGGGAACGCGGACCGCCTGCTCGGGACGGGTCCGGCGGCCGGGACGAGCCAGGCAGCGGCGTCAACCCTCTCATCGGCGTCCGGCAGCGCTCCCGGCGCGACCGGATTGTGACCCGTCCCGTGGCGGTTCAATACGGATGCCTGTCAAGGCGTTGCGGCGACGTGGGTGAGGTTGAGGGTGACGGCGCTGATCCACGCGATCTCGAATATGGCCTTCACCGGGGCGGCGGGACGGCGAGCTAGGTCGTACCGTGCACGGGCTTGCGCAGGCGGGCGCCGCTCGAGCCGCGCAGGAAGCCGCCGAGCTGCAGGCTGTGAAGTCGCAGCGTAGCGCGGGGCCGAAGAATGCGGCGCAGGAAGCGCTGGCCACCGCCTTGGTGCCTGCCGAGCGTGCGTCTAGCCGGGACAGGCGGCAGCCGTCAAAAATCAGGAAGTCGCTGTCGCAGCGGCCGGTCTCGGGTAGCCTCCGGGACATTACGCAGGAAATCGCCGTCTCCAGCTTCTGCCAGCAGCTCGGCCAGCGGTAGTCTGTCCTCGGTCATCGGGTTCTCCGGTCAGGTTGAAGTCTCGCAACTCCACCTTAGCCA
>CAXTZG010000125.1:0-2659 GCA_964248625.1 uncultured Acetobacteraceae bacterium | reverse complement strand
ACCTTGTGACATTGTGCGTTCTCCTGGTCAGATGCCGGGCAGTTTTAGCGTCGTATTGTCCTGCATGCGCCTGTAGTTGCTGGGTCGCCGTCGGATTATGGCCTGCACGCCTGTGCGGACGGTGTCTGAGCTGAGTGCGTGGACGGGGATCTGCCACGGCGCGGAGTGCATGAGCTGGGTTGCCGGCAGGGCACCCTCACGGATGAGCTTCTGGACCGAGCCGACGCAAATGCCGAGCCGCACGGCGGTCTCGTCGGCGCTGACCATCTCGACCCTGGGCGCGGCGGGGTCGAACGGTTCGATGCCCAGCCGCTCGCGCATTTCCCTGACCCGCACGGTGGTCCACGCGTTGCCGTCAGCCGGCTTGCACCGCATCCGGTTCATCGTCGTTGCCACCTCACGATCCGGCCACTGGCCACCGAGCTTCCGGATGACCTCGACCGGGCTGGTCTGACGGTCCGCCGGGTAGCGACCGCAGCGGACGCGCGAGACCCGCAACTCGGTGTGGCAGCCACCAGTCCAATGGATCGTGACCACCGCCTCGTTGGTCGCGTCATCGAGGTCGAGCAGCACCTCGCGGATCAGGATGTGGGTGATGCGCTGCTTGGTCCGGATGTCCGTGCCGGACGCGTTCCACGCCGCGGGCAGGTCGCGCGCCAGCGACAGCAGGGCCGCCTGGTCGACCACTGGCCGCCGGAGGGCGGCTGCATCGTGCTGAGCCACACGGCTTTCCAGGTCGGCCACGCGCTCCAGCGCCGCGTTCCACCGGCTTTCTAGTTCGCGCGCGACCAAGCGCTTGGCCGGATCCACCGCCTCATACCGCCGCGCGGCAAGTGACGCCTCGTAGCGCGCGTCCTCGAGCTCCCGGCCGATGGCCTGGCGCTTGTCATCGTCTGCCCGCGCGACATAACCAGCCGCCTGGATCGCAGCCTCCACCGCGCGATCGGACACCGCTTCGACGATCTGCGCGACCACGGCGCGATCAACCCGGAGACCGCCAATGCCGATGCACAGCCAACCGCCGACATGGCTGTCGTCGCCCCGGCACTGGTAGCGATGCGAGTGACCGGATCTCGACCCGTAGAACACCCGCATGGTTCGGCCACAGCGCCCGCATCGGATCAGGCCGGTCAGCAAGGCACGGCCACCACGCGCTGATTTCCGCTCCGTACGCTTCTGCATGTGGGCGTTCTCCGAGATCAGCTGCTGGTTGGCCTCGAACTGCTCCCAGGTGATGTAACCCTGATGGTGGTCGCGCAGCAGCACGTTCCACGCCGCGCGTGGCTTGCTGTGACCGGTGGTCTTGCGTGCTCGCCCCTCCACGATGCGCGTGCGATCGGCAGTCCGGCCGAACACGTAGGCGCCGGCGTAGACCGGATGACGCAGGATCTGCAGCACGGTGTGGTACGCCGCGGGACGCCATTCCATCCTGCAGACCTGGGCGTTGCGGCGCATGGCCGGGAGCTTGAGCCCCGCGTCCTGCAACCACAGCATGACCTGGCGGGCGCTGCCCAGCTCCTCGAACTTGCGCAGCACCAGCCGGACGGCGTCCGCGATACGCTCGTCAGGATCGACCTCGATCTGTCCCAGCTCGGTCCAGCAGTAGCCAGGCGGCAGGGCAAAGCGCAATTCGCCACGCCGGGCCTTGGTATCCCTCGCCGCCAGGCCACGTTGGCGCAACAGGCTCAGCTCGTATTCGGACATCGTGCCCTTGAGGCCGAGCAGCAGGCGGTCGTTGACCATCCGTGGATCGTAGGTCCCGTCCGGATCGACCACCAGCGTCCCCACCAGCGCACACAAATCGATGAGGTGATGCCAATCGCGGCCGTTGCGGGCCAGGCGCGATGCCTCGATGCAGAACACCGCCCCAACCGTGCCGGCGCACACGCCAGCGACTAGCTTCTGGAACCCGGGGCGTTCCACCGCCCCCGAGCCGGACCGGCCGAGGTCGTCGTCGATCACCGTCACAGTCGCAAATCCGAGCGAGCGCGCCGTTTCGGCCATGCCATACTGGCGCCGTTGGCTTTCGGTGTTTTCCATTACCTGCGTCAGCGTGGATTGGCGGACATAAACCACGGCACTGCGGCGGAGATGGTCAGGCGTGATCTTGGGGCTCATCGCTGGCCTCCTGTCCAGACAGCGTTGAGGCCGCACGGGTGCCGAGCGCTTCGAGCAGCAAGTCGGCCAGGGCCTGAACCAGGTCGGCAGGGTTCTGCGCTACCGGGCAAGGCGGGCTTTGGCGCTCCAGCGCCAGCATGAGCTGCATCGGGCGTGGGCGTGGCATCGGCGGCCTCCTCTGGGGTGGGGAGGTCAGATGCTGACGCGTGTGCCGAGTCTGCCGCACGCGCCGCGAGCAAGGCCCGCAGCTCGATCAGCGCCTCCACGCCAACCTCGGCAGGGCCAGACACCATCGCCGCGCAGGTGGCGACATCGCACATCCAGGCCGGGACCTCACGCGAGATGCCGGCGCGGGCCTCTAGATAGAAAATCTCACGACCGCCCCGTCCCGAGCGCTGGTAGAGCCGCAGTCGCTCTCCATGCAGTGGGTGCCAGCGGTACACGACTTCGACCAAGCGCGATCGGTATGCTGAATGGTGTGTGGTTTGCCGGGATGCTCAAGATCCTGTTCCACGACGGCACCGGCATGTGCCTGTTCGCC
>CAXTZG010000124.1:0-8994 GCA_964248625.1 uncultured Acetobacteraceae bacterium | reverse complement strand
CGCTCGCTCGGAAACTCAAGCTCGTCCTCGTCCAGCGAATAGAACGGAGAGCAGGCGATCACGTAGTCCGCCTTCAGGCGGGCGGAATGCTTGATGGCGCCATAGCCTCCCATCGACTGGCCGAACACGATGACCTTCCGGCCGCCGCGCGCCTTGTCGACAAGCCGGTAGATCTCGTCCATCTCCGGCGACAGATAGAACCCTTTGACGGTGTTGATGACGCCGACGCATGAGATGTCTGCCGTCGTGACCAGCTGCTTCAGGAAGTAGTGACCTTCGCCCAGCCGCTCGTGATGCAGCTCTGAGAACGTGACGAGCAGGTAGTCGGACGTGCCCTCGTGAAAGTAGCCGCGAATCTCTGTTCCCGCGTAAGCCAGCACGGCGTCGCTCTCCAAATCACGTTACGACCAGATCTCGAAAGTTGAAGACCAGGATGTCGATTGCGGCATCCTGTCCAGGCTGCTGCGCTGACGACGCCGGAAACCAACTGGATGTTTCCCAAGCCGCAGACACTACCGACAGCAACAGGGCCGCCAGTTGCAGCCGGCGCACGCGACGGCTCCGACCGAACACGTTGATCCCGGTGGCGCCCGAGAACCGGCGTCACCTCGTGGCTTGTCGCCAAGGGCCGAGCCGAGACCGTCAATCACGGGCGACCGCAGCATGAGCGGACCGATCGCACGTGACGCGGGCATCCAGTAACGGCACAGGGATGGCTGGTGGATCGATGGTCAAGGGACTGCCGGGCCGGAAGCCGCCAGGGACTGGTCGTCACGCCAACCCGCATCACGATCAGGCCGGCTGGCGGCGAGAGCTGCGACGCCGACGACATCGAACCCATCGCCGAAAAGCGGCATCGTTCCGAAGATCTGCATCGAGTCCCATCCGACGGTGGACTGATGGAATGAGCAGCAGCCACAAGACAGACGACCGCGATCCACTGGCATCAGCATAGCCTAGCGATCACAGTTTCACGATGGATTAATTGTGTAGATTTTGCGACACTGCAACCAAAGATTGAAGATGCGATTGTGAGATGCTACTTGATTTATGATCACGCTGATCGTCCATCAAGTCGGTTGCAGTCCGTGTCCGCTGCAACCGCCTGTCCGCCAGATATTGGCACCGGAAATGCTCGGTGGCGGCATCTAGACCGGCCGCATGTGGCGCGGGTCCTGCTAACGCGGCGGTCGAACCGCCGCACCACGATCAGCCGAGGCTCATCGACTCATTATGATCCACGTCAACCGTCCGCACAACCGCAAGCTGCAGGCCGGCACTTGTTGAATGCGGCGATGCGTGTGGTTGCCGAGCCGGTAGGCGATGCCGCCGAGGGCTGTTCCGCCATCCGGCCGTTCGAGTGCATCGCAACCAGGCAAGGCGTTGAATGGACGAACGGCGCTTCCGGCATGATCATGCCGGAAGCGCCGCCGACCCGATAGCAGTTACCCGTTGGCGTTCAGCATCTTCTCCGCGAGCGCGGTATGCTGCTGATCGGCCTGCCTGGCTTCCTCAAGCGACAGCCGCATCGCCTGCTCGGTCTGGCTCAATCCGAGCTTCGCGGCATAATTGCCCAACGTTCCGAATGATGCGATCCAGTAGTGCAGGGCAAGCTGACCGGCGGCGACGATGCCGAGGTCACGGCTCGTATCGTCGGGCGCCTTCTGACGGATCAGCTTGCTGACCTGGAAGTGAGCTTCGAGAATGGGATTGCCGACATCGTCTCCGCCGCCGGATTCCTGCAACGCCTGATTGATGCGCTGCGCCCAGGTCTCGGCGGTCTTGTTTCCCGCCTGCAAAGCGGACTTCAGATCCTGATGGGTTGCATCGCCCTCGATATCCGCAGTGGCCTTCTTTGCGACTTCACCGCCTGCCTTCAATGCCTGCAGGCCCTGTGCAACCATCATCTTGAGTTCTTGATCAGCCATTTCGTCCCTCTATCTGCGCTCTGTCGCGCCAATCGGGCAACGGCGTGCCGTTCGTGGTGGTTCATGTTCGTTGCAGTATCCAACAGCACATCGGCGAGATGATGGATGATGGGGCCGCGCATTTTTCGGCAGGCCCGGCTGTCGTGAAGCAGAGATCCCATCCGATCCATCATCGATGCCGCTGGGAACATGGCCGCGGCACGGCCAGGACACCGGATCACCGTCAGGCAGCCTTCGGCAGCCGCGTCATGCGGATGCCGGACGTGCTGCAGTCGACCGGCGCTGGTGCGTCAGGGCCGGCTCGGCGATCCGTCGCTCAGACGCGCGGCGTCGACCGACATCGACCTTTCCCGCAAGCCGGCACGCTGCAGGCTCGGGCTCGCGGGCCGCATGTCGCCGGCGTGATCCGGACCGCATCGAGATGGCGTCGCGAACGCAGGCCGGATCAGGGCGTTCGGGTTCGGGAAGACATAAGGGGCCGCCGTGACGTCGAGACGAGTGCAAGGTTGTCTACCTCTTGAGGACTATGCAGCGCTCGGGGATGGCCGGAGCGTGGCGCTCATGGGCGCCGACGGCTCGATCGACTGGTGGTGCCTGCCGGGCCTGGACAGCGTGCCGTTCCTGGACCGCCTGCTTGCCGGGGACGCCGGTGGACGCTTCTCGATGACCCCGGATCAGCCCTTCGAGGTCAGCCGCTGCTACCGGCCCGACAGCAACGTGCTGGAGCAGCTCTTCACCACCGCATCAGGGCGTGCACGGGTGACGTCGTCCCTGAACAGCGGCATCTCCGGCAGGCTGCCCTGGAGCGAGCTCGCCCAACGCGTGGACGGTCTCGACGGCAGCGTCGTCTTCGGGATCGAGCTCAGGCCCGGCCGTCGGCTCGAGCAGGCGACACCCTGGCACGAGGTCAGCCCGCACGGCCGGGTTCTCCACATCGACGGCATTCTAGCCGCGTTCCGTGCCAGCGACGATGTCGAACGACTGGTCGAGCAGGACGGGAGACTGCTCGCGCGCATAACCACCCATCTCGGCTCGCACAGCGTCGTCGCTCTTCTGGCCTCGGCCGACGAACCGCTGATGCTGCCGCCGCTGGAGGCCATCGATCACCGGATCGACCGGTCCGATCAGGCCTGGCGGGAGTGGAGCGGGAACCTGCGCATCTCTGGGCCCTATGCGTCGGCCGTCCGACGCAGCGCGCTTGCCCTCAAGCTGCTGCTGTATTCACCGACCGGCGCCATCGCGGCCGCGGCCACCAACGGGCTGCCGGAGCGGATCGGCGGCCAGAAGAACTACGACTACCGCTACGCCTGGATCCGCGACGTGGCCTACACCATCAAGGCCTTCATGCGCATCGGCGCCGTCGAGGAAGCCAAGGCGGCCTTCTCGTGGATGACCGCGACGATCCGGCGTCATGACGGCCTGCGCACGATGTACAGCCTGGATGGCAGCCTGGCGCCGGAACAGCGGACACTCGATCTTCCCGGCTATCGCGACAGCACCCCGGTCCTGCACGGCAACAAGGCGCGCGAGCAGCTGCAGCTTGGCATCTATGGGGACATCCTGGAGGCGGCGGCGCTGTTCGTGGAAAGCGGCCACGTGATGGACCTGACGACGCGACGCCTGCTGGCCGGGCTCGCCGACGAGTGCGCGGATTTCTGGCGGCGACGCGATGCGGGCATCTGGGAGCTGGAGCAGCAGGAACACTACACGATGTCGAAGCTCGGCTGCTGGACCGCGCTCGACCGGGCGGTCGGGCTGGCCGCGTCCGGACAGATCGACGGCAGCAGACGCGACCGCTGGAGCCGCGAGCGCGACCACATCCGCGACTGGGTCGACACGCATTGCTGGTCCGAAGCCAAGCAGTCCTACACGCTGCATCCCGGAACCGAGAAGCTCGATGCGGCCCTTCTCCTGGTGACGCGGTTCGGTTTCGTCCGGCGTGACCGGCTGATGCTGACGCGCGAGGCAATCCGACGCGAGCTGGGCCAGGAACCCCTGGTCTACCGATACTCCGGGATGCAGGCCGAGGAGGGCACCTTCCTCGCCTGCGGCTTCTGGCTGGTCGAGGCCTACGCGCTTCTCGACGATCGGGACGCCGCCATCAAGCAGATGGACGCGATGCTTGCGGTAACCGGCTGCAATCTGGGCCTGCTCAACGAGCAGCAGGATCCGGCGTCAGGCGCGATGTTGGGGAACATGCCGCAGGCGCTCAGCCACCTCGCCCTCATCCATGCGGCACTGGCCATCGATCACAGCTGAACGGGCGTGCGCCCGATCGCGCCGGCCTCGTCGATCAGGCCGGCAACGTGCAGCTGCATTGCGCTGTCGGGCACACGGTCGTGTTGCGGAGCCGACACCTCGACCGACAGCAGGCTCGCGCTCGCGCCATGAGCGGTTCCGGTTCGGGAGTCTTCCAGAAGCGAACACACCTGTTCCATGAAGTGTCGTCTGGCGGCATGATCGTGCAAGGAGTGGTCCGCGTCGGGAATCACGGCCACCCGGATGCGCGGCAGACCGCGCAGCTGGAGATCCTTCAGCGTGAAGTGCTGGGTGAGCTCCGCCCAGCCGGGATCGGACTCGGAATACCAGAGATCGACGCGGGTATCGCGCGCCGACAACAGGTTCAACCATCGTCGAGCCTGACCCGACGATGTCTCGATCCCGGTCGCTGCCTCGAGCGCGAGGGACAGGTTGCGATAGGCGCGCAGCAGCGGTCGCTGCAGCAGGGTCGTCAGGATCGCTGCCGCGGCAGCGCTGTTCGTGAAGAACCGGCGCCAGGCGCCGCGCTGCCGGGCGGCGCGGAGGTAGAAGCCCAGCGGCCGCCGCTGCCGGCGATACTCGACGCCGAACGCCGAGCCCTGCGTCCAGACGAATTTCTGCAGGTTGACCAGGATCAGGCCCTGCACCCGCGCATCCGCCAACGCGGCATGGAACGCGGTGTAGGCTCCCGAGCAGATGCCGATGACAAGCGGATTGTCGTGTCCCGCCCGCTGCAGCGCATCGAGTGCGGCCGCGACGTCCCTGCGGCCTCGATCGGAATAGGGATCGAGGCTGGCGCCCTCGACCGGAAGGCTGTCGCCGAAGCCGCTCAGATCCATGCGCAGCGACGTCACGCCCAGGGCCGCCAGCTGCCGCGCCAGCGCCACGAAAACCCGCCCGTCGCCGATCCGACGGCCAAAGGCCGTGTTCAGCATCAGGACAGGCGGCCCCAGCGTCGTATGGCCGGCGTCCGGCGCGCACAGGATCCCGAACAGGCCGTCAGCCTCGCCGAACCGCAGCGGCCTTTCGTGGGCACCGGGCAGTTGCAGCGTATCCAGGACAGGCTCCCAGGCCGACTCGCCCGCAGGCTCCGGTCCGGACGTCGCGACCGGCTCGAGCCGGTCGCACCAGTCGGCAAGCTCGTCGAAGGCGGTCTGCGGCACCTGTGCCGCGATCCCTTCCTGGAGATAGGCGGCCATCCCCGGGAACGGCGCCACGGTCACCTCGCAGCCTTGCCTGGCCAGCAGATCGCCAAGCTCGGCGACCTGCGGGCGCGGACCGTCATCCATCAGCAGGACGCGACGAGAAGCCATCCGCGTGCGGCGAAGATCGATGTCGCCGAGATCGCGGAGCGTGTCGGCCATCAGCACGTCGCCGACGACCTCCAGACGGTCGTCCCGTGCGGGCCTGGGCCGCAGAAAGCTCGCCTCGTGCCGCGCATTGGCCAGCAGACGCAACTCGCGGAGATAGCTCCGGCCGACGACCATCGGCGCCAGGCAGGCGATCGCGTCCACATGCGGCGAGTCTTCGGCCACCATCATCGCGAGTGCGGCGCCGAGACGCAGACCGACCAGGAGAACCGTCTCGGCCGGGGTCGCCGAGCGCAGGCAATCGATCGCGGCGCTGATGCCGCCGCGCCAGGCCGCCAGCCGGTCGGGATCGGTTTCCGTTCCGCTCGAATCCCCGGTTCCGGGATAGTCGAAGCGCAGAACATGGAAGCCGCGGGCGGCAAGCTGCTCCGCGAGCAGGCGCCAGCCCCGGTAGGCGCGCATCTCCTCATGCCCGAACGCGCTGCACAGGACGATCCCCCTGCGGCCGTGGCCGCGATGCAGCCACCCGAAGCAGCCCTCGAACACCGCCGGGGTCATGGACGTGCCCTGAAGGATAGCGGCTGCACGCTGTTGAGGGCGTCGACGATCCCCGCCGGCGGGCTCGTCACGCCGGCAGACGCATGCAGCCGAATGCGGCGCGGCCGTGCCGGCGGCAGATGGAACCAGTCCTCGCCGGCGCGGTAGCCGTCAGCCTCGACATGCACGGCCTGAGCGAACCGGGCGGCGGTGATGTCGAGGAACCAGTCATCCCGTTCACGCGCAACCACGGCGGTCAGTCCCAGATCGTCGGGATGCAGCGCGCGGCCCGACGGGAAATGGAACGCTTCCGACAGGACGCGTCCGGACATGGCGCAGCGAAGCGTCGCGATGGTGACGGTGTGCTCGGGCGGACCGAACCGATAGGCCCTGTTGATGTCGAAGAAGTGGTCGAACATGACGTGGCTCGGCACCGAGATGACGTTTCGGGCGCCGACGACGATCGCACGCTCCGCCGCCGCGACCGGCACCGCGCCGCGCCGCAGACAGCTCAGCTCGAGCACCGCCGACAGCGACGTCTGCGTCTCGTTCAGGACGTGCAGCTCCAGCCCGCTCACGCCTTCGTCCGACAGCAGGAGCTGGATCGGCGCCAGCACGCGTCGCAGCCCGTGCCAGGCCGGCTTCGGATGGCCGTGAGCATCGATGACCCCCCACCCGCTGCCGGGACCCAGGTCCTGCAGCTGCCAGACCAGACCGCCCGCGCAACCCGAGCCGGGCCGGCGCCATTCGGCGAAGACGGCCTCCATGAGATCGGCGGTCACCGAACGCGACAGCTCCAGATACCGGTCGTGATCCTCGCTCCGCAGGCGCGCCGGATCGACCAGATACAGCTCGGCCAGGTAGTGGTCGCGGATGTCGGCGAAGTCCCAGGACGCCCCGACGTCGCGGGGGACCGGCTCGATGACGTTTCCCGCCGGGGACGTCGCCGAGGGCGGGTTGGCGAACGCCAGACACTCGGCGGCGAAGCGGACGCCGGCCCGACGGGCATCCTCGAGCGGGCGCCGATAGGCACCGACGCCGTAGTAGTGCGAGACGCCCGCGTTCGCCACGACCGGAAGTTCTCCGCCCCACGGCGAATGCGGCACGTAATGCAGCTCCGGCTTCAGCGTCCTGACCAGCTCGGGCAGGATCGTCTCGAACAGGGGCATTGCGCGCCGATCCGGGCCGAGACCGAGCAGCGTGGCCTGCTGCGCCATCTCCGACCCGCCGCACAGCACGACAAGCGAGGGACTTGCCGACAGACGCTCGATCAGCTGCCCGACTTCCTCGACCACGCCGTCGGGAGAGTCCGGCCAGGCTGCCGGATAATCCATCCCGGCGAACATCAGGTCCTGCCAGACCAGGATGCCCATCTCGTCGCACAGCTCATGGAACATCCTGGTCTCGTAGAGCATGGTCCCGGCCACCCTGATCATGTTCATGCCGGCTTCCTGCGCCAGCCGGAGCCAGCCCGCATAGGCCTGCCTGTCGCCGCCGAGCCCGACCAGATCGGCGCTGGTCCAGCAGGCGCCGCGGCAAAACACCGGGACCTTGTTGATCTCGATGGCAAAGCCCCTGCCATCCGCTCCGCAACTGACCTGCGCCTCGCGGAAGCCGGTCCGACCGAGCAGCAGTTCCGAGCCGTGATGCAGCAGAAGCACGTCGTGGAGCACCGGCTGCCCATGCGTGTGCGGCCACCACAAGGCGACATCGGGCAGGATGAGCTCGGCCGTGAAGCCCGCCGCGCCATCGTGACGCAGCGGCACGGATCGTCCATCGACCTTGACCGTCAGCTCCGGCAGTTCATCAGGCACGCCGGCCAGGGTGACGGACACCGACAGCACGCCATCCCCTCCCCGTAGGCCGGCTGAGAGACGGCAGCGCTCCACCGTCAGCGCTCCCCTGATCTGCTCGACCGCCCGATAGGGGCCGATGGCATGGATCAGCGGACACCAGCCGGGCATGTGCCCGAGCAGCGTCTGCCGGTGCAGGCGGAGCTCGTTCGTGGTCACCAGTTTCGTCCGCCACCGTGGTCGACCCGATACCCTGCGAAGCGCCTGCGTCAGGGACCGGAAGCAGAGAGACAGCTCGACCCGGTCGCGCCTCGCGACCTCGACGAGATGCGCCACGAACATGTTCGCCGACCGCCCGACCAGCACGTCGTCGATCCAGATCTCCGCCAGTCCGGCAAGGCCGGTGAACCGCAACGTCTGGTCGATGCCTGCCCGGAAGGACGTCCGATACCAGATGTCGTGATCATGCAGCGGGATCGGCGCGCGGACGCTCCAGGCACCAACGTCCTGCAGCGCTTTTGCGGCGGTACCGGGAACGGACGCCGCGTGCCACACGACATCCTGCGGCATCAGCCCGGGCGCGCGAATCGCATTCGGCGGCGTGAGCGTCACCCACCAGTCGGCCTCGAGCGATGCCGGCATGGCGAGCCGGAAACCCGGTCCGCACGCCGGATCGGGATCGAGGCCACGCATCGTCGACACGGCACGGTCTTCGGAGACTGCGCCGGATGGCTCAGCGTCCATCATCTAGGACCATGTTGCGGGGCTGCGCAGGCAAGGTTCTATGAAACATACCACTGGAGCCGCTCGATGGCCCGGTCGTAGTCGGCCTCAAGGGTGTCGAAGCACTCCAGGCATGGATCCGGCCGTCTCCGCGCCACGCTGCGAGCCAGGCGGAACTGGATGATTTTTGTTGTCTGCGCGATGCGCGCGCAGGACGTCCCGACATCCTGCAGCGCCTGCGGATCGAGCCATGTCGCATGACTGCCGAGAAGCTCGAAATTCGCGCCGGCCTGCCGTGGGAAGTGGAATGCATAGTCGTGAAACGAAAGCGGCGCCGCCATGAGCTCCTCGACATGCCTGTCGAAGACGCGTCTCCAGGCGGAAAACGGATTGCGGGCCGGCCGGCGCGACAGATGACGACGAAGCGACCGGATCGCCGATGCC
>CAXTZG010000123.1:3965-9395 GCA_964248625.1 uncultured Acetobacteraceae bacterium | reverse complement strand
GCGCCGCTCGCCGCCGCCATCCGCGCCTGCTGCCCGAAGGCGCTCGATCTCACCGGCCGCACCAGCCTGCTCGAGCTCGGCGGCCTGATGGCGCGCGCCGGCCTGGCGGTCGGCAACGACACCGGCCCGATGCATCTCGCGGCCGCGATGGGCTGCCCGGCCGTCGTGCTGTTCTCCGCCGACAGCGATCCCGTCCTGACCGCGCCGGTCGGACGCCGTCCGGACCAGGTCGCGATCCTGCGCGTCGCGGACCTGACCGACCTCGCGGTGGCGCCGGTCGCGGCCAGGGTTGCGGCCCTGCCTGGCTGACGCCATACGAGGCGCCTGTTCTTGTGCCCGGAGCTGGTCCCATGCCTGCCATCACCCTGCCCGACGGAACCGTTCGCCGCTTCGACGGCCCGGTGACCGGCACGGCGGTGGCGGCCGCGATCGGCCCGGGCCTGGCCAAGGCGGCGCTGGCCATGGAGCTCGACGGGCAGCTCGTCGACCTTGGCCGCGCCATCGAGGCCGATGCCGCGGTGCGCTTCGTCACCCGCCGCGACGAGGCGGCCCTGGGGATGATCCGGCACGACACCGCGCACGTGCTGGCCGAGGCGGTGCAGGGGCTCTATCCCGGCACCCAGGTCACCATCGGTCCGTCGATCGAGAACGGCTTCTATTACGACTTCGCCCGCAACCAGCCGTTCACGCCCGACGATTTCGCCGCCATCGAGGCGAGGATGCGCGAGATCGTCGCCGCGAACGCCGCCTTCGTGCGCGAGGAATGGCCGCGCGAGCGGGCGATCGCCTTCTTCGAGGCCCGCGGCGAGCGCTTCAAGGCCGAGCTGATCCGCGACCTGCCCGAGAGCGAGACCATCTCGATCTACCGCCAGGGCGACTGGCTCGACCTGTGCCGCGGCCCGCACATGCGCGGCACCGGCGATGTCGGCACCGCCTTCAAGCTGATGAAGGTGGCAGGCGCCTACTGGCGCGGCGACCATCGCAACCCGATGCTGACCCGCATCTACGGCACCGCCTGGCGCGATGCCAAGGAGCTCGACGCCTACCTGCTGCAGCTCGAGGAGGCCGAGCGTCGCGACCACCGGCGCATCGGCCGCGAGATGGACCTGTTCCACATCCAGGAGGAGGCGACCGGCCAGGTGTTCTGGCACCCGAAGGGCTGGCGCCTGTACTCGACGCTGCAGGACTACATGCGCCGCGTGCAGAACCGCAACGGCTACCAGGAGGTGCGCACCCCGCAGCTGGTGGACCGCTCGCTGTGGGAAGCGTCCGGCCACTGGGAGAAGTATCGCGAGCACATGTTCGTCGCCACCGTGGAGGACGAGGACAAGGTGCTGGCGCTGAAGCCGATGAACTGCCCGTGCCACGTGCAGATCTTCCGCCATGGCCTGCGCTCCTATCGCGAGCTGCCGCTGCGCATGGCCGAGTTCGGCGCCTGCCACCGCTACGAGCCGTCCGGGGCGCTGCACGGCATCATGCGCGTGCGCGCCTTCGTGCAGGACGACGCGCACGTGTTCTGCACCGAGGACCAGGTGGCGCCGGAAACCGCGCGCTTTGTTGCCATGCTGGCCGAGGTCTATGCCGATCTCGGCTTCGACGGCTTCCGGGTGAAGTTCGCCGATCGTCCCGACAACCGCGCCGGCGACGACGCGTCGTGGGACAAGGCCGAGGCGGCGCTGATCGAGGCCTGCGCGCTGGCCGGCGTCGCGTACGAGCTCAATCCGGGGGAGGGCGCGTTCTATGGCCCCAAGCTGGAGTTCGTGCTGCGCGACGCGATCGGCCGCGACTGGCAGTGCGGCACGCTGCAGGTGGACTACGTGCTGCCGGACCGGCTCGACGCCTCCTTCATCGGCGAGGACAGCGCGCGGCATCGCCCGGTGATGCTGCACCGCGCGATCCTGGGCTCCTTCGAGCGCTTCCTGGGCATTCTGATCGAGCAGTTCGCCGGAAAATTCCCGCTCTGGCTGGCGCCGGTGCAGGTGGTGGTGGCCTCGATCGTCTCCGACGCCGAGCCCTATGCGCTTGAGGTGGCGGACGCGCTGCGCCATGCCGGGCTGTCGGTGCAGGCGGACGTCGCCAACGAGAAGATCAACGCCAAGATCCGCACCCACAGCCTGGCCCGGGTGCCGGTGATCCTGGTGGTGGGACGCAAGGAGGCGGAAGCGCGCACCGTGGCGATGCGCCGGCTCGGCGGCGTGGCGCAGGAGGTGCTGGCGCTGGACGCGGTGGTGCAGGCCCTTGCGCTCGAAGCGACGGCTCCCGACCTGCTGCGTCAGGGACCCGCGGGAGCGGCGCCGGCCAGCCCGTCCGCCTGAGTGCCGTGTGTCGGCCACGCAGCTGTGTTGCGTGCAGGCAGGGGTGTCGCGGCGTTTTGCGTGGTAATCATCGACGTTGCGGTTGCACGATCCGTGCGCGCGACGTAACGACCCGTTCAACAGCGACAGGAGCAGTCAGATAGCCAGACCCCCGATGCAGGCGGCGCCGACCCGCGAGGGCCCCCGCGTCAACGAAGAGATCCGCGTCCCTAGCGTCCGCCTGATCGATGAGGAAGGCGAGATGCAGGGGGTGATGACGACGCGCGACGCGATGCAGCGCGCCTTTTCCGTGGGCCTCGACCTTCTGGAAATCAGCCCGAACGCCGAACCGCCGGTCGTCAAGATCCTCGATTACGGCAAGTTCAAGTACGAGCAGCAGAAGAAGAAGAACGAGGCGCGGAAGAAGCAGAAGGTCATCGAGATCAAGGAGGTCAAGGTTCGTCCGAACATCGACGAGAATGACTACCAGGTGAAGATGCGCGCCATGAAGTCCTTCATCGAGGAGGGCGACAAGGTCAAGGTGACGCTGCGCTTCCGTGGCCGCGAGATGGCCCACCAGGATCTCGGCGTGAAGGTGCTCGAGCGCATACGCGGCGACATGGACGAGCGCGCCAAGGTCGAGCAGATGCCCCGCATGGAGAACCGTCAGATGATCATGGTGCTGTCGCCGCGCTGACCGGCGTCCGACGGCATCGACCGGATGGCCCGGCTGCTCCGCGCGGCCGGGCCGCCGTCGCCTCGGCGATACCGGCGAGTTGCCAGCCGCAGCCGCAGCCGGCACCCATGAACCGCGATGCCGACGAACCGCGGCCATCGCCTGATGGTGCGGCAGCCATGGAACGGTTCTGATGATCGTCTTCAAGCTCCTGACGATCTGGCTTGCGTCCGGCGTGGAAGCGGCGGCGGCGATCGTCATCGGCCTCGCGGCGGTCGAGGCCACCATCCGCTCCCTGATGCTGTTCGTGCCGGCACGGTCGACTGATGCCGGTGCTGCCGGTCGCGGGCAGCAGGATGCGAAGGAGGCGGTTCGCCTGCGTCTGGGCCGCTGGCTCGCCGTGGCGCTGGAGTTCGAGCTGGCCGCCGACATCCTGCGCACCGCGGTGGCGCCCACCTGGAACGAGATCGGCCAGCTTGCCGCGATCGTCGTCCTGCGGACCGTCCTGAACTACTTCCTGCAGCAGGAGATCGACAAGGCCGAAGCAAGACGTCCGGCGCCGGCCGATGTGGGCTGACCCGTCGTCGCTGCTCATCGCGCTGATCGAGCTTGCGGGCGCGCTGCTCATCGTCGGCTACTGCATCGCAGCACTGGTTGAGCTGGCGAGGACGCGGGATCCGGTGCGGGTCCGTCTGCTGGTGATCGAAGGCGCGCTGTGGGGGCTCAGCCTGAAGACCGCGGCGTCGCTGCTCAAGACCATCGAGATCCACAGCTGGGCGCAGATCGGGATATTCCTGGCGATCCTCACCCTGCGGACCATCGTGCGCCGCGTCATGAGCTGGGAGCAGCACCAGCTCCTGCGGTCGATGCGGGCAGGGGCCGCGACGACCGCCCCCGTGTGACGGACGGACCGCAAGCCGGCTCAGCGCAGGTTGCGCACCGCGACCTCCTCCAGCCTGAGCTGCATGACCCGGCCGCTTTGCCAGGCATTGGCGCCCGGCACCGGGACCGGCTCGGCGATGTCGCCGCGGTCGCGGCGCAAGGTGGCCGTCGAGACGCCGAACCGCCGGTCGCGATCGGCGAGCTTGGCCTGGTCCACCTGTCCGTCCTTCACGAAGCCCATCATCAGCTGCGGGATTCCCATCGGGAAGTGCGGCGAGGCGTCGATCTGCCAGGTGTGCCAGGTCTTGCCGTACGTCCCGACCAGGTCGCGCATCACCGCGTGCCCGGCGGCTTCCGGCACGTCAGGCGCGATCAGCTCGCCCGATCGGACCTCGTAGTTGTGGCTGTGCCACAGCCGGCGCTCCGCGTCGGGCAGCGTGCGGAAGATCCGCGCGCTGACGATATACTCGATGCCGATCAGCTTCGCGTCCGACCGGTTGGAGTCGTAGATCACGCACTGATGGAAATCCTCCGTCAGGTGCGTGCAGAAATGGTTCGCCTCCACCTGCCGGCCCATGTCGTCGGCATAGAAGTGGAAGCCGTTCAGGAACGCGCTCATCGCGTCGATCGGCCGCTTGGTCTGCAGGGCGTCGGCGGCGCTGTCCAGGATGTGGCTGTGCGCCGTGACCGGCGCGCCCGGCACCGGCGCGGTGTCGCTGGCCAGCGCCCGGCGGGCGGCGAGGGCTGCGAACGGGACCACCGCCGCCACCTTCAGGGCCGAGCGGCCGAGACAACGTCGGCAGGTGAGGGTGTGCAGCAGGCTCATGAGGGCGGTCTCCGGGTGCGCGACACCGAACGTGCCCGGCATCCGGATCGTTCGAACACTTCCTCGGCCCCGCCTTCCCCGATATCGTTGCAGGCATGAGCCGACATTGCCTGCTGCGGTCGACCGCGTTCGTTGTGCCGTTGCTGCTGATGGCCTGCCAGTCGGCCTCGGCGCGCAGTCTGGCCGATCTCGCCGCCGCGCATTATCGCGCCGACTGGGCGGCGGCTCCGGTCGCCGCGACCCAGCTCGGCCTGCATGCCGGCGACGGCAGGCTCGACGACGTGTCCCTTGCCGCCATCGACGCGCAGAGCCGGCGCCTGCACCTCGAGCAGGACGAGGTCGCGCGGCTGGACACGTCCGGCCTGACCGCCCGCGCGCGCGACGAGCGCGACGTGCTGGCGGCCGCGATCAACCGCGAGCTGCTGCAGAACGAGCAGATCCGGCCGTACCGCCACGATCCCGACAGCTACGTCTCGCTGGCGACCAACGCCGTCTATGGGCTGATCGACCGCGACTACGCGCCGCCTGCCGACCGCCTGCGCGCGGCGATCGCGCGCGAGCGGGCGATCCCGGCGATGCTGGCGCTGGCGCCGGCACAGCTCGCCGACGTGCCGCAGGTGTTTCTCGACATCGCGCGCGAGGATCTGGACGGCGCGTTCGACTTCATCGGCAAGGACGTGCCGCTGGCCTTTGCCGGCGTGCGGGACACCGGCCTGCAGAACCGGCTCGCGGCCTCCACCCGGGCGACGCTG
>CAXTZG010000123.1:0-3955 GCA_964248625.1 uncultured Acetobacteraceae bacterium | reverse complement strand
CCCTCGCCGGGCTGAAGGCCACCGGCAGCTTCGTGCTGGGCGCCGAGGTCATGCGCGGCCTGCTCGCGGCCGACCTGGTCGACGTGCCGATCGAGACCGTGCTCGCCGCCGGCCGCGCCCAGCTGGCGAAGGACAAGGCGGCCTTTCTTGACATCGAGCGCCGCCTCGACAAGGACCATCCGGCCGACAGCTTGGTGCTGGTGCGTCACGACCATCCGCCTGCCGACCAGCTCGTCGCCACCGCCACCGAGCAGCTCAAGGGGCTGCAGGACTTCGTGGTCTCGCACCGGATCGTCACCCTGCCGGCGATGACGCTGCCGACGGTGATCCCCACGCCCGCCTTCCAGCGCGCGCTGATCACCGCCGCGATGGACTGGCCTGGCCCGTTCGAGACCAGTCCAGGCGGGCTGACCTCGTTCTACTTCGTCACCCCGCCCTCGGGCAGCTTCACGCCCGAGCAGGTCGAGCAGGTGCTGGGCGACTTCAACCGCCCCGAGCTCGAGATCACCACCGCGCACGAGGCGATGCCCGGCCATTTCGTGCAGGGCCTGACGCTGCGCGCGCATCCCGAGTGGTCGCTGATCCGCAAGGCGGCGGGCTCCTACGCCACCACCGAGGGCTGGGCGCATTATTCCGAGCAGATGATGGTCGATCAGGGTTTCGGCGGCGGCGACCCGAAGATCCGGCTGATGCAGCTGCAGGACGCGCTGCTGCGCGATTGCCGTCTGGTCGACGCCTTCGGCCTGCATGCGGGCGGCATGAGCCTGGCCGAGGCCACCCGGCTGATGCAGACCGAGTGCTTCCAGTCGCCGGTCTCGGCCTACAAGGAGGCGCGACGCGGCACCGAGGATCCCGGCTACTATTCCTACACGCTCGGCAAGCTGATGATCCTGCATCTGCGGGCCGACCTGCAGCAGAGCCAGGGTGCGGCGTTCTCGCTGACCCGCTTCCATGACGGGCTGCTCGGCGCCGGGCTGGTGCCGATGAAGATCATCCGTCGCGAGCTGACCGGCCGCGACGCGCCGCTGCTGTAGCGCGGCCGGACCGCCGCCGCCGGCCGGCCGTCATTCCGGCGTTGCCGGCGCGGTGTCGGTTGCACCGGCCTGTGCTACATACGATGTCTCGGCATCGGGGACGCTGGCCGCCATCGGCGCGCCGCCCGGCTTGAGGACGGATGATCGGATGACGGACGCCTTCCTCAACCGGATCGGCACCAGCGTGCCGGCCCACGACGTGCACGGCATGTTCGTCTCGTTCGCCTCCATGCTGCTGCCGAACGACCGCCTGCGGCGCGTGTTCGGCCGGATGGCGGAGCGCAGCGGCATCGCCCACCGCTATTCCACCCTCCGGCCGGCAGCCGGAACCGCCGGGCAGACGTTCGATCGCGACGGCTTCTACCGGCTGGGCGGGTTCCCCGGCTCCGCCGCGCGCATGGCCCGCTACGAGGCGGCGGCCCTGCCGCTGGCGCTCGCGGCGGTCGACCGGCTCGGCGCCGATGCCCGCCTGCGCGAGGTGACCCACCTCGTGGTGACCTCCTGCACCGGCTTCTATGCGCCCGGGCTCGATCTGCAGCTGACCCAGGCGCTCGGCCTGAACCCGTCGGTCGAGCGCACCCTGGTCGGCTTCATGGGCTGCTACGCCGCGTTCAACGCCCTCAAGCTCGCCCGTCATATCGTCCGTTCCGAGCCCGGCTCGCGCGTGCTGCTGGTCAATCTGGAGCTCTGCACGCTGCATCTGCAGGAAACGCCCGAGCTCGAGCAGGTGCTGTCGTTTCTGGTGTTCGCCGACGGCTGTGCCGCGTCCCTGGTGACCGCGGAGCCGTTCGGGCTGGCGCTCGACCGCTTCCATGCCGAGCTGCTGCCCGACACCGCGCCGCTGATCACCTGGCGGATCGGCGATGCCGGCTTCGACATGGTGCTGTCGGGACAGGTGCCGGGCGCCATCAGCGCCGGGCTGGCCCGGTCCGCCCCGCGCCTCCTCAACGATGCCGGCACCGAGCGGCCGGAACTCTGGGCGGTGCATCCGGGCGGCCGCTCAGTGCTGGATGCGGTGCAGACCGCACTCGGTCTCACGCCCGAGGCGCTGGCCGATTCGCGGGCCGTGCTGCGGGACTTCGGCAACATGTCGTCGGCCACCATCCTGTTCGTGCTGGACCGGATCATGCGCACCGCGCGCCGCGGCGCCAGCGGCATCGCCATGGGGTTCGGTCCGGGCCTGGTGGCGGAAACCCTGCGCTTCCGGATCGCCTGAGCCGATGCCCCGCCTGCCTGAGCGGGTCATGCTGCCCGAGCTGATGGACGACCCGGCCTGCAGCGCGGACGAGTTCCGCGCCTGCCTGGTGGAGCTGTCGCGGGTCAACCGGCTGACGCTGGCCTACCGTCCGACGCTGCGCTTCCTGGCGCAGGCCCGCCATCGCCTGCCGCCGGACCGCCCGCTGCGCATCCTCGATGTCGGCGGCGGCTACGGCGACGCGCTGCGCCGCATCGACCGCTGGGCGGCGGTTCGCGGCATCGCGCTCGACATGACCAGCGTCGACCTGTCGCCCTGGGCGCGGCTGGCCGGCGAGGCGGCGCCCGCCACCCGCCAGCCGATCCGCTGGGTCACCGCCGACATCTTCGACTATCGGCCCGATCAGCCGCCGGACGTCGTCATCTCCTCGCTGTTCACCCACCATCTCGACGATGCGGCGGTGGTCCGCTTCCTGCGCTGGATGGAGGCGCACGCGACGCTCGGCTGGTTCGTCAACGACCTGCAGCGCCACCCGCTCGCCCATGCCGGCTTCCGGGTCTGGTCGCGCGCGGCCGGCTGGCACCGCTTCGTGCAGCATGACGGCCCGGTCTCGATCGCGCGCGCCTTTGTGCGGTCCGACTGGCGCCGGATGCTGTCGCAGGCGGGCCTGGCCGAGGCGGACGCGCAGATCCGCTGGCGGGTGCCGTTCCGCCTGTGCGTGACCCGTCTGCGGGCATGACGCCCGACATCGCGGTGATCGGCGGCGGCCTGGCGGGGGCGTCGTTCGCCACGCAGACCGCCCTGCAGGGCCGGCGCGTGGTGCTGGTCGAGCGTGAGGCCCGAGCGCACGACAAGGTCTGCGGCGAGTTCCTGTCGCGCGAGGCGGTGCTGCATCTGCGGGCGCTCGACATCGATCCGTCGGCCCTGGGCGGACACGCGATCGGCCGCGTCCGCCTGTGCGCCGGCGGCGCCGTCGCCGAGGCCACGCTGCCGTTCCAGGGGATCGGCCTGTCCCGCCGGCTGCTGGACGAGGCGCTGCTCGGCAAGGCGGCGCAGGCCGGGGCCAGCCTGCTGCGCGGCCGCCGCGTGCAGACGCTGGAGCCGCACGCCGGCGGACACCGGCTGCGTCTCGAGGATGGCCGGCTGATCGACGCGGCGCATGCGGTGCTCGCCACCGGCAAGCACGATCTGCGCGGCTGGAAGCGCGGCCCGGGCCGGCAGGACGATCTGGTCGGGTTCAAGCTGCATCTGCGCCTGGCGCCGGAACAGCGCCGCGCCCTCGAAGGCCATGTCGAGCTGATGCTGTTCGGCGGCGGCTATGCCGGGCTGCAGCTGGTCGAGCAGGCGCAGGCCACCCTGTGCCTGCTGATCCGGCGCTCCCGCCTGCGGCGGCTCGGCGGCACCTGGCCGGAGGTGCTGCGCGCGGCCTGCAACGATGCGCCCCTGCTCGGGCGTCGGCTCGTCGGCGCCGAGCCGGTGCAGCCGCGGCCGCTGAGCATCGCCGGCATCCCCTACGGCTTCGTGGCCGGCGCGGAGGACGAGCCGGGCCGCACCGTCTGGCGACTCGGCGACCAGTCCGCGGTGATCCCGTCCTTCACCGGCGACGGCATGTCGATCGCCCTGCATGGCGCGGCGCTGGCGGCGACGCTGCTCGGGCAGGGCGCCCCGCCATCGGCGCTGCAGGCCGCGATCAGGCGCGACGTCGGCGCCCGCGTCGCCGGCGCGG
>CAXTZG010000122.1:5584-9477 GCA_964248625.1 uncultured Acetobacteraceae bacterium | reverse complement strand
AGGCGCTTGGGTACTGGTTCGGATTGAATCAGACACGACTTTTCACACAACCTCGAGAGGAAGCGGCGGCCTGGCTCATCTGAACTGCATTTTCAGTTCCGCTGCTACCGGACCCCCTAGTAGGGCGCATGGCGCTTTGCTTATGCGCCCTACGCTTGCTGTTCTGTCTAGGACGGCGTTGAGGCAGAGGTGTCTGGGTTAGGCCTGTTACGCAGCCGCTCGTCCACCCAGGCTTGGAAACCGGGTGTCCCGTGAAGCGCGATCTTCAGCAGGAGCCACCAGAGATAGAACACGTTGGCCGTCGCGAACTCGTCGGGAGCCATTAAGCCGTGGCATAGCATGTTCCGGATGTTCGAGCTCCCCTTGTAGACGAGGAGGCTGCGCAGCTCGAAGATGAGCGTCTCGGGTAGTACCGTGCGGATCTCCGGGGCCGATAGGAGACGTCCGAGAGGCCAATCTGACCGGATGCCGTCCTGGTCGATGCTGCTCGTGATGACGCCTGCGTCCCGCAGGAGGACGCGCAACGCATGTTCCAACTGGGGCACCAGGAGGTGCGTGGCCGTCACCAGGTCTCGGCGGAATCCGGCAGCAAATCCGAGAGCGAACAGCTCAGCCCGGCCCTCCGGGACCAGGACGCTCCCTTGCAGCAGATCCAGGACATCGGAGTCCTCGACCACGTGCTCGCCGAGCAGCGTCATGAGCGCGGGTATGATCTGGGTCTGGATGGTAAAATTTCTGTGCAGGTCAGCATGTCGCGCGACCTGCGCGTCCAGAGCCTGCTCACGCTCGTCAGGGTCGTCCGTGAAGAGGCCCGGGCTCTTGTGGACGACCCTGCCCGCCCGATCGTAGACCACGCTGCTGAACATGGACGACAACGGAGCCTTCTTGGCTAGTTCCTCGGCCTGCGTACGCAGCTTTGCCGGATCCAAGGACGGGGCGGCGCAGGCAAAGGCGTAGACGGCGTCGGAGATGGGCAGGCCAAGCACGCTGTCCTGCGCGGCCCGTACCACCGGCCCGATGTCGATGGGCGCCGAGCTGATCTGCTTCATCAGCTTCACAGCCTCCACCCCGGCGGCATCGAGCCTGCGGTGGAGAGCTGGCAGCAGGTCCTTGCAGCGTGGTATCGCCCGGTATGCCTGGATCGCGCTGTTGAGGTGCGCCTGAGCTGCTCCGTGGTTGCCCGCAACCTCGGCCTGGTCCGCCTCGGCCACCCAGGTCTGGGCCGCTTCTACGTTCGCCTTCTCTGCGTCCTTGGCGAGGCCGGCCCTGGCCAGGAGCCTTGCCGCGACCTCGTAGTAGACCCGAGCCGAATACGCATCACCGGCGTCCCGGCGCCTGTCTGCGCCCTTGAGGCCGAGCTCGCCCAGCATGGCCGCGTCGCCGAACCGGAACTCATGCAGGAGGGCTAGCCCGCGCGAGGTTAAGAAGGACGAGTCCTCGGCGTTGTAGTGCAGCACGCGGTCGAGCAGGTGCTGGAGCGCATCGGTCAGCAACGGACTGGTGCGACCGAGAGACCGCGCCAGGCGGATAGCCCGCTCGTAGCATTCCATGCAGTCGGCCCACTTTTCGGGATCTTCGAGGACTGTGCCGAGGGCGAGATACGCCGGGACCGCGGCGTTGCCCGCTCTGCCGTCCTTCCGTGCCACCCACAGTACGTCACCGACCCGGGCGCGGACGACGGGCACCGTAGATTCGGCCAGCACACCGTCCAGCAGTTCCACCTCGGCGTCGGTCAAATCCCCTGGAACCATCGAGCGCCTGCCATCCATGACGAGCATGGAACCGAACGGCTCTGCGGGATCGCCATGGCGGAGATGGATGGAGAAGACTCGGTTAAGCAGAAGCCATGGATCGCCGGGGCTATCCGGCATCGCATTAGTTTGGAACGCGGACGCCAGCGCGTGCTGCTCGGGAGGTAATACGCGCGCAGCCACCCTGTCGACGTCCGCTGGGGAAAAGCTGGTCATTGCACACACCCGATCAAGCGAATCGTTGCTGGCGGGTAGACCCCAAACCATGAGTATCGAGCAAGGATTCTAAGTCGCTTTTGTGGCAGCCCGCGCGCTGCGCTTACATCCTACAGCCTTCAAGTGCCTGCGTCAGCTTTCGGCACCCACCTGCTCGACAGCCGACCGTCGGTAAGTCATCAAACTCAGACATTACAGGAATTCAAGACTTTCGGGCAATCCGCTTACGAGCCAGATTCCATGGGTCTTGCATTGATCGAAAGATACGACCGAAACGACGCAACGGCCTGGGACAGCTAGGCGGCATTGCAAAAGGATTACCTCGAGTCCCACGGTTGCTTAAATGAGGGAAACTCCCAGGAATGGGTTGGCGGAAATGCACTTTGTCGCGGCAGCACGAACAGCGCTGGGCTTGGAATATTTGCAATCTTCTCGGCAGGGTTCCAGCTACAATTCCCCCGAGGGACAAAACCGCAGGCCTTTGCAAAGGCCGCTGCCAACTTGGCATTGTCAGGATCGTCAGGAGAGACATACCACTGTAATCCTGTCGCCGGGAGATCTTTAGACAGCGCACTCGCTGGAATACCCGGCTGGTTAAACCCAGCACTCGTCCAATTCACACTTGCGTTTGTTAGCGCCACCTTTACAGCTCCTGAAAAATCGGAGGCTTCGTCGGTTGAGGCGGTGAAAACCGTCAATAGCCGCGGGGGTTTAATCGTCTCGTTCAGAGAGATCACAAAGCCGGTGTATTGCTCTTTCGAGAAGTCACGTGGTTTTAACTGTTCTATTACCGCCCCTTGGATACGCTGCGTCTCTACTATATCTGCGTTTTGTCGCATTGATAACAACGTATCTGCACACAACAGTAACGCGGACAACGCTGTTTCTACCGCTAGCCCGTAGACTAGCACGCGGAAGCCTTTCTTTTTTGTTCCTTCATCGTGGGTGTCCTTTTCTAGCCAGACCCCCCACCAAACTGCCATATTTGCAGCGACAAGAAGAATGCCTAAAGTGGTTCTTATAAACTCAGTGTTCATGAGCTTGATGCAGGATTTACTTGTAAGAAGTTTGGCAAGCTCTAGCTAGCCACCAAGCCCAACCCTGGTGACGAGCGTCAAGTCTGGGTTCGCCAAAGCGGCGGACGGCTTCGGCCAGGATGAGGGCTCGTCTTCCATAAGCCAGGCCTACTCGGATGACTTAATGCGTCAAGGATGTTCTTGCGTAAACTATGTATGATTCTGCTGATAGTAAAATACCACGTACGCTTGCAGCATGCCAAGAGCGGTTTCGGGCTGAACTAATACCACGAGCGTTCAGTTCTGCTGCAATTTGTCTCAAAGACCAGCCTTCCGCGTGTAGAGTCTCGATTTGAGGTCGTATGGCGGCTCGAAATTGAGTGGCATTGCCGGAGGCGACAGCACGGGCCGCCGCCATGTCGGGCCGGGGATTGCCGAGGCGCGTTCCCCGAGCCTTGGCCGCTGCTAGGGCGGCCTTTGTCCGCTGCGCGATCATCTCCCGCTCATGTTCCGCCACCGCCGCCAGGATGTGCACCGTCAGTCGGTTAGCCTGGGGCATGTCGGCGGCGATAAACTCCACCCCGGAAGCCATCAGGTTGGAGATGAAAGCCACGGAGCGGGCCAGCCTGTCCAGCTTGGCAATCACCAGCACAGCGCGGCGTTGCCGACACAGGGCAAGCGCGGCGGCGAGTTGGTGCCGGTCATCCTTCCGCCCACTCTCCACCTCTATGAACTCGCCCAGGACGAGCCGCCCCGCCACGAAGGCGGCGATGGCAGTCCGTTGTGCATCGAGGCCAAGCCCGCTTTGCCCTTGCCGATCCGTGGAGACGCGCAGGTAGGTCACGGCAGGGTTTTCAGGGGTCATGCGGGCCAGATGTATAAATGTGAGGCTCTTATCGGGTTCCGGGTG
>CAXTZG010000122.1:0-5574 GCA_964248625.1 uncultured Acetobacteraceae bacterium | reverse complement strand
TCAACATAGGAGGCGACAGCGGCCCGTTGCGCTTCAAGGCCAAGGCCGCTTTGCCCTTGCCGATCCGTGGAAACGCGAAGATAGGTGACGACCGGAGAAGGCTGGTTCATGGCTGGTGTTATGATCTGAAACGGACGTTTCGGATCATAACATGCTCTACAGCCGCGTTCTGGCCTGATGAAGACTGCAGCCTGTAACCCACCGTCCCTGCCTTGGTGAGAATGCTCATCGTGCATCCAAATTGAGCAAGGACCAGAAGCCGGTCTTGCGCGGGTGCTCCCGCCTGAGCCGTGCCATGAAGGCATCATGCGTCTCCAGACCGGCTTCGGTCGGCAGGAACGCGGCAAGGCCGGCGCAAGCACGCACGTCGCGTGCGGCATATTGATACTGCCGCGACGCTGCCCGCCGCAGCACATCCTCGGCCAGCGCCCGATGCAGCAGCGTCGCCGCCATGGGATACTTCTCTGCCAGCCCCTCGGCGGCCGGCCGAAGCCGGAAGTATTGCCCTCCATCCAGCTCGTCGTGATGGTCCCGCACCAGTTGGTTCGCCGCCTTGAAGCTCGGCCACCTCACCAGGAACGTGAGTGCCAAGCCCCGGTCAGGATGCGCGAGTGCGTGCGCGATCGCCTGCTCCTCGGCCTCGACATCGTCGAAATCCGGCAGCCCGCGCAGATAGGCCCGCAGGTGCTCGGCGCTGAGGAAGCGCTGGAAGGTCGTCCAGCGGAGCTCCTGCGCCTCTGCCTTACGCTCGAGCTCGTCCAGGGCCTCGATGCGCAGGTCAATCTGCCGCTCTTCCTCGTGGCGACCGGAAGCACGATCCAGCCATGCCAGCGCCTCGGCCGGACGGTGATGCGCGATCAACCGTTGCGCGATGTCGGCCGCGAGATTCTCCGACCGACCGCCGGCCTCGACGGCGGCGATGTAGGCGTCGACGTCGCCCTCGAGATCGGACAGTTCCCGCAGACGCAGCAACACCATGAAGCGGCCACGCGGCTCGAAGTCGTCTCGTCCGCGGCCACGCGGCAAGCTGGCGAGACGGGCCTGCAGCAGACGTCGCAGCTCTGCCCGCCCGTCGGCCCCAAGCGCCGGACCTGACGCGGCCAGAAGACGGTCGGTGGTGCCGTAGCCGTCCGCATCGAGCAGCGCCAGCAGTTCGGCCGCCAGCGCAACAGGATCCCGACCGGGAGGCAGGGCCCAAAGTCGTCCAAGATCGTCACCGGCCTGGCGGAACACGTTGCCCAGGCTGCCGCTGCCATCGTCGCTGCGCTCGAACACCCCCTCGGCAAGATCCAGGAACAGACGCATCTGAGCCGCGGCTGCACGCGGATCCGCCGCAGCGAGTGGGCCGGCGATCGTCTCGCGCAGCCCCTCGAGCTCGCGGACCAGCGGCCGCACCTTGTCCCACTCGATGAACCCGCGCGAGCGCTGGATGGTGCGCAGCCGCTTCTCCACCTCTGTCGCCAACCTGGTGCCGCCATCGGTGCCGGCCAGGACGAGGCGGAGCGAGCGTGCCAGCACCGGATCGCTCTGCGCCTGCGCCATCAGCAGCTCGGCCAGTTGCCGGGCGCCCAGCTGTTCCAGGGTGTCGGCACTCAATGCTCGTGAGCGCGTAGTCTTCTTGGCTGGAGCCGGTGCAGACGGGGCAGGTAGCTCCTCAGCCATTGCCGGTGTCAGGCGCGATCGGGACACACGGGGGCGGGGCGGCATGCTCAGCTCCTGGCCATGGTGGATAAGCTCTGAGCCATCATGGCAGCGGCCATGGAGAGCGCCAAAGCGGCTTCAAGCCAGTCCCAGGAACAGCGCCAAAGCCCGGTTGACCGCCACCATGGTCATGTCGTCCAGGTGTCCAAAAGCCGGCCCCAGTTTGCCTCGCAGGGGCGTCTGCGGCTTGTCGACCATGACCTGTGATGACTTGGTCAAGCCATTGCGTTCGGTTGGCTCGATCGGGATCCGCAGGAGGGGCGCGTCGACCAGCGTGCTGGTGATCGGCAGCACCGTGATGGCTGGTAGGTCTGAGAAATGATCGGCCTGTACGACCAGCGCCGGCCGAGGTTTTCCTTGCTCTCCCTGCAACGCCACAGTGACCAGATCACCGCGTCTCACGCGGTCCAGCCGCTCACGTCTGTCGTGTCAAACCAGGCGTCGTGATCGGGATCACCCTGACCCTCAGCGGCTTGGATCATCCGAGCCTGTCGGGCGCACTCCTGAGCAAAGCCAGGCGCACGGGTATCAGGCACCCATATCTGCACGGGCCGTAGCCCTGCAGCCTTCAGCTTGTCACGACGGCGCCGCACACGCTGCGCTCCGGTTCCAGTTGCTGCCATGCGTTACATGTAGCGGCGTTACGGATAATGAACAAGGATCATCAACCCATGGGCATTGACCACATGGCTACGCCGCCCAGCCAGCCCTGGACACCAAAGGGAGCCGGGATCATCCGCGTAGGACATGCGGCTGTTTCTCGACAGCATGCGGTCCCTTGACCAAACGGACCGGGGCACGCCGCAAGACGGATCCAATTCCGGCCACTGCCGCGCACTCACGACACCACCGGTAGACCAGGCTCGTCCAGATGCCGTATCGGACCGCAAGCTCGCGCACCCGAGTACCAGGCAGATACGACCAAATTATCCTGGTGGACGTATAAAGCGCTCAGGCATGGCATTGGCCGAGGATACCACCAGAAGCATGGCCTTCCCCTTCACGACACCCCTGGCAAGCCAGTCCATCGACGACATCGCGCACATCATCCAGACCGCTTTGACCCCGGTGTTCATGCTGTCAGGCATCGGGACGCTGATGAACCTCTTCAACACGCGTCTGGCCCGCGTTTCGGATCATCTGGAAACGATCGCCGGATCTCTGGCCGATGCAGAGGACGGTGCCCAGAAATCCGCACTGCGCCGGCATTCGATTCGCCTCCACCGCCGCACCATGATGCTTGATACTTCGATCGTCCTGGGTGCTGTCGGAGGTGCTGCCACATGCGGTGCAGCACTGGTGCTGTTCCTCGGGAGCCTCCGCAACTCGTCCGCCGGATCCTGGCTGGTACTGTTGTTCGGCGTTGCTCTGGTCTGCACGATGGGTGCGTTAGCCACCTTCATTGCCGACAGCGTGCTCGCCTGGCATGGGCTGCGGATGGAGGGACCGTTGCCCAAGGAGAAGGGAAGCGGCGCGAAATGAAGACGATATTGGGTTGATGATCCCGACGCATGAGGCATGACATGATCGACGACCACGAGTTTGATGACGAGGAAGAGGGACCGTCTGCGACACCAGTTGAGTTGGTCGCGATGGAGTTCATCGAGAAGGCTGATTGGCGACGGGGCAAGGCGCGACAATATCCTGAAGACGAGCGCAATCTGGACGCCGCAGAGCTTTTGGATCGTCTGGCCCGCGAGGTCTTGTCCCTGAGCGGCTCCCCGACAGCCGAAGCTTTCGAGGAAGCGCACGATGCCATCTTCTCGGCGGAGAACCAGGATCGGGCGATGACGGTCATGCTGCTGTGGTCGGACTACCGTTCCGGGATCGGGTTCAAGATCTTCCCGGACACAGGCGAGGAGGTTATTCGGGATATGACTAGGATGACCAAGCCGGAATAAAACCCGGATAAAGTCCCAGGCGATGGATCTGAGACGGTGACCTCCGATCAAATGTATCTGCTTTCTTTCACAGCCTGATCCGCTCGACCTCGTCCTGCGTGAGACGTTCCTGTGTACGGTCGTAGAGCTTGGTGGTGCGTGGACTTTCGTGCCCGGCCATAACCTGAGCGTGCTCAAGCGTGCCGCCGTTCATCAGGTAGGCGGTGATCCCGGTTGCCCGGAAGGAGTGACATCCAACCGGGGTAGCGATCCCCGCGGCCAGGGCACGCCGCCGGATCATCGCCCACGCATCCTTCTGCCGCAGCACTCGTTCCGACAGTAGGTCGGACCGACGCCCTTTTCCCGAACGGAACAGCCAGCCCTTGCGGTCCTCGCCAATCGCGGCGGCAGCCACATAGGCGTGCACCGCCTCAGATAGAGCATGATGCGCCGGCATCGCATGTTGCTTGCCACCTTTTTCGTGCAGCCGCACCACCCAGCCAGCGCCCTGCGGCCGGACGTCGTCCACCCGCATTTGCAGCGCCGCCCCGATCCTTGCGAAGGAATACGTCAGCACAGCAATCAGCGCCCGATCCCGTAGATCCCGCACGTTCTCCTCCGGGATGGCGTCCATCAGCCGCCGCCACTCGGCGCCCTCGAGCACCGGCGTCTTGCCGGTCTTCACCACGTACTTCGGGCCGCGGACGGAGCTGGCCGGGTTAGAGGGCATCACCTGGCCGGTGACCAGCCAGTCGCAGAGCATGCGGATCGCCGCGAGCTGCTGCTTCACGCTGGGTGCCGACACCTCGCGCTGCAGCTCCTCGATATAGGCGGCGACGCTGAACGGCCGGATCCCGACCAGCGGCAGCCCGTGCTGCTCGCACCAGCTGAAGAAGCGCCCGCATGCCCGGGCATAGGCGCGACGGGTGTTCGGGTTGCGGATGTTGGCGGTGAAGAACTCGACGTAGCGCCAGGTCGCCGCATCGCCTTCGTTGGCCACTAAGGCGGGGACCACCTGATTACGACGGCCATGCTGGACGCTCGTCGGGGCAACACCGATCAGAGGGTAGTGTCCGCGCTCGTGGTGGAAATTGGTCGCCCGTGAGGGTGTAGCGGGAGGTGGTCACCGGATCTGCTGGCTAAGGTGGAGTTGCGAGACTTCAACCTGACCGGAGGACCCGATGACCGAGGACAGACTACCGCTGGCCGAGCTGCTGGCCAAAGCCGGAGACGGCGACTTCCTGCGCAACGTGGCGGAGGCTGTGGTGCAGCTGCTGATGGAGGCCGACGTGGAGGGCGTGATCGGTGCAGGGCGACACGAGCGCACGCTGGATCGCGCCACCTACCGCAACGGCTACCGGGACCGCGCCCTCGACACGCGCCTGGGCTCGCTGCAGCTCCGGATCCCGAAACTCCGCCAGGGCAGCTACTTTCCGCCGTTTCTCGAGCCGCGGAAGCTCACGGAAAAGGCGCTGGTGGCCGTAATCCAGGAAGCCTGGATCAGCGGTGTCTCGACCCGGCGTGTCGACGACTTGGGTAGCAGGCCATGGGGCTGTCGGGGATCTGGCCGAGAGCACGGTCAGCAAGCTGTGCCGCGACATCGACGAGCGGGTGAACGCCTTCCTCGACCGTCCGCTGACCGGCGACTGGCCTTACCTGTGGCTGGATGCGACCTACCTCAAGCAGCGCGAGGGCGGCCGCATCGTCTCGGTGGCGGCCATAATCGCTGTGGCGGTGAACACCGACGGCAAGCGCGAGGTCGTGGGCCTGCATATCGGGCCGTCGGAGGCGGAGACCTTCTGGTCGACGTTCCTCAAGGGTCTGCTGCGCCGCGGCCTGCACGGCATCAAGCTGGTGATCTCGGACGCGCACGAGGGGCTGAAGTCGGCGATCCGCCGGACGTTCAGCGCGTCGTGGCAACGCTGCCGCGTGCATTGGATGCGCAACGCCCTGTCCTACGTCCCGAAGGCCCAGCAGAGCATGGCCGCCGTCG
>CAXTZG010000121.1:0-9696 GCA_964248625.1 uncultured Acetobacteraceae bacterium | reverse complement strand
GCGGCTGGAGGCGCGGGCGCTCGCCTCAGACGCGTCCGCGGCGCTGACTTCCGACGCGTGGTGGGCGCCGCGCGCGAGCAGTTTGACGAACTTCCGCCGAATGCGTTGTAGGCGGGAAGCAGTTCAGGAGATGAGCGATGTTTGGCTGGAGCAAGCCTAGGCGGCCCAAGGTTGTCGCGTTCGACGCCATCGGGACGATGTTCCCGCTGGAGCCGATGCGCCCCTCGCTGATGGCGCTCGGCTTGCCATCGGCCGGGCTGGAAAGCTGGTATGCCACTGCGGTGCGCGACGCCCTCGCCTTGACCGCTTGTGGCGACTTCAAACCGTTCGTCACGGTGATGGAGGGAGCCCTGGATCAGGTGCTGGGCGAGCAGGACCTCGATCCGCCTCGCGCAGCACGGCGGGCCCTGCTGGCGCAGTTCAAGTACCTGCCCGCCCGTCAGGATGCCAGAGACGCGCTGTGCCTCGTGGCAGAGGCCCGGATGCGTCCGATCCTGCTGACCAACGGCAGCAAAGCGGGCACCACGTCCCTGTTGCAACAGGCGGGGCTGGACCGGCTGGTCGAACGGGTCGTGTCCGTGGAGGACATAAAGTTGTTCAAGCCTCGTCCCGAAGTCTATGTCTTTGCGGCGCGGCAGTGCCGGGTGCGGCTGAACCGGATGGCGCTGGTTGCGGTGCATCCCTGGGACATCAACGGCGCCAAGGCAGCGGGCTGCATCGGGGCCTACGTCACCGCGGACCGGCCGTTCGCCAGCACGATGCGAGCACCGGACCTCCAGGCACCATCCCTTGCGGCCGCGGTCAGGGCGCTGGCTGCGTTGTAGCGTCAGGACATACGGGCCCCGAGAAGCGGCTCGTCGACCGGGTGCGCCTCGACAGCCGCTCTATGCCCTATGCCACCGGTCAGCAGGCACCCACGGTTCTTGCTGAGGATGCAGCCGTCTCACCAGACCGACACATCCATGGTGGCCAGTTCCAATATGATGGCCGACCGCAATAAAATCGGCCGAAGGTGGCCGGTCCGCTTCCAAGCGGTATCTTGGAGAAGCCGACATCGGTGACCCTGGAATGGAACAAACGGCGCACGGCTGTCCTGGCGTCGCATTCCAAGCCGGATGGAGAAGCTGACAGTTGCCGTTCCCGCAGCCGAGGGCCACGAAGGCGCATGAGGTTGGCGACCACCAACGAAATCAGGAGCACAGCATGTCTGACAAGGTAGCCATAGGCGTTCCAATCAGCGACCTGCGGCCAACCCAAATGTCGGTCGGCCTCCGCGAAGTCGAGCTGAAGAAGGCCGAATGGCGCGCCTCCAACGAGAAGGCGCGTGTCCGGCTTCTGCGCAGACACGTCATTCCTGCGGTCCTAGGTCCCCACGAGCGACCCTACATCGTCGATCATCATCACTTCGCCCGCGCCCTGCTCGAGGAGGAAGCCGGCGAGGTTGTGGTCTACGTGGTCGACGACCTGTCCCACCTGCCGAAGGACGAGTTCTGGACGTTCCTCGACAACAGCTCCTGGTGCCACGCCTACGATGCGAAGGGGCGAAGATGCTCCCTTGATGCGATTCCCGCGGATCTATCCGGCCTCGCCGATGATCCGTTCCGGAGCCTTGCCGGCGCTCTGATCCGCGAAGGCGGATGCGCGAAGAGCAGCAAGCCGTTCTCCGAGTTTCTGTGGGCCGACTTCCTCCGCCATCGGATCGACAGGGATCTTGCCATCGAGGATTTCGACAAGGCAGCTGCCAGAGCCCTCAAGCTTGCCCGGAGCGAAGAGGCGAAGAGCTTGCCAGGTTGGTCAGGCAGCAACCGATCCGGTGTTTGACCACTGGTCCGGTTAGAGCCTGTCTCTGAACGCTCTCGCAACGAGGGTGGATGATCGCGGCGGGATGTGATTCCAACAGGTTGTCGAGACCGAGTTGGATCAGCAGCCGATATGGACCGCAATCAGCAGTACGCAGCATGGGTACGACGGGCTTCGCTTTGGGTTCTGTCAGCCCTTGCGCCAGTGACGGATCTGGTGACCGCCGGGAGGCTGATGTAACGAGCGCAGCGGCGGCGCGCTGAACCGCACCCGCCTGCCGAATGACCTCATCGCGTTCGTGGTGTTCTGCCGGCTCCGCGACCGGCTGACGCCCCGCGACCTGAGCGAGATCATGGTGCTGCGCGGAATCGACCTTTGCCAGAACCTCGCACCGGGGGCTGTCTGCGACATCGTCCGGCCGCACGAGGTCGGGCCTGAGGCGAGTCCACCGCAGGCGCTGGGGGACTACGATGCGGTGTTGCTCAGCGGTTTCCCCCTGCACGTCTACGACGACACGCCAAAACGCGGCGGCAGCGCACCTTCATGCAGGCGGTTTTTGCATCGGCACCTCCGGACGACAAACTTTCTTGCTGTTCACCACCAGCCGCTGATGGCGCAGCTTGGCGCAGACCCGGCGACAGCCGTAGGCCTCGAACTCCTTGCCGACCGCCCTGATCCGCCTGACAACCGCATCGTCCGGATCAGGCGCCGTCCGTGCATCATGGCAGGTCGAGCGAGCCAGGCTCATCAGCCGACATCCCTGGGTGACGCTAAGACCGGGGGGCCGGTGATGACGGACTTAGGCGCGCTTCTGCTCGACCGTCCGTGCTTCGGAGCCTCCTTTGAGAGGCTCGAGCTCCAGCGCCTAGCGCCCGACAAGCCGCTCCAGGGCGACGATCCTCGCCCCGTATTCGGTGAGCAGGTTGGCAGCTTCGAGTTCGTCGTCGGACGCGCCGGCCTCTGCCTTGGCGATCCCGATGCGGATCAGGTTGCGACTGACGTCATGTCGCTTGGCGAGCGCGTGCAGGGTCTCTCCCGTCGCATACTCCGCCACAAGCTGGCGTCTGAACGCGATGCTCCAGCAGGAGGCCGATCAGATCGCATCATCCTGTCCACCCACAGGGGCGCACGCCAGTTTGTCTGGGCAGTGCGTGGCTCAGCTGGCCGGTTCTGGCGTCACCGGCAGCAATACCCGGACGATACAATGTGGTCCGGGTATGAATCCGACCGAGCCGCCGTGCCGTTGCACGACTTCCTGCACGATCGCAAGCCCGAGGCCACTGCCAGAGGAGGCCTGTCGGCCCTTGCGGAAGCGCTCGAACATCATCTGGCGCAGCTCTTCCGGCACGCCCGGGCCTTCATCGCTCACATCGAGCGTCACATGCGTACGACCACCGCCCGCCTTCCCCGCACGCCGCCTTACGCCCCCCGCCGTGGCCCGCAGACCGATGCGTCCAACGCCATGATGCAGCGCATTCTCGATCAGGTTGCGCACCATATCCTGCAGGTCAACCGCATCCCCGCGCAGGCCGAGGGATCCAGCCGACGGTTCCGGCAGCTCCAGCGCCAGCTCGCGCTGCGCCGCCTCGACCAGCGGCAGCATCTGCGCCGCCGCTGCGCGAACCACGCGGCTGAAGTCCAGCATCGGACCGATCTCCCCGGCTCGGCCGATGCCGGCTTCGGCCGCCTGCTTGCGAGCCAGATCGAGCAGCCGGTCGATCCTCCCGCTCATGCCGGCGATGTCCCGCTCGATGGCCAGCCAGTCCAGCGGGGCGTCGTCGTGACGGACGCGCTGCAGCCGCAGCCGCAGCGTCGCCAATGGCGTGCGCAGCTCGTGCGCCGCATTCATGGTGAAGCGCCGCTCGACCTCGTACGCGTCAGCCAGCCGGTCCAGTGCGGCATTCATCGCCACCACCAGTGGCGACAGCTCTTCCGGCAAGTCCCGGGTGCCGATGCGGCGGCCGGGATTGTGTGGTCCGACCTCAGACGCTTCCATCGAGGCGCGCAACAACGGACGCAACGTCCAGCGGCAGACCACGCCGACCAGCAGCAGCATGAGGCCGCCAAATGGCAACAGCACCGCCAGATCCTGCCATGGTTCCGGCAGTTCGTCTCCAAGCAGCAGCCGACCCAGCTGCCGCTCGATACCCTTGCCGTCCTCGAGCGAGTGCAGCCCGGCCACCACGCCCAGCCCGATGCACAGCACCAGCCCCATCGACAAGGTGAGCCGGCCGCGCAGGCTATGACCAAGCCTCATCGCCGACCGTTTGCCCTGTGGATCAGGTGACGGATCGTGACGAGACCGCAAGCCTATAGCCAAGGCCGCGCACCGTCTCGATCGCGACCCCGGAGCCGGTTGCCGTCAGCCGGCGCCGCAGCCGTGAAACGGTCGCCTCCAGCGCATTGCCTGTGAAGACGTCGGCAAACCCGTAGAGGCGATCCTCGAGCAAGTCGCGCACCAGCAGACGACCGCCGCCGCGCACAAGCTCCTCCAGCAGCGCCGCCTCGCGCCGGGTCAGCGCCAGCGTCATGGCGCCGACCGTTGCCTCGCGCGACAGCGGATCGAAGCGCAGGTCGCCGAAACTGAGTGCCGTGGCGACGTCCAGGCGTCGCTCGGTGCGTCGGGTGATCGATCGCAACCTGGCATCGAGCTCAAGCATGTCGAACGGCTTGATCAGGTAGTCGTCGGCACCGGCATCGAGCCCCTGGATACGGTCCCCGATCGACTCGCGCGCGGTCAGCACCAGGATCGGCAGGCTTGCCGCCGGCCCGGTGCGCAACCGTCGCAGCACCTCGACGCCATCCAGGTCGGGTAGGCCGAGATCGAGGATGACGACGTCGTAAGGCCGCGTCGCCACCGCCGCGAGCGCATCCTGCCCACAGCAGACCGAGTCGGCGGCAAAGCCCACCTGACGCAGATGCGCCTGCAGCATGTCACGCAGTTCGACATGATCTTCGACCAGCAAAACCCGCATCTCGCCCCGCGATCTCCGCGACATCGCGTCCTGAACGATCGAGCGGTTGCCCGTCAGGATGATCCTGACAGGCAAGGTTAGCCGGTTTACTCCAGTGCTAGGAGAACATTTTATGAAGACGCATGGCGAGCTGGTCAGTCGTCGTCGTGCGCCTTGACGACGTTGTGGAAGGCGCTCGGCCACAGCATCGACGTCTCGCCCGGGTAGGCGCGGTGCCAGCTGGTCGCCGAATACCAGATCATGTGGTTGAGAAACTTCTCGTCCACGATGTCGGCCTTGGTCATGTTCGGCCGCATGATGCGGTTCGAGGCCACGTTCCACGCCTTCTCGAGCGGGCTCATCGTGTAGGTGTTCATGGTGTAGTTGGCGGGCCCGGTACCGGAAATCGGCACGTTGCCGGGACCGATGTTCAACGGTGTGTTGGCCGGAACATGGTTGAAGGGGGTGTTGTCAGGAGTGTCCTGGAACGCATCGAACATCGGACTTGCGACGCGATCGAACTGCGACATGGGCTGCACGCCGAGGATGTTCTCGATCGTCCGCTCCATGTTCACCACCGTATAGGTCGTGTTGATGACCTTGCCGACGCCTGCTGATTGCGGCGCGGCAGCATACGGGCTGATCACGTAGACCGGCTCGCGATGACCATCGACGTGGTCAACACCGTCCTGCGAGTCGTCCTCGGTGACAAAGATTGCCGAGGTCGGCCAGGCCTTGCTGTGGCTGATGGCGTCCACCAGCCGTCCAAGTGCCAGGTCGTTATCCGCCTCGTAGTTGTTGGGCAGCGGATTGCCGGTGGTGGTGCCGTTGGTGTGATCATCGGGCAGCCAGATCACCGTCAGGTCGGGAACCTGATTGGCAGCGTCCTCTGCGGCCAGGATCGGCAGGTAATAGTCCATCCGGTACTGGTCCGGAATGCCGAGATTGAAGGACGGATAATGCGGGTCGAGCAGCGCGTTGACCGCCGGGATCTGGGACTTCTCGGAGTCGGCGGTCGCAGGCACGACGTTGCTGCCGGTCTTGCCGCCGCTCTCGGTGAACAGCGATGTGTTGTAGAAGTCTGCCCAGGTGTAGGGCTGGCCGGTGGCTGGGTTGTTCGCCACCACCGAGCCGTCGCTCCATTCGCCGAAGATCTTGACGTTCAGGCCTTTCTTGACCGCATTGGTCCAGATGTAGCCCTGCTGGGTGAACGTCAGGGCGTCGTTGTCGTTGCCGCCCGGATAGGATCGGATCCAGTCGGGCGACTGGATGTCGTTGGAGTAGAACGAGCCGGCCTCGATCGTCCACGGATGGCCGTCGGCAGACTGGCGGCTCGGCGCATAGAAGTTGTCGAGCAGCGGAAAGCGCTGGATCAGCGCATGCTGGTTCGGCACGTTGCCGGCGAACACGGCGATGGCGTTGTCGCCCGCACCCTGCGTCACGTCGCCCAGCATCTGATCGTAGGTGCGGTTCTCCTTGATGATGTACCAGACATGCTTGATCAGCGACGGCTGGCCGATATGCTTGGGGATCGCGACGGGTGCGGCGTTCGGGTTGCCGTCGCCAAGGTTGGCGTTGGCCGACAGCCAGTGGTTGTTGCGGACGACCTTGGCGGTATCCTCGATCAGCTGGCTGTTGCTCGGGATCGGGATCAGGTTGACGGTGCCGGTGTCCTGGTGGGTGTTGAAGGCCTCGACCCCATGGGCTGTGCCAACCGATCCCTGCGCGCCGGTGCCCTTGTCGTTGGCCACGACCAGCCGGCCGTTGGCCGGATCATAGGCGATCGAGGTCGGGAAATAGAGGGTGGGAATGTAGCCGACCACCGCCTCGTTGTCCGACTTGGTCAGGTCGACGACGGCAACGGCGTTCGACTGGCCCAGCGTCACGTAGAGCCGGTTGCCCACGACCGCGACATCGTCGACGCCGGCACCGAACGCGCCCTTCGGCAGCGGTACGCCAACCGGGATCGTCCGCGTGACCTTGTTGGTCGTCGTGTCGATCACCGAGATGGTGTCGCTGTAGGCGTTCGCCACATAGACCGAGCCGTTCGCCTGGGCCAGGCCCGCCGGACGCAGGCCGACATCGATGCTGGCGGCGACCTGGCCGCTGGCGTTGATGACCGAAACCGTGCCTGTGGTCGCAGCGCCCGTTGTCGGATCGGCGACGATCGGCGTGCCGTCGGACAGGGTGGTGAAGTCCGACGAGGTCGCCGGACGGCCGCCTTCGTTGGAAACATAAGCGTAGTTGCCGGCGACGATGACGTGGTTCGGCGCGTTGCCGACCGGGATCTGCGCGATCAGCGAGCCGTTGGTCAGGTTGATGACGCCGACCGCGTTGCTGGCGCTCAGCGCCACGAGGCCTTCGGTGTCGTCGACCAGGGCGATGCCGCCCGGATCGGCGGTGCCGGGCGTGTAGAGGTTGGGATTGTTCGGCGCCGGGATGGCGACAACCGAACCTGGCGTCAGCCTGCCGTTGCGCAGGTCCACGTTGGCCACCTGCACGTTGCTGTCGTCCTGGCTGAACAGCAGCTTCCGGCCATCCGGGGTGTAGGCGATGCCGGCAAAGGAGCCGCTCGGGTCGTCTTTGTAGGTCGTGCCGTTGACGGTGACCGGAACGAAGCGCTGGAGCACGGCGCCGGTCCTGGTGTCGAACACGATGACCGACTCGGCGGCGTTCATCAGCAGCACCGCAGCCGAATGCGTTGCAGCGTTGGGATTGATTGCGACCGCCTTGGCGCGCACGGGGGAGCCGAGCTGCACCGTGATGCCGGCCGGCGTCAGCAGCTGGTTGTCGGACGCCAGCACCGATCCGTTTAGTTGCGGCCCGACGGTACGGGTGTCCGTATCCGCGGCCATCGCGAAGCCTGGTGCTGCCAGCACCATGGCCAGCACGCTTGCGAGCGAGCGGTTGGCATAAGTCTTCAAGCTGAAACTCCTTGGCTTGACCGAACTCCGTCGACTGCCGCGGCGCGTGGGCCTGTGCTTGCGGCAGGTCGGGTCCGGCGACCGATATCGGTCCATCGCTATCGGTGGCGCAGTCCTAGCGGCCTTGCCTGACGTCCTCCTGACAGCTGGCGGCGGCTTTCATGAATATTCGATGTCGTTGCCGGGTGCCGGGTGCGGCATCGGTGGATGATCCGATCACTGCCGATGCGGGCGCAGAAACATGTGGAGGATGGTCGGCTCGACGGTTCAGGACGACGGCGGAGCCTTCCAGGCGGCAATCCTGGCCCGGTCCCGCTTCGCACTGGCCCATATGCGGCTTGGCGTGGCGGTGCAGGCGCTCGGTGATCCCGATGCAGCGCTTGCCGGCTACCGGCGCGCGCCGACGCGCCGTTCAGGTCAGGCGTGTACGCGACCAGACATCGCCTCACTATGCCAGCAGCGTCTACGATCCGTGCGCTGGCGCACGATCAGGGTGACGGAGCCGGCCTTGATCGGCCGGATGACCGCAGCTGCGGCGCGGCCTGATCTGCATGCGACGGTGCGCCTGAAGCTGCACCTCGCACTCGGCAAGGTCACTTATGACCTCGGCGATCCCGCGACGGCGATGCGGCGGTTCCACGCCGCCGGCCGGATCCGTTTCGGCAAGGACGGTGACTACCAGGCAACCGCGGTCCGCGTCGAGCGACTGACCGACCGCTTTGACGTGCAGCAACCGCTGACATTAGAGCCTGTTAACGCTTGGATTTATTTGACGTTGCTCACGTCCATCGGAAGCGAAGGTGGCGCGAGATGCCAGAGAAGCTGGGCCCGTGATTGCAAGTTTGCCAGACGTTCGTCGCTGGTTCGAACTCGACGTATGAAGGCAGCTGCTGGCCGTAATACGGAAGGATCAGGCGCTGAAGGCCTTACCCTGCTGAAGGTAGGCGTGTCGCCCAGGTCCGTAGCGTTGTCGTGTAGAGCTCGGCGTCCTCGGCGTGGAGGAAGTGACCTTTATCCGGGAAGGAATGATGCTCGAAGGGCTGACCGGCGGCTTCAATCAGGCGGCGAGCTTCTTCGACCTGGATATCCGATATCGAGCCCATGAGGATGTTACCGATCGGGTCGATCTTCCGGAAATGATGCGTGAACAGGACGGGTGTCTTCACCTGACTGAGCATCCGAGCATGATCGCAGGCAGCCGATGCAGCTCCGGTCAAGAACGCATGGCCCCATTCCGGATCGTATTCTTTCATGTTCTGAGTGGGTTCGTCACCGTCAGGCGCTAGGCGAGCCATCGCTTCAGGTAGGGCTGCCTTGGCAGCACGCACATATCCAGCCCAATCCCCGATCGACCACTGGTTGCCAAGAAACTTCGCCCGCAGCTCGAACATGATGCTGTAAGCGCCCTGGCGGATGGAGTGGCCGCAAGCCGGTGTCGTTCCGAAGAGAAAAGGGGCGCATCCTCGTAGAGGGCTCCGAAAACGAGACCCGGAGGAGCGTAGGCGGATAGCCAGCATGACAAGACCCCGCCGGAAGACAGGCCGGCGACGATGCACGGCCTGCCAACAACCGCTTGCATGAAGCGAACCAGATCATTCTCCATGTTGTCGAGGGTGTAGCGACCCGGGGTCCGACTGGACCGGCCTTGACCGCGCAGGTCCACCGCATAGGTTCGGAAGTGGGTTTCGAGAAGGCGCATCGCCACCTCGTAGCCCCACCATGATTCAGTCTGGAGCAGGGATGAGCAGAAGAGCTGGAGCATCCTCGGGGCCGGTTGCAGCATAGTTCATGCTGATCTCACCCAGATCTATCAAGCGCTCCGCGTAGTTATGCGGCACGTAAGTCTCGGTCGGGAAACCAGGTCCAAAGTTGTAAGCCATTTGATTTCCCGTCAGCTACGACATCAGTGCGACAGAGCCACTTTTTGGAGGTTACATCACAGCCTGTTGGCGCTCAAATCCACGCGACGCTGCTGGCGTTCTGCTGCTTTTTGGAGGGCAGCCTGGATGCTGACGGAC
>CAXTZG010000120.1:0-9698 GCA_964248625.1 uncultured Acetobacteraceae bacterium | reverse complement strand
GCTGCTGCTCTGTGTCGCGCGGCCGCTGCTCCGGCCGCAGCTCGTCCACTGTCGCCCATGCGACGGACGCCGCCCGCACCTCGCCGCGCCCCATCTGCCGCGCAAGCTGGTGAGCATCGCGGGCCGTGTCCTCGGCCACGAACACCTGCGCGCTCTCGCGCTGCCGGGTCAGCGCCACGTAGCTCGCCGCTGCCCGCCAGTGGTGCGTGTGCAGCAGATACGTATGGTCCAGCGTCTTGCCCTGGCCCTTGTAGATTGTCCCCGCGTAGCCGTGCCGGAACCCCTCGAACTCCGCCGCCGCCCACGTGACCTCCCGACCCATCGCGCCGGCGGCGGCGTCCAGCCGCGCTGTGACCTGCCCGGTGCGCGCGTCGATGCCGGTGATCACCCCGGCGTTGCCGTTGTAGATGTGCCGCTTCTTGTCGGTGTCGGTGAACTGCACCCGGTCGCCAACCGCGAAGTCCGCGGCGCCGTGCTTGGTCTCGAGCCGCACGTCCGGGCTGCCCAGCTCGCCGCGCTCACGCCGCACCTGCCGCAGCTCGGCGTTGATCTGCGACACGTCGGCGTTGGTATAGGCGAACACGAACCGGCTCGCCTGCGGGTCGGCCAGCGTGTCGGCCTTCCAGCGCGCCACCAGCGCCGCGCGCGCGGCTTCCCCATCTGCCGTCCAACTGATCGCGCCATGCCGGTCATACGCGGCCACCGCGCTGTCGAACCGGCCCTCGGCCAGGTCGCGCGCCGCTTGGCGCTGCCAGTCCACCTTCTGCCGCGTCACCTCGGTGATCTCGGCCGCGCCGTGCGCCTTGCGCAGCTCGGTGAACAGCCCGCCGCGCTCGATGCTGGCCAACTGCCGGTCGTCGCCGGACAGGATCACTTTGGCGCCGGCACGCTTGGCTTCCGCCAGCACCTCGCCTGTCACCCGGCTGTCCAGCATCGCCGCCTCGTCCACCACCACGACCGTCCGCCGGTCCCAGCTAGCGCGGCCGTTCTTGATCCCGAATAGGGCGGCGTGGACCGTGCCCGCCTCGGTGAAGCCGTCCGCCTTCAGGTCCTGCGCCACCGCGTTCGTAGGGGCCAATCCCACGACACGGTAGCCAGCCGCCTCGTGCGCCTCGCGCACCGCCGCCAGCGTGTAGCTCTTGCCCGTGCCGGCCCGCCCCTCGATCAGCTTCAGCCCGCCGCCTTCGACCGCGTGCTCGAACGCAGCCCGCTGGTCATCGCGTAGCGTACGCGACGCCAGCGCCGCCTCCTGGTGTCGGGCTTTCACACCCTGGTGGTGCCGCGCCCCGGCCACGGCCGCCCCGTCCGCCAGCGCCGCACGCTCCTGCTCACGTACCGTCCACGTGCTGAACCGTCCGGCTACTTCGCCGGTCTCGCGGTCGTGCAGCACCAGCACATCCTTGTGCCCTAGCACCACCGCCTTGGCAGCCGCGATGTCCTGCACCTGCGCCGCGTCTGGCGTCCCGTCCGGCCCGGCCGCCCCGGCGCCAAGATGCTTAGCAAGGTAGCGGTCCAGCTCCCGTTCGGTGAACGTCGCGTTATTTCGAGTCAGCGCCGCCAGCACCTGCTCCGGGTCCCGCGCTGCCGCCTCGTTGGCCGTGCGCAGCGCTTCCGCGCGCTCGACCGCCGGGCTGTCCACCTTGCGCATCCGCACCGGGCCAATGTGCTCGCCGGGGTGAGCCGCCGTCGCGTCCACCCGCAGCTCGATCCCGTGCTCCTGGAAGTAGCGGTCCTGGTGCGCCCGCCACGTCTCGCCCCAGGCCTCGGCATCCGTCACCAGAGTACGAGTGCCGGCCTTCCGCACCTCGGGGTCCAGGTCGCGCGCCTTCTTGGCCGCAAGCTGGTCCCCCTCGATGCGCCGGGTGGTAATGCTCCTGGGCAAACGAGCGGGCCAGCTCGATCCGGTCTTCGGTCGAGAGCACTCGGTCGGCCGGCAGCGCCAGCACGATCTCTCGGGCGACCTGGGCGTCCTTGCGCCGTTCCGCCGCCTCGGCTGCGTTCCACAACACCGCACTGTCAGCCAGGCGCGCGTCAGCGCCCTCGGGCAGCAGCACCTCGTGGTGCGCGGGGGCGTCGCGATGGCGGAAGTGGAACAGCTCGCCGGTCCGCTCGGCCGTGATCGCCTCGCGGGCGTTGTAGGCGGCCGACCGCACGGCGTTGCCGCCAGAGCTGCGTGACAGGTAGCGGGCACGGGCGAACGCGATGGCCATGTCGGACCGGAGCCTAGCCTGGCTCGCTTCCTACCTTCAAGCAGCGTTGCTCTTGCAACGCATATTGCGTCTGACCTGCCTTGCTCGCTTGGGCTCTCTCGGGGGACAGAACCCGCTGACGCGGTATGGTGAGGCTTACAGGTAACGTTTCATGTTGAATGACCGCCGCTAGCAGGTGAAGACGAGCGCCCTATAGAGGGCCCATCCATGGATGAACTCTCGCAGTTCCTGAACTCTTGAGTGCGCCGGAATCTTGCCAGACCGCTTGCAGATGGTCGTGCCCATGTCGAGCAGCCGCGCGCCGATGGCAAGGCTGTCAGGGTATGCACTCGCGTCAGAATAGCCAGGGTTCAACCATTGGGTGTATGTCGTAAAACCCGCCTGCTCCACGTAGTCTATCGTGTCCGATACCTTGGGGGTGTACTGCATGGAGCAAAGGACGATCCTGCACATTTGGTCGTCCAGAACGTCACCCGCATACTGATCGCGCTCCTCATTAGACCCACTGATCAGAAAAACCTCGACGCATTCGCCTGGCCGCAGCACGAGACGACGGGCATACTTACCTGTCCGAACTACCGTGCCGAACAGGGTGTTCCATGTATGACTTTTCCCAGAATTCCGATGACCCAGCACACTCACGAAGAGCCGGTCAATGTTGCCGCCCACCTCCGACATCAGATCACCCCTTAGTTAGTAGCTGGTCCAGTTCTGCACGCAGGATCACGGCCTGCAAGGGACAGGGTCACCGCGCTTCACAAGCCTTTGTTTTGACCGTAAGACCGTGAGATGCTCGGTCCGTTCAGAGTTCCAGCAGATGATATGTACGTCGCTCTGTTAGGGAGGGCGGTCCACAACTTCGCCTATCTGGAATGGGCCGTGATCTACACAATCGAGATCCTCGCGCCCGGCTACCTCAACAAGTATATCAGGGCTACTAAGCCCATGACATCCGGCGCAGTTGCGCAGACCTTTGGTAAGGAGGTGATCGGTCGGACCGATCTATCACCTGACCTCAAGGACAAGCTCCGGGCGTGCTCTGACCGCTTCAGTCGCTTGGTCGATGACCGCAACCGGCTGATACACGGCCATCCCTACACGGCAGACGGCGGGAATCAGCAACTCAGCTATCAGGGCCGACTTCCCTCGACGAGCTGGTCTATCAGCAAGGTCAAGACAATCGCCCACGAGTTCGATGACGCTGCTTGCGAGATGAACGATGTATTTCATCAACTGCGAGGCTCTTAAGCGAAGCAGAGCCCTCGGGTAGAGACTGCACCTGAGACGTGATGGCAGTGCCAGCAGTCCCTTCCAACGCGCTTATCACGCCTGCGGAAAGTCCTCACAACCTAGTTGCCCACCCGCGTCTGTTCATGATCTTTCCCGTTCCACGTCGGACGGGCGACCCCCGGCGCCGACATCAGGGCAGCCGGAGGAGATACGTCATGGCCCGCACGCTCAGTGAACGGATGCGCGCGCACGAACAGCAGAAGGCCAAGCTTGCCGAGGCCGAGGCCCGGCTGAAGCTCGACGAGCGCAAGCAGCGCACCCGCCGCCTGGTCGAGGCCGGCGCCCTGGTCGAGAAGACCGGCCTGCTCGAGCTGGACAGCAACGCCCTCTACGGCGCGCTGCTCTCCCTGCGCGACGGCGCCGATGATGCCGCCCAGGTCGAGAAGTGGGCTGCCCTCGGCGGCCGCACCTTCGACCGCGAGGCCAAGGCCCGCGACGAGGGCAAGGAGCCACTGCTGCTGACCTTCACCACTCCCTTGTCCAAGGACGCCACCACGGTCCTGCGCCGCGCCGGCTTCCGCTACAGCAAGGTAATGCAGCACTGGGAGGGACTGGCCCGCTTCGACGAGGCCAGCACGCTCGCCAAGACGCACGGCGGCACCGCCCGCCGCGTCGGCATCACGGCAGGACTTCCGGGAGCAGCCGAGGCCGCGGAGTGATCGACCGCGCCGGCTACGACCTGCTGCGCGTAGCACTCCGGGTCGGTGTCCAGCTTTGGCCACTCTGGCTGTTCTGGTGGATCTGGGACTTCGCCGGCAACTTCTACCGCGACAGCGTGCTGCTCGGCTCGGCCCATATCGGCAGCCTGACACTCGACCAAATGACCTGGGGCCAATCCCTGCTCTGGCATCTCTGGCCGGTCGCCGCCCTGTGCGGCCCGGCCTTGCTGATGGTCGCCGGCATCTTCCTCTATCGCGTCCGGCTGCTCGGCCGCCTGATGGGTATCGGCGGCATCGCCGGTATGGCCATCGCCACGGTCATGACGGTCTGGCCGGAGGCGGTGCACCTGGCCGACCTTTACCGCCAGGGCTCTACCCTTAATGACATCATGGTCGCCTCCAAGGCCTCCATCGTGCTGGCCGGCGCGTTCGGGATCGTGACGGTGGTGGTGGGCGTCGCCAGCCTGACCCAGCCCTTCCCGGTCGGCAGCCGTACGGCGCCGCTTCTGCTCCGTGCCCGCTCCGACAATTTCGGCCATGCCGCCTGGCTGTCCATGCGCGACGCGCAGTGCCTCTTCCCCGGCCCGGACCCAGCCTATGGCGGCATCGTCGTCGGTGAGGCGTACCGGGTCGATGAGGACCGCGTCGCCCGCACCGCCTTCGATCCGGCCAAGCGCGCCACCTGGGGCCGCGGCGGCACCGCTCCGCTGCTGGTCGATCCCTGCCGCACCGGACCCACCCACGCCCTCGTGCTGGCCGGCTCCGGCGGGTTCAAGACCACCTCGGTCGGCGTGCCCACTCTGCTGACCTGGACCGGCTCTGCCGTGGTGCTCGATCCCTCGCAGGAGATCGGCCCGATGGTGGCCGAACACCGCCGCCGCACCATGGCGCACAACGTGGTCACCCTGGACCCGGCCACCGCTAAGACCGCCGGCGTCAATGTGCTGGACTGGATCGACACCGCCTCGCCGCTCGCGGAAAGCCACGTCGCGGCCGTGGTCGGCTGGATCACCGGCGAGACCCGGTCGGGTACGTCAGGCAGCGGCGAGTTCTTCAAGGGCAGCGGCCAGGACCTGGTCACCTGCCTGCTCGCCGATCTGCTCTCGGACCCGAACCGATCACCAGAGCGCAAGACGCTGCGCGTCCTGCAACGCCGGCTGGTCACGCCGGAAGACCAGATGCGCGAGCTGCTCGGCGACATCCACGAGCACTCCGCCTCTGTCATGGCGCGCGACCTGGCCGGCACGCTCAAGGGTGCGGTCGCGGAAACCTTCTCCGGTATCTACGCCAACGCCAACCGTGACGCCCGCTGGCTGTCCACCGCCGCCTATGCCGATCTGGTCTCCGGCGGCGCCGAGGGTGCCCTGCCGGCCATGCGTACCGGCGACCTGGTAGCCGGCTTCACCACGGTCTTCCTGCAGATCCCGCTCACCGTGCTTCAGACCACCCCGGCCGTGGGTCGGGTGCTGGTCGGCGCCATGCTCAACGCGGCGTATCAGGCCAACGGCAGGGTCAAGGGCCGCGTGCTGTTCCTGCTCGATGAGGTGGCACGGCTCGGCTACATGCAGGTGCTCGAGCAGGCCCGCGATGCCGGCCGCAAATACGGCATCACCCTGCTGTTGCTCTACCAGTCGCTCGGTCAGCTCGTGGCGCAGTGGGGCCGCGAGGGTAAGCAGGCTTGGTATGACAGCATCTCCTGGCGGCTGTTCGCCGCGGTGCAGGACCCGGACACCGCCAAGGAGCTGTCCGCCATGTGCGGCGAGTATGGCGTGGTCGCCACCAGCCAGGGTGACACCGAGGGCAGCCAGGCCCGCTCCGGCATCGCATCCAGCAGCTCGGGGCGTTCGGAGAACCGCTCCGAGGTCAAGCGCGCCCTGATCAAGCCGGACGAGCTGACCCAGGACACCCGGACGGATGAGGCCTTCGTGCTGGTGCGCGGCAGCAAGCCGCTGCGCTGCGGCCGGGCGATTTGGTTCCGCCGGCGGGAGTGGCTGCCCCTGGTCGAGGCCAACCGCTTCCACCGCAACGACCGGGACGCGGCGGACTGACGATGCAGTGGTCGCTGCTCAACCAGTTCGCTGTGCCGTTGGCCGCCTGAGCGCAGTCCTCGGCGCCAGCATCAGCCCCGGCCGGGCAAAGCCAGCTCGACCGGATGAAGGCAAGCTCGATGAGGTGCTGCGCCGCTTCGATCAGCTCCAACAGCAACCTTCTGGGGCCGTTCAGGGTCATGCTGGGCTGTCAGCGATGTCGAACCCCTCCCCTGCCCCTGGTGAGCCTTCTGCGTCGTCTCAGGCCGCCAAGCTCGGTGCCTTGACTGTCGCCTCGACCAACGCTCCACCCCATCAGCCATCCTGGCAGAAACGAAGCTAATGCTTCCCTCGTGCTGGGAGCTGACCCGCAGCCCGGCCTCTACCCCTTGCATGTTTGGACCGCCTGCACCGCCCCACAGTACGTCACCACCACTTCTAAGCTGCTGCTGAAGGCGCCTTCCGAGATGATCCTACGGCCGGTGACGGGGAACGATCTGCTGCACCGGGAAGAGTAGAGCGGCTCTGTTAGCCCTTTCGTGATGAACTATCGTGGTTTTGGCCCCTGGTCCTTTTTGACCAAGTTTACCATCTCAACCGACAGGTCAATTCTTCGCATCCACCTGCTATCAGGCAATGGCTCACGCATAGATAACTTACCCACAGTCACAAGGCCTTAGGAAGACTCTACGTAGTAGAGGATTAAAGCTATTACGGACTCTCGAAACCACTGAAATCTCGTTATTTTTTGAGGTTTCCGGGGGGTAAAACCACGATAGTCTGGGGGCCAAAACCACGGGTTTAGCAGGGGCCAAAACCACGTGGTGATTCACATATCCACAGGCTCACTAGACGGCCCTATGGCAACCTCTTCAGGTCCAGCTTTGCTATCGTGGTTTTGGCCCCTGGCCGTCGCCGGTGAAAATGAGCCAACTGATGTTCGCGAAAGCTTCCGGGGGCTAAACCCTTCATGATTTGTGGGAAGCTGGCATCGCTCTAAAAAGTGCAGAACCTCCTGACCTTCTGAGTTACGAAGGATCTGCAGCCAGTACCCTGGAAGGCGTTGGCGCTCGATGGTGCGCCGTAATTCCTTGGCGAAGTCTGCCAGACGCTGAGTGCTGCCACTCTTCATGTGAAGCTGTGTCATGGTAAACGCCCAGCCGCCGGATTGATGACCGCCGTGCTTCCGGACGACACGGTACAGCCATCGTTCGATACCGCCGGTTAGGCTGAAATATTCCCTATCGATTGTTAGGGTCAGACGGTCTGTCAAAATGCCTTCGTAGAGCCAATCGGAAATCGTGAACTCGATGCCGTCTGGACGTCCTTGGTCATCGGTGGGTGCGGCATATCGCTCGATCCAGTGAAATCCCTCGGGCTTCTTGCGCTTACCCTGTCGGATGTTGGTACGAATCAGGGTCCCGCTCAGCCGCTCGAACGCTTCAACAATCCTCTGGTACTCGTCGCCGCCCGTTCGACGGTCAATGCCGCGCAACAGCTCGTAGAGCGACACCTTGAAGGTCGGCGATGGCTCAATCCCACGCGCCTTGGCCTCCCGGAGCTGTGACGCTGCCCAGATGAGGATGTCCGCGTCCCATATGGTCGCAAGACCTATCTCCGCCGGGGCGGTGACGTTGACGCTAATCGTGGTCGAGCCATTCTGCACCTGGTAGTCGATGGGCTCGATCCGGCGCTGCTTGGACAGGCTAAAGAACGGCCGCTCCATCATGTCCTGTTGGTCATGCGTGGGAATGTCGCCGGGCAATGCGACCATAAGGTCTAACTGCCCCTCACCGGCGCGCCGCACAAACCGACCCGACCTACGTACCATTACAGGTCATTTCTAAGAACCTTCTAAGGTTATAACGTCTGAAGGTATGAACCTATTTTGAACGGACGCTAGACAAGCGCCCGCTGGGCACGTTGGCGCTGACTGCCTTCAGCGGGGGTAAACCCCGCTTCTGTAGCAGGAGGTTCCAGGCCTCGTGGCCGAGTTTTTGAAGGCTCAAGTTGGCGTCCAGGCTTAGTTGACGAAGCCGGCGCCGGTCCTCGGGCGCCACCAGAATATTGACTGGCACAACGCTTTGCCCGACGGCTTCCGCTAATCCGCTACTCGTCGTAGACGACGTTTCAGCGATGACGGTAGCCGGACCTGCGCTTGTATCGTCGTCGATTGGCGACATGACCTCTGCGAGCGATCGCCCGCGCTTACTGTTGCTCATTGGACATCTCCTGAATCCAGGTCCAAACGACGCGAAGTTCAGCATGGGCATCGCGCGCGGCTGCACCCCGCATTTCGCCGATGCCACGACCCTCCAGGGCTGCATCGAGATAGACGGCGCGGTCGCCGACATGGGTCGGACAGACCGGAACCGGGTAACGGGACAATGCGGCGCGCGCATCCCGCGCGCGCACCTCGTTCTTGGCCGCATTGACGATCACAACCGCACGCCTCTCCAGGCGGCGAAGAATTTTCAGTGTTTCTCCAACGGCTTCAAGATCATCCGAGGACGGACGGACGGGGACAATGACGAGGTCCGCAACACGGGCGGCTTCCGCCTCGGGTTCTGCAACAGCCGGCCTAGTGTCTACGAACACGACGCCGACCTGTTTCCGCAGCGCTTTTGTTGCGGCGGTTAGGTCAGAGCCGTCAAGATCGAGCAGATCGGGCCGTTCTGGTAGCGGCTGCAAGGTTTGCCGCCGCTGCCACCATTTGGTGGATGTTTCCTGTGGGTCGCGATCAATAAGGACACTCGCGCCAGTCTCACCAGCTAGCACCGCCAGCTGGCGGGCAAGTGTGCTTTTGCCAGCGCCGCCCTTCTGGCTGATGAGTGAAAAAACTTGCACCCTTCTGTCCTTCAGACGCTCTTAGGATATGAACTATGAAGGTATGAGCCTCTAAAGTCTATTGCCTTTTTACCTAGAGCAATCGGGCCGCGGAGCGGCCCGCCGTATTTCGCGGGACCGCCGGCCCGCATTGCCTCACGTTGATTGCTACCGGCCCGCGTCGTTGCCTCAGGTGGTTTGCTACCGGGCAGGTGTGGGGTCGGGAGGCGAAGGATGGCGAGGCGGATCAGCATGGCAACGAGGGCAGAACTCCTGCGGGCAGTCGGTGCACGGTATCGGGATGCGGCTCGAGCAGAGCGATCTCTCATCCTGGACGAATTCGCCGCACTCACGGGCTATCATCGCAAGCATGCGATCCGGCTGCTCGCCGGTGGTGGCAGGCGGGAGGAGGATGCGCAGGTCGACGATGAGCCGGTATTTCGCCAGTGCATCTACGGCGTCGAGGTTCGGGACGCGCTGATCCAGCTCTGGGAGGTTGCGGACCGGGTCTGTTCGAAGCGATTGCGGCCGATGGTGCCGATCCTGTTACCGGCGCTGGAGCGGCATGGCCGCGTCGTGCTGGACGAGGCGACGCGGACCAAGCTGCTAACGGTGAGCGCTGCGAGCATCGACCGGCTCCTCGCTGGGGTGCGGCTGGTCGCTGGCGGCGGGCGCCGCCGACCAGC
>CAXTZG010000119.1:0-9855 GCA_964248625.1 uncultured Acetobacteraceae bacterium | reverse complement strand
GCTGCCATGACGGCGCCGCCACGACCGGGGCCGCGTCCGGCACGGCGGCCAGGCGTCGGGCGCGTGCCGCGCCGCCGCCTGCTTGGAGCCCTCGGGCTGCTGCTGTCCGCCCTGGTGCTGGCCTGGTGCGGCGGCTTCGCCTGGTTCGCCTACACCGCGACCTGGCCGGCATCGGAGGTGCCGGCAGCCGACGGGATCGTCGTGCTGACCGGCGGCGCCGGCCGGATCGAGACGGCCATGGCGCTGCTGGCGCGCAACCGGGCCCGGCTGATGCTGATCTCGGGCGTGTCGGAACATCTGGAGCTCGATCAGGTGACGCGCGCGGCGGGGCTGACGGTGCCAGCAGGCCTGGCCGAGCGGATCGCTCTCGGCCACAGCGCGACCTCGACGGTCGGCAACGCGATGGAGACCGCAGCCTGGGCCAGGGCCAACGGCCTGCATTCGCTGATCGTGGTCACCGCCGGCTACCACATGCGGCGGGCACTCGCCGAGATCGGCACCGCGCTGCCCGACGTGCCGCTGCATCCGGACCCGGTGCAGCCGCCGGCGCTGACGCGTTTCGGCTTCGGCACGCTGCGCCTGCTGGCGTCGGAATACAGCAAGTGGCTGGCGGTGCTGTTCGGCCTCACCGGATCGGCCCACCTGCAGGAGGTCGCCTGACGCCATGACATCGAGCCTGACGGTGCTGCGCTCGGCGCTGTTCGCCCTGTACTTCCTGCTGCTGACGGTGCTGATGGGCGTGGGCGCCTTCTGGGTCAGGCTGGTGATGCCGCAGCTGGCGCTCGGCTATGCGAAGCGCTGGGCCGGGCTGACCCTGGTTGGCCTGCGCGTCATCTGCAGGATCCGCATCGAGGTCAGCGGCCGCGAGCACCTGGCGCAACCGGGCCCGGTGCTGATCGCCTCGCAGCACCAGTCGGCGTTCGACGCGCTGGTCTGGATGAACCTGGTCCCCCGCCCCGCCTACGTGATGAAGCGCGAGCTGACCCGGATCCCGCTGGTCGGCCCGATGCTGCTGCTCGCCGGCATGATCCCGCTGGAGCGTGGGGGTGCCGCCGCGGCGCTTCGGCAGCTGATGCGGCAGACCGACGAGGCGGTCGCCAATGGGCGGCAGATCGTCATCTTCCCCGAGGGCACCCGCGTCGAGGCCGGGCGCATCGTGCCGCTGCAGCCCGGGGTGGCAGCACTCGCCGGCCATGCCCGGCTGCCGGTGCTGCCGGTGGCCACGGACTCCGGACGCTGCTGGTCGCGGCGCGGCTTCATCAAGCGGCCCGGGACCATCCATGTCGACATCGCGGCACCGGTGCCTGCGGGCCTCCGCCGCGCTCCGCTGCTGGCCGCGATTCGTGCCGGATGGGACACGGCCGGCAGACGAAATGCGGCGGATAAGCCTGTGGATAATCTTGTGGGACACTTTTTCGCATCCGGGGACGGACGGCGCTGAGAGCAGTCGGTTTCGGGCCGCCTGCCGGAGCCGCGAACGCCTGCGCCCGCCGGTCCGCAACCAGCCCCGGCGAAGATCTTCGCAAAGACTGCGTTGTGCACTGCAAGAACCGCCAGTTCCCGATTCTCCCCCGCCTGCCGATGCGGCCGCGAGCCAGCCGGCAGAGAGGTGCTGCTCGATGCGGCCACGCGACGAGCCGGCCTGTGGATAATCATCCTGACGGGTGCCGGGATAGCGTGAATCCGACGTGCGGAGGGCCGCATCTTCAAGGGCTTCGCCCGTGCAGGCGAGATGATCTATGAAGCGTGGCATGCAACCGCTCCCACGCCGCCGCGACGGCGGGCGATCGGCCCGGCTGCGGACCGGCGTCGCCGCCGTCCTGGTGCTCGCGACGCTGCTGGTCGGACTCGACACGCTGGTCTGGTTCCGGCTCGAGCGGAGTCTCGACCGACGGCTGGACCGATTCGCCCTCGTCGCGCGCGCGGCCGGCTGGCGGTTCAGCGCCCAGGCCGGCGCGCGTGGCGGCTGGCCCCTGGCCGCCAGCCTGACGCTGCTGCGGCCGTCGCTGCGCGGCGCAGGGTCGCCGCTCCCGGGCGATATCGCCTGGTCCGGCGACGCGGTGACGCTCGACCTGTCGCCGCTGCATCCCGGGCACGCAACCGTGCTGGCCCAGGGCACCCAGAGCCTGTCGATCGCCGGCGCGTCGCGGATGCGGCCCCTGCTGCGCTTCTGGGGGTCGCGGATCGCGCTGCAGCTGCCGGCCGACCGGCAGGCTCCGGCGTCGGAGGCCGTGCGCCTGGACGCGGACGCGCTCCATGTGGCGGCACCCGGCGCCGGGCCCGACGACATCGCCCTGGTCGCGGGCCTGACGGCGCAGCTGCGCTGGCAGACGGCGCCCGGCGCGGCGGGCACGGCGTTGGATGCGGCGGCCCTGTCGCTGCTGCTGCGCGACATCGCCCTGCCCGCCCGGCTCGGCGCGGGGGGAGACCGCGTGCTGCAGAAGGCGCGGCTGGAAGCCCGGCTGGTGGGCCGCATTCCCCGGCAGGCGATGCCGCTCGCCGATGCGCTCGATCAGTGGCGGCAATCAGGCGGCCGCCTCCGGATCGAGGAAGCGAGCGTTGCCTGGGGCCGTGCGGCCGCGGCCGCGGGAGGCGAGGCGGCGCTGGGGGCGGACGGCACGGCGAATGGCCGCTTCGACCTGACCGTGACCGACGCGGACGAGATCCTGCGGCAGCTGCGCGACGCCGGTCTGATCGATCCCGCGACCCTGCTGGCGGCAGGTGCCGTGATCGGCCTGATCGCCGCCGGACAGGACGGTCCGCGCGTGCATCTGCCGCTGCAGCTCCGCGACGGCACGCTGCGCCTCGGCGAGATCCCGCTGCTGCGGACCGGAACGCTGCTGCCGCCCGCAGCGGGCGGGCGATGACGAGCCATCGCCAGCTGTGACCAGTCGGCGGTTCGGGTTCACCGCCGCCTTCCCGATCGGCCTCGCCGCCTGTCTCGCGATGCCCGCACGGCTGTGGCCGAAGACCGGGCGCAGATCTGCCTCGACCGGCTCCGCTGCCGGGTGAAGCTTGGCGCCAGCTGCTCGCCGGCTGTGGATCGTGGCGCCTGGCGTGGAGATCCGGCAGGCCGTGCCGCGGCCGAGCAGCCAGTCGTTGCCGTCGGGGCCGCCCGACGTGCCGATCCCCACGATCCCGGCCCGACTCCTGCGTCCGGATGCTCCGGTTCGCGGGGGTCCGGCCGGCAAGCATCGTGGCGTCCGCCGTCGCCCGCTATCGCCCGAGGACGCTCATCCCCGGGTGACCCGGCCGAGGCCGCGATCCGGCGGCTCGTCGCCAGCCGGACCCGGAGCCGCCTTGTGCGCAGCCAGCTCCCGGGTCAGCCGTTCGATCTCGGCACGCAGGCTGCGGATCTCCGCCAAGTGAGCGTCCTCCGCGGCCCCGGAGGCCGATGCCTGCACGACCTCGCCCTCCTTGCTGCCGCCGGGACGATAGAACGGGGTGAGCAGGTTCTTGGCGCGCTCGATGATCGGGACTCCGGTCCGCGCCGGGTCGGCGGCTGCCTGGACCGGCTTGCCTGGCTTCTGCGGCTGTGCCGCCGCACGCTGCTGGGCGGCGAACTGGTCCATGATCTGCTCAAGATAGCCCGGCACCAGGCCCTGCATGCTGTCGCCGTAGAAGCCGATGAGCTGGCGCAGGAACACCGTCGGCAGCATGTTGCGCCCCTTGGTCTCCTCCTCGACGATGATCTGGGTCAGGACGCTGCGCGTGATGTCGTCGCCGGTCTTGGCGTCGAAGACCACGAAGTCGCGGGACTGCCGGACCATCCCGGCAAGCGTGTCCAGCGTGATGTAGATCGAACTTTCGGTGTCGTAGAGACGGCGGTTGGCGTACTTCTTGATGACGACCGGTGTGACCGGGCGATCGGTTTCCGGCAATGTGCCCTCCATCCCGGTCCAGACATGCGCCAGGATAGCATGACGATTGGATGCGTGCGCAAATCGCCGCCATGGCCGGTGGCGGGCGAGCAGCCGCCAACTCTTGCCGATTCCTGACAAGGGGTCCATTTCCGGGCATGCGGCAGCCGGGCGGACAAGGCACCGGCTGTCCGATGCACCGACCGCGTCAGGAGCCCCCATGTTTGCATGCAACGGTTATGCGGCCCAGACGGCCGAGGCGCCGCTGGCGCCCTTCTCCTTCGAGCGCCGCGATCCCGGACCCACCGACGTCCGGATCGACATCCTGTATTGCGGCGTCTGCCACTCCGACATCCACACCGCGCGCAGCGAATGGGGCCCGTCGCTGTATCCGGTGGTTCCCGGTCATGAGATCGTCGGCCGCGTCGCGGCCGTCGGCTCCGAGGTGAAGACGTTCAAGGCGGGCGACCTCGCCGGCGTCGGCTGCCTCGTCGACTCATGCCGCACCTGCCCCAGCTGCCAGGAGGGGCTCGAGCAGTATTGCGAGGTCGCCTTCACCGGCACCTACAACAGCGCCGACAGCAGGACGCCTGGGCTGCACACCTTTGGCGGCTACTCGAAGTCGATCGTCGTGGATCAGGCCTTCGTGCTGCGCGTGCCGGAAAAGCTCGAGCCTGCCGCCGTGGCCCCGCTGCTGTGCGCCGGCATCACCACCTATTCGCCGCTGCGGCACTGGAAGGTCGGGCCCGGCCAGAAGGTCGGCATCGTCGGCCTCGGCGGCCTCGGCCACATGGGGCTCAAGATCGCGCATGCGATGGGCGCCGAGGTGACGCTGTTCACCACCAGCCCGAACAAGGCCGAGGATGCGATGCGTCTCGGCGCGAACCGCGTGGTGGTGTCCAAGGACCCCGACGCGATGGCGGCCGAGGCCTCGAAGTTCGACTTCATCCTCGACTGCGTCGCAGCCCAGCACGACATGAACGCCTACCTGGCGCTGCTCAAGCGCGACGGCACGCTGGTGCAGGTCGGCGCGCCGCCGGAGCCGCTGCCGGTGGAGGCGTTCAGGCTGATCCTCAGCCGGCGCAACTTCGCGGGCTCGCTGATCGGCGGCATCGCCGAAACCCAGGAGATGCTCGATTTCTGCGCCGAGCACGACATCGTCTCCGACATCGAGATCATCCCCATCGAGCAGATCAACACCGCCTACGACCGGGTGCTGGCGAGCGACGTGAAGTACCGCTTCGTGATCGACATGGCGAGCCTGCCGGCCGCCTGAGACCCCGCCCATCCACCCCGTCCACGTCCATGCCGCGTCATGGCGTGGACAGCAGCGGGCCGGGCGCTAGGACGCGTCCGGTCTGGTCGAGCTCAGGCACTCATGCTCCGAGATCGAGGCGAACCACTGGGTCAGCCTGGGCCGGCCCGGGCGCCAGTCCTCGGTGGCGAAACGCAGATCGAGATAGCCGAGCGCGCAGGCGATCGACAGCACGCCGACATCGATATGCAGGCTCAGCTTCTCGCGCTCCAGGCTGTCCAGCGTGCGCAGGATCGCCGCACGCCGGCGCTCGGGCAACTCGTGGTCGGCCGACAGGCGCCCGGTCCCCAGGAGCTGGCGCCGGCCGACCGCGGCATCCATCAGCCCGTCGCCCAGCGCTTCCAGCCGCAGGCACAGCCAGCGCGGCGCGCCGGAGGCCGGAATGATCGGGATCGCGTCGCTGGTGCCGTTCAGGTACTCGCAGATCACCGGGCTGTCGAAGATCGCGAAGCCGTCCTCGGTGATCAGGGTCGGGATCTTGGCCAGCGGATTCGCATCGGTCAGGCTGGCCGGCGGATCGGTGACGTCCACCTCGATCAGCTCGATCCGCCCGTCGATGCGCAAGGCGGCGGCGCAGGCACGCACCTTGCGGGCGAACGGGCTCGCCTTCGAATACAGCAGCTTCATCGGAATGCGTCCTTCCTGGAACGATAATCGGCGAAGACCGAAAGGTCGGGCGCGCGGAGAAACGGATTGGTGTCCCGCTCGACACCGAGACGGGCCGGCAGGGTCGGAGTTCCCGCGCGGCGCAGGGCCGCGACCTCCTGTGCCCGCGCCCGGAGCGCCGCGTTGTCCGGCTCCACCGACAGGGCGAAGCGGGCATTGCTTTCGGTGTATTCGTGGCCGCAGCAGATCAGCGTGTCGTCGGGCAGCGCCTGCAGCCGCCGCAGGCTCGCGAACATCTCGGCAGGCGTGCCTTCCAGCAGCCGTCCGCAGCCCAGGCTGAACAGCGTGTCGCCGCAGAACAGCACCGGGCCGTCGGCGAAATAGTAGGAGATGTGGCCGCGCGTATGGCCGGGCGTGTCGATCACCTGCGCGATGGCGCCGCCCAGCGTCACGCTGTCGCCGTCGGACAGCGCCAGGTCGAGTGCCGGCAGCCGACGACGATCCTGTGCAGCCCCGGCGATGCGCGCGGAATAATGCCGTGCCACCGCATCCGCGCCGGCGATGTGGTCGTCGTGATGATGCGTCAGCAGCACCAGGTCGAGCCGCCCGCCCTGCTGGTCGAGCCGGGCGATGACGGCGTCGGCGTCGGCCGGATCGACCACCGCGACCGCCCCGCTGGTCTCGTCGCAGACCCGCCAGGCATAGTTGTCGGACAGGATCGGGATCGGCGTCGCGGTGATCCTGCGAGGCGGCATGGCGTCAACTCCTGACTGACCCGGCAGCGGCGGCCCGCCCGGCCTGTGCTATATCCGCACGATGATCGACGACGTCCAGGCCGTGGCGAATTTCTATGCGACCGGACGCGGCCAGGCCGCCTCCAGGCTGCTGCGCCGGCAGATGCAGGCGCTGTGGCCCGACCTGTCCGGCCAGACCGTGCTCGGGCTCGGCCACACCACGCCCTATCTGTCACTTTGGCGAGGGCACGCGCGCCGCTGCATCGACGCCGCCACCGGCGCCGGCGGCGGCCTGGCCGGTGCCGATTGCGCGGTGCAGGACGATGCGCTGCCGTTCGAGGACCTCAGCGTCGACCGTGTGCTCATGGCGCACGCGCTGGAAAACGCCGCCCACGCGCCACGGCTGCTGCGCGCGGTCTGGCGGCTGCTGCGTGACGACGGGCGGCTGCTGATCGTGGTGCCGAACCGCACCGGCCTGTGGGCGCATGTCGAGAACACGCCGTTCGCCGACGGCGCGCCCTGCTCGACCGGCCGCATCCAGCGCCTGCTGAACCGCAGCCTGTTCCGCATCGAGCGCCTGCAGGGCGCGTTGTACTGCCCGCCCTCCGGTCTGCGGCCGCTCCTGCGCGCAGGTCCGGCCCTGGAGGTGGCTGCGGCCCGCTTCGTCACCCCCAGGCTCGCCGGCGTGCTGGTGGTCGAGGCGGTCAAGGACGCCTATGCGGCGATCCCGCCCGCGCGCGCCGGCGCCGCGGTGCGCGCGCGGCGGATGGCGGCTCCCGTGGGTGCCGCCCGGGCGGGCCGGAGCGGCGGCGGACGCTGGTAGCCGCGATCGGCGCCCTTGCTGCTTGACCGGATCTGGCGAACCATCGATGAGTTGCCGCCGATGTCCTCCTTCACCCACTCGATGAAGCTCGTGCTGGCCCCGCCGCATCCGGCGGCCAGACCCTTCCTGATCGCTTCCGCGGTTGTCGCCGTGGCGGGGCTGGCGCTGCCCTACGCGGCGACGCGCACGATCGGCGTCCTGGCCGTGGTGTTCCTGCTGTTCTGCTTCTACTTCTTCCGCGACCCCGAGCGCGTCCAGCCGCTGCTGCCGGGTGCGGTGGTGGCGCCGGCCGACGGCAAGATCGTGCTGGTGAGCCAGGTGGCGCCGCCGGCCGAGCTCGGGCTCGGCACCGAGCCGCGCTGGCGGGTCGCGATCTTCCTGTCGGTGCTGAACGTGCATGTGAACCGGATGCCTGTCGCAGCCGAGGTCACCCGCATCGCTTATCACAAGGGCCAGTTCGTCAACGCCAGCCTGGACAAGGCCAGCGACCAGAACGAGCGCAACGCGCTGGCGCTGCGTCTGGCCGATGGCCGCACGATGGCGGTGGTGCAGATCGCCGGCCTGATCGCGCGCCGCATCCTGTGCCACGCGACCGTCGGCCGTGCCTTCACCCTGGGCGAGCGGTTCGGCATCATCCGCTTCGGCAGCCGCACCGACCTCTACCTCCCGCCCGGCGTCGAGCCGCTGGTCCGCGTCGGACAGACGACGATCGGCGGCGAGACCGTGCTTGCCCGACTCTGACCGGCCGGCGGGCGGGCCGTTCGGCGGCCCGATCCCAAGGCCGGCCCGCCCGCCCCGTCGCCTGCGGCGCTTCGGCAGGCGTGCCCGGCCACGCTTCCGCGGGCAGTCCTTCAACCGCCTGATCCCCAACATCCTGACCCTGATCGGGCTGTGCGCCGGGCTCACCGGCATGCGCGCCGCGCTGGAGGGGCATTTCGGCCAGGCGGGTGCGGCCCTGGTGATCGCCGGCTTCATCGACGGGCTGGACGGGCGGATCGCCCGGCTGCTGCGCGCCACCAGCCGCTTCGGCGCCGAGTTCGACAGCCTGTCGGACTTCCTGTGCTTCGGCGTGGCGCCGGCCTTCATCCTGTATCTGTGGGCGCTGCACGATGGCGGCCGCTACGGCTTCCTGCCCTGCATCATGTTCACCGTCTGCATGGCGCTCAGGCTGGCGCGCTTCAATGCCAGCATCGCCGGCGACACGCCGAAGCCGATCGCGCACGCCTATGCCTACAACTTCTTTACCGGCGTGCCGGCGCCCGCCGGTGCCGGGCTGGCGCTGTTTCCGCTGTTCGTCGGGCTCGAGGCGCGCAAGCTCGGCCTGCCCTGGCTTTATGATCTGGCGCGCCAGCCGCTGCTGGCAGCCCCGATCCTGATCGCCGTCGCCTTTCTGAGCGTCTCGACCCTGCCCCTCTGGAGCTTCAAGAACTTCAAGGTGCCGGCCCAGCTGGTGCTGCCGCTGCTGCTGGGCGTGGGCGTGTTCGTGGCCGTTCTGGTCGCCGATCCGTGGGCGGCCCTGGCGGCTGCCGGGCTGATCTATGTGGCGATGATGCCGTTCAGCCTGCGGAGCTATCGCCGCTTGCGAGCGGATGCCGAGGCGCTGCAGGAAGAAGTGCCCGAGGAGCCTGCGGCTGCGGCGGCGCTTCCCCCGGTAACGCAGCCGGGCTGGACGCCGACGCAGCGCCCGGGCTGACGGCGCCGGCGACGCCGCGCAGCGCGTCCAGGAACTGCCGCAGCCCGTCGAGGATCGCGTCGGGCGTGGGGGGGCAGCCCGGAATCGCGAAGGCCACCGGCAGCCGCTCTCCGACACCGCCCGACACCGCGTAGCCGTCGCGGAACGGACCGCCATCAAGGGCGCACGCGCCGACCGACAGCAGCCAACGCGGTTCGGCCATCGCCGCCCAGGCCGCCTCCACCGCCGGCAGCATCGCGCGGCCGACGGTGCCGCTGACCAGCAGCAGGTCGGCATGGCGCGGCAGCTCGACCAGGCGCAGCCCGGCCTCGGCCAGCGCAGCCGCGCCGGCGGCGCGCATCGCCTCGAACTCCAGGCCGCAGCCGCCGCAGCCGCCGGCCTGCAGATGCAGCACCGACAGCTCCGGCCAGGCCGGCCCACGCGCATCCGGCTTGCTCACTGGTCCACCCCCGCCACCGACAGCCCGAGCGAAGCGCAAAGCAGCCCCAGCCCGTCGCGTTCCAGACCGACCGCGGCCTGCTCCAGCGCCAGCCAGACCGGCAAACACGGGTCGTGCACGTGCAGCGCCTGCAGGACGCCGTCCTGCAGCCGGACCCAGTGCCAGACCAGCCCGTGCGCCGACTCCGCGACCCCGAGCCCCTCGCCTGCCGGCCCGGCCCGGCCCGCCGGCGGGTCGCCCAGCACCGGCCCGGCGGGATCGACCGCCAGCACCCGCCGGATGACGGCAAGCGCTGCCGCGATCTCGGCCAGCCTGACGCGGCAGCGGGCCAGCGCGTCGCAGCCGGGGTCCGCCTCCGCTGCCGGCGCGGGCGCCTGCCCGGAAG
>CAXTZG010000118.1:0-9863 GCA_964248625.1 uncultured Acetobacteraceae bacterium | reverse complement strand
TGGTCAGAGGACCCAAGGCGAAGAGCCAGGAAGACGGTCGGCCGTCACGGCCGCACACGGCGCAGTTCTCGGTCTCGATGCCCAGTCCGAAGTCGTCGCCAGCCACATCCGAATGTCAGATGGGACCGGGATCATCCGCACAGCACAGCGACCATCCGTCGCGGAGCCGCGTGGCTGACTGTCTCGTCGACAGGACCGGTTCGGTTCAGGACGCCTGCGCTGCGCTCGTTGAATTGGCGACTGCAGGTCGGCAACGGAACCGCCGGTAGCCACGCGCTGTCACCTTCCGCCGTTCCGTCACGGCTGCGGACCCACAACACACGCAGTTCATCCCGATCTCCCGCCCGCCGGCTATCGAGCGACGCTACGTCAGCCACCCAGCGGCCACCAGTCCGTCACCGGCGCGAAAGCTGAGAGACCCCTCCGCCCCGTTCGACAGCGTGCGCAGGGCGGCCGGGGCCGTCCAGGCTCGCGGGCGCGGACACCGCCTTTATCGCAGCGGGCCCAATCCCGCGGCCGCTGCGCTCACGTCGTCGGTTTCATGGTGAAATCGGTGATGTCGGCAAGCGTGATGGTGGTGTTGTCGGACAAGGTCAGCACCGTCGACAGGCCGGCGACGTGCTGGCTAAGCGGCGCACCGTAGCCGATCGGGTTGATGACGTCGGTTCCGACCTTGAAGCCGATGATGGTGGTGTTGCCGCCGCCGCTTCCATTGATGATGTCGTAGACATCCTGTCCGAGGCCGCCATGGATCGTGCTGGTGCCCGAGCCGAGAACGGCGGTGTCGTTGCCGTTCCTGCTCTCGACCGCCTGCATCTCGCCGGGGCCGGTCCAGATGGCGTCGGTGCCGGTACCGCCCCAGACCGTGCTCTGGCCGGCGCCGCCGACAAACAGGGTGTTGCCGCTGTCGGCCACCATGAGCGCTGTTCCGGAGCCGCCGACCAGGGTTGACGTTCCAGTGCCTCCGAACATCGTGTCGGCACCGGCGCCGCCGAACAGGACGTTGCCGTCGCCTGCGGAATCCATCTGGTCGTTGCCGCCGCTGCCGACGACGAGGTTGTCGCCGCCCGCGTGGGCGAACACGGTGGACTGCCCGGCGCCGCCGAACACCCTCTCGTTGTTCGTCGCCGTGATCTGGTTGACCCCCGACCCGCCGACGATGGTGTCCGAGCCGCCGCTGCTGCCGACGATGGTGGTATGGCCGGCGCCGCCATCGAGGCGGTCGCCCGCGCTGCCGCCCAGCAGCGTGGTGTTGCCGCTCCCGGCCGTGAGGACGTTGCCCGCCGTGCTGCCGCCCTTGTAGAGGCCGCCGCCCGAGCCGCCGACAACGGTCAGCGTGCCGCTGCCACCGGACACGGTGCTGGTGCCGCTTCCCGCCCTGAACAGCAGGCTGCCGGAGCCACCGCTGACGGAAATCGAGCCGGCGCCGGCGCTGATGGTGTCGTCGCCGCCATCGATGACGACGACGTCGTCACCCTGCAGCGTCAGGGTATGATTTTCCGACAGCAGGTGGACGTAGCTGCCGGACTGGTCGGTGGTGGTGGTGGCGCTCATCACCTGGCGCTCGGTGGTGAAGTCGGGCTGTGCCGCGCCCGTCGGGGAGCCCGCCTCGCTGACCGTGCCGATCAGGGTTCCCGCGATGTCATAGATGTTGCGCAGCGTCGCGGTGGTGCTCACGCTCTGCAGCAGCAGGCCGGCGGTGTCGGTGGTGTCGACGGAAGTGTACTGGCCGGCGCTGTCATAGTTGCGCGTCACGGTGTTGCCGGTGCCGGTGGAGCCGGATGCGACGGCATAGCTGTTGTCGTCGTTGATCTGCACCGACAAGGCCGGCGACGCGGCCGAGACGTTGCCGGCAGCATCGGTGGCGGTTGCCGTCAGGGAATGGCTGCCGACGGCGAGGTCGGATGCGAGCGCAAAGTCGTAGGTGCCCGCCGCGGTCGCCACCGTGGTTCCGAGCAGCGTCGCGCCATCGAGGATGCTGACCGTGCTGCCGGCCTCGGCCGATCCGGTGAGCTCCGGGCGGGCGGGATTGGTGCTGCTGGCGACCTCTCCCAGCGTGGGGGCTGCGGGAGCGGTGTCGTCCACCCCCAGCTCCAGGACGGCGGAGGCGGCCGAGCTGTTGCCGGCGCCGTTGGTGCTGGTTGCCGTGAGGGCGTGGATGCCGTTGGCGAGCGCGGTCGCGGACGTGATCGACCAGGCGCCATCGGCTGCGACGATGGTCGTGCCGATCGACCGACCTGCGTCATGAAGCGTGATCGTGTCTCCGGCGGGGCCGGTGCCGATGATTGTCGGCATCACCGCGCTGGTCACGTCGTCGCCGATCGTGCCGCTGTCGCTCGACGGGGCGAGTGCGAGTGCTGTCGGTGCCGCGGGATCGACGGTGTCGATCGTCAGGGCGAAAGCAGCCGCCGCCGACGCATTGCCCGCAGCATCGGTCGCGGTGACGGAGAGGCCGTGGCTGCCGGCATCGAGTGCGGTGGCGGGCGTGAAGCTCCAGCGGCCGTTGGTGTCGGCCGTCGTGCTGCCGAGTGCCACCGTGCGGCCGTCGACATCGTCGGTCAGGGTGATGGTGTCGCCTACCTCCGCCATGCCGGTCAGGGTCGGCGTCGTCGATGTGGTGGCGCTGCCGCCGGCCTGCTCGGCAGGCGTGAGAACCAGATCGAACGGAACCGCCGGCGGGGCGGCGTCCAGAATGAGGCTCGCGGACGCCGAGCCGACGTTGCCGGCCGCGTTACTTTCGGTCGCGACGATCTGGTGGAAACCGTCGGCGAGGCCGGTCGGCACGAACGTCCAGGCGCCGGAGCTGCCGGCCGTCGTGCTGCCGAGGCTGCGGCCATCGGACGTCAGCAGTACTGTCGAGCCCGGATTGGCGGTGCCGGTCAGAGCGGGGTCGGAGGTGATGCCGTCGCTGGCCGACGCGCCGGTGTCGTCGAGCAGGCGCAGGGCGACGAGCGGGGCGGCGGTGTCGAGCACGAAGCTGGCCGACCGGGTCTCGACAAGACCGGAGACGTCGGTCTCGCTTGCGGTCAGGGTGTGCGGCCCGTCCGCCAGCCCGTGCGGGGTGAAGCGCCACGCGCCGCTGTCGTCGGCGCGCGCGGTGCCCAGGGTCTGGCCGTTCTCGGCGATCGTGATCAGGGCGTCGGCCGAGCCGATGCCGGACAGGGTCGGGTCGGACGTGACGCCATCGACGGCCGAGCTGCCCGTATCGTGGCTGAGGGCCTCGGTCAGAATGAATGCCGGCGACGTCTCGAGCGTGATGGCGAGCGTGGCGCTACCGGTGTTGCCGGCCGCGTCGGTACCGGTGGCGACGATGACCTGCGAGCCCTGCTGCAGCCCGGACGGGGTGAACACCCAATGCCCGGTTGCGTCGGTCGTGGTGCTGCCGAGCGAGTTCCCGCCTTCGCTGAGGCTGATGGTGGCGTTGGCGGGACCGGTGCCGGCGAGGGCCGGGTCATAGGTGATCCGGTCGCTCGCCGACGCGCCGGTATCGTCCGACAGCGCCAGCGTCACGGTCGGGACCAGGGTGTCGAGCACGAAGGCCACGGAGGCCGAGCCGGTATTGCCGGCGGCGTCGGTCTGGCTGGCGAGGATGCTGTGGGCGCCGTCGGCGAGCCCGGTCGGCGCCACGCTCCAGTTGCCGGCAGCGGACACGGTGGCGCGCCCGACGACGACGCCGTTCTCGGTCAGGATCACGACGGCGTCGGGATCGCCGATGCCGGACACGGTCGGGTCCGAGGTGAGTCCATCGCTGGACGAGGCGCCGCTGTCGTGGGCAAGGCCCGCGGTGACGACGGGCGGCGTCGTATCGAAGGTGAAGCTCACGGAAGCGGTGCCGACATTGCCGGCCGCATCGGTTTCGGACGCCAGCACCGTGGCCGGGCCGTCGGGCAGGCCGTGCGGCGCGAAGCTCCAGTCGCCCCTCGTATCGACCGCCGCGGTGCCCAGCACGATGGTCCCGTCGCTGATGGTGACGATGCCGCCCGCCTCTGCGGTGCCGTCCAGGAGGTCGATGGCGGTAACGGTGTCGGTGGCGGAGGAGCCTGTGTCGTCGGCGAGCATGGTCGTCAGCACAGGCGCGGTGGCATCGACGCTGAAGCCTGCGGAGGCCGAGCCGGTGTTGCCGGCGGCATCGGTCTGCGAGGCGGTCAGCGTGTAGCGTCCGTCGGCCAGCAGGCCCGCTTGGTCCGCCGGGATGGCGAGCGACCAGCCATCGCCCGCGACCGTGGTCACGTAGGACCCGACGACGGCGCCGAGGAGATTGACGATGTCGATCGACACCACGCGTCCGTCGGCGCCCTGCGCCAGGCCTGAAACGGCAAATCCGGCATTGCGCTCGCTGTTGTTGACGATGTCGTCGCCAGCGATCACGCCGATGCTGATGGTCGGAACGGTCTCGTTCACGATCAGGCTCTGGGTTACCGGCAGCGTCCGAGACACGGGCCGTGACGGTGTAGGCACCGTCGGCGAGCGCTCCGGCTTGAGTCGGATCCAGGCTGGTCGACCAGATGCCGTCGGCAATGGTGGCCTTGGTCGTGAAGGCGGTGGCGCCGGCGGCGTTGACCAAGGCGACCGTGACGGACTGGCCGGTCTCGGCGCCCGCCGTGGTGCCGCTGACGGTGAAGCCGGCGCGGGCTTCGGCGAGGTTGAGGATGTTGTCGCCGGTGACGGCGTCGATGGCGATTGAGGGCGGCGTCTGGTCCACGGTCAGGGTCCGGCTCGCCTGCGCGGCCGGATTGCCGGCGGCGTTCGACACATCGGCGCGCACGATGTCGCTGCCGTCAGCAAGCGCCGTGGCCTGGGCCGCACTCAGGCTGACCGACCAGGCGCCGTTGGCGACGAGGCCGGTGAGGGTGTCGACGGTGTCGCCCCCCGCATCGACTATGCCCACGGTGACGGTCTGCCCGCTTCCGGCGCCCGGTGCTGCGCCGTTGATGCTGAACCCGGCCGCCGCCTCGGCGCGATCGAGGATGTCGTCGCCCGCGATGGCGGCGATGCTGACGCCAGGCGCAGTCTGGTCCACCTGCAGGGTCCGGGTGGCCTGGGCGGCATTGCCGGCGACGTCCGCCACGCTGGCCCGCACGATGTCGCTGCCGTCGGCCAGGCTGCTGGCCTGGGCGGCGCTGACACTGGTGGACCAGGCGTCGCCGGCGACGATGGCGGTCACGGCGTCGAGGATCGTGCCTCCGGCATTGGCCAGGGTGACGGTGACCAGCTGGCCGCTCTCCGCGCCTGCCGCGGTGCCGTCGATGGCAAAGCCCGCCGCCGCCTCGGCGAGGTTGAGGATGTCGTCGCCGGCGATGGCGTCGATGGCGATGGCGGGAGCCGTCTCGTCCACACTCAGCGCCTGCATGGCGGTGGCGGGATTGCCCGCTGCGTCCGACACGGTCGCGCGCACGGTGTCGCTGCCGTCGGCCAGCGCGCCGGCCTGGGCTGCACTCAAGCTGACGGACCAGGCGTTGTCGGCGACGGCGCCGGTGACGGTGTCGAGGATCGTGCCTCCGGCATCGGCCAGGGTGACGGTGACGGGCTGACCGGTTTCGGCACCTGGCGCGGTGCCGTCGATGGTCACACCCCCGGCCGCCTCGGCACGATTGATCGTGTTGTCGCCGGCGATGATGCCGATGGTGAGGCCCGGCGGCGTCTGGTCCACGGTCAGGGTCCGGCTCGCCTGCGCTGCCGGATTGCCGGCGACGTCCGATACGTTCGCGGTGACCGCATAGGCGCCGTCGGCAAGCGCCGTGGCCTGGGCCGCACCCAGGCTGACCGACCAGGCGTCGTTCGCGACGAGGCCGGTGAGGGTGTCGACCGTGTCGTCCCCGGCATCGACGAGGCTCACGGTGACGATCTGGCCGTTCTCGGCGCCGGGTGCTGCGCCGCCGATGCTGAACCCGGCCGCCGCCTCGGCGCGATCGAGGATGTCGTCGCCCGCGATGGCGGCGATGGCGAGGCTCGGAGCCGTCTCGTCGACGGCAAGGCTGCGCGTGGCCTGGATGGCGGGATTGCCGGCGACGTCCGACACGGTCGCGCGGACGGTGTAGCCGCCATCGGCCAGCGCCATGGCCGCTATCGGGCTCAGGCTCGCCGACCAGGTGTTGTCCGTGACGATGCCGGCGGCGGTGTCGACGACCGTGCCGACGGCGTCGACGAGGGCGACGGTGACGACCTGCCCGGCCTCGGCGCCGGACGTGGTGCCGGCGATGGTGAGGCCCATGGCCGCCTTGGCGATGTCGAGCACGTCGTTGCCGGCGATGGCGCCGATGGCGAGGCTGGGCGGCGTCTCGTCGATGGCGAGGCTCCGGGTCGCCGGCGCGGCCGGGTTGCCGGCGAGGTCCGACACGTTCGCCGTCACGGTGTCGCTGCCGTCGCGCAGGGCGGCCGCCTGGAAGGTACCGACGCCTGCGGACCAGGCGCCGTCCGCGACGATGCCGGTGACGGTGTCGAGGGTGGCGCCGCCTGCATCGACGATCGCCACGGTGACGACCTGCCCGGTCTCGGCGCCGGTCGCGGTGCCGGCGATGATGAACCCGGCCGTCGCCTCGGCGAGGTTGATGGTGTCGTCGCCGGCGATGGTGGAGATGGCGAGGGCGGGGGCTGTCTGGTCGACGACGAGGCTGCGGGTGGCCTGGACCGCCGGGTTGCCGGCGATGTCCGACACGTCCGCCATGACCGTGTCGCTGCCGTCCGCCAGGGCGGTGGCCTGCAGGGCGGTGAGGCTGGCCGACCAGGCGCCGTTCGCGACGATGCCGGTGACGGTGTCGAGGGTGGCGCCGCCTGCATCGAGGACCGTCACGGTGACGAGCTGTCCGTCCTCGGCGCCGGGCGCGGTGCCGCTGATGCTGAACCCGGCCGTCGCCTCGGCGAGGTTGAGCCTGTCGTCGCCGCTGATGGCGGAGATGGCGAGGCCCGGGATCGTTTCGTCGACGGACAGGATGCGGGTCGCCTCGACGGCGCCGTTGCCGGCCACGTCGGTCACGTCAGCCCGGATCGTATAGGAGCCGTCCTGCAGCGCGCGTGACTGGGCGGCGCCGAGGCTGGCCGACCAGGCGTTGTCGGCCACGATGCCGGTGACGGTGTCGACCATCGTGCCGGTCGCATCGACGATGGTCACGGTGACGGGCTGGCCGTTCTCGGCGCCGACCGTGGTGCCGCTGATCACGAGCCCTGCGGCTGCCTTGGCGAGGGTGAGCGTGTCGTCGCCGGCGAGGGCGTCGATGCCGATCATGGGCGCGGTCTGGTCCACGGTCAGGACCCGGTTGACCTGCGCGGCAGGGTTGCCGGCTGCGTCCGAAACGTTCGCGGTGACCGCATAGGCGCCGTCGAGCAGGGCGGTGGCCTGGGTGGCGCCGAGGCTGGCGGACCAGGCGCCGTTGGCGACGATGGCGGTGACGGTGTCGATTGTCGTGCCGCTTGCATCGACAAGGGCCACGGTGACGGGCTGGCCGTTCTCGGCGCCGGGCGCTGCGCCGCTGATGGCAAAGCCCGCCGTCGCTTCGGCGCGGTTGAGGATATCCTCGCCGGCGATGGGGCCGATGGCGAGGCCGGGCGCCGTCTGGTCCACCTGCAACGTCCGGCTGGCCTGGGCAGGATTGCCGCTGCTGTCGGAGACCGCCGCCGTGACCGTGTCGCTGCCGTCGGCCAGCGCGCCGGCCTGGGCGGGGCTGAGGCTCGCCGACCAGATGCCGCCCGAGACGATGCCGGTGACGGTGTCGAGGATCGTGCCGCCGGCATCGGCGACGGTCACGGTGACGGGCCGCCCGTCCTCAGCACCCGTCGCGTTGCCGTCGATGACGAGCCCGGCAGCCGCCTCGGCGCGGTTGAGCGTGTTGTCGCCGGCAAGGGTGGCGATGCCGAGGGTCGGCACCGTCTCGTCGACGGCGAGGCTGCGCGTGGCCTCCGGGGCGGCATTGCCGGCGACGTCCGCCACGCTCGCCGTGATCGTGTAGCTGCCATCGACAAGTGCCGTGCCCTGAGCGGCGCTGACGCCGGCGGACCACGCGCCGCTGGCGACGGTGCCGGTGACGGTGTCGACGACCGTGCCCGTGGCATCGGCGAGGGAGACCGTGACGACCTGCCCGTCCTCCGCGCCCGGCGCGGTGCCGTCGATGGAGAATCCCGCTGTCGCCTCGGCCAGGTTGAGCGTGTCGCCGCCGGCGATAACAAGGCCCGGCGGCGTCTCGTCCACGATCAGGGTTCGTGTCGCCAGCGTGGGATTGCCGGCGACGTCCGCCACGCTCGCCGTCACGGTGTCGCTGCCGTCGGCGAGGGCTGCGGCCTGCGCCGCGCTCAGGCTGGTGGACCAGGCATCGTTGGCCACGAGGCCGGAAACGGTATCGACCGTGGCCCCCTGCCCGTCGACCAGGCTGACGGTGACGAGCTGCCCGTTCTCGGCGCCGGACGCGGTGCCGCCGATAACAAACCCGGTTGCCGCCTTGGCAAGGTTGAGGATGTCGTCGCCGGCGATGACGCCGATGCCGATGGTCGGGGCCGTCTCGTCGACGGCCAGGCTTCGCGTCGCCTGGATGGCCGGATTGCCGGCCGCGTCCGACACGATCGCCGTCACGGTGTCGCTGCCGTCGGCGAGTGCTGTGGCCTGGGCGGCGCCGAGGCTGACGGACCAGGCGTTGTCCGAGACGAGGCCGATGACGGTGTCGACCACAGCGCCGCTCGTATCGACGACGGACACGGTGACGAGCTGCCCGGTCTCAGCGCCGGGTGCGGCACCGCTGATGCTGAACCCTGCGGCCGCCTCGGCACAGTTGAGCGTGTTGTCGCCGGCGATGGTGTCGATGCTGATGCCGGGCGCGGTCTCGTCGACGGTGAAGCCGCGGGTCGCCTCCGTGGCGGGATTGCCGGCCGCGTCCGACACAATCGCCCGCGCGGTGTCGCTGCCGTCGGCCAGGGCCGTCGCCTGGGCGGAGCTCAGCACGGCGGCCCAGACGTTGTTGGCGACCATGCCGGTGATGGTGTCGAGCGTCGTGCCTTGCGCGTCGACAACGGTGACGGTGACGATCTGCCCATTCTCGACGCCGGACGCGGTGCCGGCGACGACAAATCCTGCCGTCGCCTCGGCAAGGTTGAGGACGTCGTCGCCGGCGATGGTGCCGATGGCGACGCCGGGCGGCGTCTCGTCCACGATCAGGGTCTGGATGGCAGGCGCGGCCGGATTGCCGGCGAGATCCGACACCGCCGCTGTCACGGTATCGCTGCCGTCGGACAAAGCGGTGGCCTGGGCGGCGCCAAGGCTTGCGGACCACGTGCTGTTGGCGACCACGCCGGTGATGATGTCGAGCGTCGTGCCGCCGGCATCGGCCAGCGTGACGGTGACGACCTGGCCATCCTCGACGCCGGCTGCTGCGCCGGTGATCACAAGCCCGGTCGCCGCTTCGCCGAGGTTGAGGATGTTGTCGCCGGCAATGATGGCGATGGTGAGGCTGGGCGGCGTCTCGTCGACCGTGAGGGTGCGTGTCGCCGGGACGGCCGGATTGCCGGCCACGTCCGATACGGTCGCGGTGACTGTGTAGGCGCCGTCGAGCAGGGCGGTGGCCTGGGCGGAGCTCAGCGCGGCGGACCAGGCGCTGTTGGCGACCATGCCGGTGATGGTGTCGAGCGTCGTGCCTTGCGCGTCGACGAGGGTGACGGTGACGATCTGCCCATTCTCGACGCCGGACGCGGTGCCGGCGACGACAAATCCTGCCGTCGCCTCGGCAAGGTTGAGGATGTCGTCGCCCGCGATGGTGCCGATGGCGAGGCTGGGCGGCGTCTCGTCCACGATCAGGGTCTGGATGGCAAGCGCGGCCGGATTGCCGGCGAGATCCGACACCGCCGCCGTCACGGTATCGCTGCCGTCGGACAAAGCGGTGGCC
>CAXTZG010000117.1:0-9865 GCA_964248625.1 uncultured Acetobacteraceae bacterium | reverse complement strand
GCAAGGGCCCTGGGACGTGAAGCTGCGCGCGGGCGGGCTGATGGAGGTGGAGTTCATCGCCCAGATCCTGCAGCTCGCCAGCCCCGATCCGATGCTGCGCCATCCTACCACCCGGATCGCGTTCCGCCGCCTGGCCCGGGCCGGCATGCTGCCGCGGGCGGATGCGGCGATGCTGATCGAGGCGGACCGGTTCTGGCGGGCCCTGCAGGGGATGCTGCGCATCCTGCTCGGCGTGCAGGTGCCGGGCGATCTCCGCCGGTCGCTGCCGGAGCCGGTCGTGGACGCGCTGCTGCGCGGCCTGGACATGGACAGCGCCGGACTCGACCGACTCGAAGTGCGGTGCACGCGGACGGGCGCGGCGGTGCGGGACGCCTTTCTGCGTCTGGTGGGACCGCTCCCTGCGGCCTGAGCGGCCAACATCACCGGCAGTGACGGGCGCGCCCGTGCGGCCGGAAGACACAACGGGCCGCCCGGCGGCCCGGAGTCGTCGGATGCGATCAATAGCCCGGATAATAGCCGGGCGGCGGTGGCGGCGCGGCATACACGACCGGCGGCGGTGCGGCATAGACCGCGGGCGGCGGCGCATAGACCACCGGCGGCGGCGGCGCCGACCGGGCGACGAGGCCAGCACCCAGCGCGCCGATCACCGCTCCGGCCGCCAGTCCGCCGAGAAGGGCGCCGCCATGGCCGTGGCGACGATATCCGCCGCGATAGCCATAGCCGCCATGGTAGCCGTAGCCGCCGCCATAGCCGCCCCCGTAGCCGCGGTGCCATTGCGCCTGGGCCGCAGGCGCAGCCGCCAGGCTCGAGGCCAGCAGGGGAACCGCCAGCAGAAGACGCAACCTGTGATGCATGGAACAAACCTCCAACGGGTGCCGCGATTGAAACGGTGGCGGTTCCAGGTTGGTTGCCTGTCTGCCGCAGCCGCTTCCGACCCCTCACTCCCATATTTAGTGTCGCGCACGAGCATGGCAATTTGCAGGCAGTCCGACGGCGATGCCGTGCCGGTGCCGCAGGACGAGATCCCGACGGTCCTTCGGCCAACGGAAGTCGATCGGGGCCGTCCCGACCGTGCGCCAGGATCGTCGCAGGACGGAGACCGGCGACATGGACGAGGAACGACGGCCTGCTCAAGTCCGCACCGCCTCTCTTCCGGACTTCTCCTGTCAGGACGGCAATCCGTCCTGACCGGCCTGAAACCGAAACCAGGACGGCGGCGGTCTCGTTTCCCGGTTGCAATAGCACTACGGGGAGATCGTTGCGGCGCTCCAAAGGCCGGTGAGCAAGCCGGGAGGGAGGAAGCAGGGGGTGGCCGCAAGGCGGTGCGCACGCTGTCGGACACACTGGTCAACGGTTCGGTGAAGGCGTGGGCAATCGCTCTGGGGCAGACGCTGCGCAGGTTGGAACGGCCGCTGCCGCGCCCCGACCTTGGCGACCCATTCGACTGGAAGGGATACGCCCCATGAACGTCTACAAGGTGGAGGCCGATTTCGCCTACGGCGCGTTCAATTCCATCCCAGCGACAACGATCGTGCAGAACCGGAACGACGGTGTGCGGCGGTCGGCAAGCCGAGTGCCGCCGGTTGGCAGCCTCCTCCATTGGAAGATGCCCGGCGCAGGGCAAAGGTGCTGCCGCTCGATTGCGTCGGCGCTCTGATGAACTTCCACCACGGTATGCTCCTGGGCGCGCGTGCCCGCGAGGCGCTGGTCCCGCTGCTGCTGCCGTGCGGCGAGTATCTGCCGGTAAAACTGGAGGCACTGGACTATTGCTGGTTCAATTGCACGACCATGATCGACATCGCCGATCAGGATGGCATCGAGGGCGAACTCTGGGAGGGGGACACCCGTGAGGCCCCGGATCGCTGGAAGAGCATCACCCGCTGGTCCTTTCACCCCGAGCGGGTGGCAACCGCACCGGCCGTGTTCACCGTGCCGCAGAAGCGGCGGATACTGATGTGCACGGATGTGCTGCGGCAGGCGGTGGAGGCGCACGACCCGCTGGGCTTCCGGTTCGACCTGCTGTGGTCGCCGGAGAACGGCGGGGTGGAGATCAACACCTCGATCGCTCAGTTCTTCGGCGAATCTGGCCGCTAGATCAACATCGCAGCCAAGGAGCGCAAGGCGATGCAGGCGCGACTGAAAGGCCGTCCGGTAAAGACCCCGCCGACGCTGCCATGAGCCTCGTTTTAGGTTCGTGCTCACCGAGACTGCAGACGCTGTCAGCGTGACCATGGCAGCAGCCCATCGAACCCTCGCTGCCGGCGAAGAGGCCATTTTTAACGCCCGAGAGCGACAGGCCTGCTCAAGGGGATTGGTGTCCAGGTCGATCCGCCCGTCATCCAAGGACAGGCGTCGGGGTCGTCCAGCGGCTGAGCGCATGGCGAATCGTCTCGGCCAGGAGGCGGGATCTGATGCCGGGCCCGCCGCTGGAGCGTCCCGGAGCCCGGTCGCGCAGCCCCGCTTCCGGTGGCCTCTGGCGATGCAACCAGATGATGGTGCCGTCGATCATGCGGCAATCGGTGTCCAGCGTTCCCCTGGCGCCCGAACAGGCGGTCCGCACCCGTCACGACCTCGCAACAGAAGCGCCGGTGCGCGCTCTGTCGGCTGGCGCCGTGGCGGGGGCAGGCCGGACCGGCGGACGTCGGTCGAAGCATCCGCTGCAGAGCGGGCTCACTGCCGCGCCGTCGGTTCGGAGCACCTGACCGTCAGGCAGCGCCGGCGCGACCGCCGCTTGGTCGAAGCACGCCAACCTGGCCGCGTCACGCCGCTGTCGATGGCGCTAGCGCGCCACCTGCGACGCCTGCAGCAGCCGGTAGCCAGCAGGCACGCCGAACACGTCGGCAGGCTGCCGCCCGTAGGCTACCTGCACGGCCTGCAGCAGCACCTGCCCGCCCTGCATCGCGCGCAGCAGCACGCCGTCGTCGGTCAGGCAGACGATGCTGGCATTGCCGGACTGGTCGCCCGTCGCCCAGTCGGTGCAGCGTGCGCCGGCGATGGCCTGCGGGCCCAGCCGCCGATAGTCGCCGGTCGCCCGCACGCCCTGCGGCGCGATCGGGCCGCCCGGCGCCGGCAGGCTGGTCGCCAGATGCCGGTCCGGCTGCACCACGATCAGCCGGCCGGCCGGATAGTCGGTGATCATGTAGGTGCCGGGTCCGGGCGGATCGACCCGCTGGCGCAACGGGTCGATGGAGAACCGCATGCGCTGCGTCACCGCGCCCGACGGCACCTGCCCTTCCCCGGCCTGCACCGGGACCGGCACCGCATAGATCACGTCGACGTCGCGTTGCGGCACCACGAAGGGGCGGTCGGACAAGTCGGATGCCGCCCAGGCCGGCGATGCCGGACCCGGCACGGCCAGGCCCAGCACCGCCGCGGCGGCGAGCGTCGGATGTCGGCTCACTGCCCGTTCGGCGCGCCGATGCCTGGCTGCGGTCCCGGCGGCCCCTGGGGCACGGAGCCGTCCGACGGGCCGCCCGAGCCCAGGCCGGCACCCAGTCCCTCCGGGTGGGTGGTGCGCTGGAAGCCCGGCGGCGGCAGGAACCGGGACGCGTCGATCGGCCCGTACTGGACCGTGCGCGCGACCAGATGCCCCTTGGCGCCGTCGCCGTCGACGCCCGATTCGCTCAGCACCACGCCGTCCGCGGTGACGCAGGCGGTCGCGTTGCCCTTGCCCGAGACGATCGACCACTGCACGCAGGGCAGGCCGGCAACGCTGCCGGTTCCGGTGCGCGTGAACTGCATGGACGCGTCCAGCACGAAGGGCGAGCGGATCTCCTCGCGCTCGGGGAGCTGCATGTAGATGCGCGGCTGGTTCATCACCACCGTCATCATCCGCGCGCCGCGGTCGAGGACCATGTCGCCGCTGCTGCTGCCGTCCGGCGCCGGCGGCCCGTCGATTCGCATCATGGCGCCGCCGCCGCGGAAATAAACGCGCACCGCCTGCGGCTGCGGCGCGCCGTCCGGCTGCACGTCGTACAGCACGACCGCGTCGCGCGTCGGCATCAGCGGCGGCGTGTCCTGTCCTGCCTGCGGGGCGGCCACGGCGCAGTCGCCAGGGGCCAAGATCAGGCCAGCCAGGACCACGCCCGGCAAAAGCAACGCCAGACCGGCTGCAGTGGCGCGCATGGGCAAACCTCCTCTGAAAGCCGGCCGAGAGGGCGTCCGGCGGCCAATGAAGTCAATGCCGGCGGCGGTGTCGCAGCATCACGATCCGTCATTGCCGGACAGGGCGTCGATCGCGGCCGCGAGCTCGGCCGGCTCGGGCGCCGCGAGCCAGCGCGCCGGCGTCGCCACCGCCTGGGCCAGCAGCCGCCGGTAGCGCGCGCGCGGGATCTCGTGCGCGCCGAACTGCGACAGATGCGCGGTGGTGAACTGCGTGTCCAGCAGGGTGAAGCCGCCCAGCCGCAGCCGCGCCACCAGATGCACCAGCGCCACCTTGGAGGCGTCGCGCGCCCGGCTGAACATGCTTTCGCCGAAGAAGGCCTGCCCCAGCGCCACGCCGTACAGCCCGCCGACCAGGACGCCGTGCTGCCAGCATTCGACGCTGTGGCCGTGGCCGCTGCGGTGCAGCTCGATGAACAGCCGCTCGATCTCCGGATTGATCCAGCTCTCCTCCCGGCCGGCGGCGGATGCGGCGCAAGCGGCGATCACCGCCTCGAACTGCTGGTCGGCGGTCACCTGGTAGTCGCCCGCGCGCACGGTGCGGCGCAGCCGGCGCGGCAGGTGGAACCGGTCGAGCGGCAGCACGCCCCGCATCTCCGGGTCCAGCCAGTAGAGCTGCGGGTCGTCGCGGCTTTCGGCCATCGGGAACATGCCGATGCGGTAGGCCTGCAGCAGACGCCCGGCCGTCAGGGAGGGCAGAGATCGCGCCATGCGCCATGATGGGACGCGCCCGGCGCCGGGAGAAGCTCTTATCCGTCACGCGCAGGCGCGCTAGAACCGAAGGATGAGCTCCGCCCGGATCCGCCCGCGCCTCGTCTGCAGCCAGGACATGCCGCCGGCGGTCGCCGAGCGGATCGCCGCCGAGTTCGAGGCGCCGCCCTTGCCGACGATGCTGCTGACATCGTCGGAGCTGCTGCAGGCGGCACTCTCGCACCGGCCGGACGCGCTGCTGGTCACCAGCGGCACCCGGGTGGCGGGCGAGCTGATCCGCGGCCTGCCCGACAGCGTGAGGCTGGTCGCCACCGTCAGCGTCGGCTTCGACCATGTCGACCGGGCCGCCCTCCGCGACCGCGGCCTCGTGCTGACCAACACGCCCGACGTGCTGACCGAGTGCAACGCCGATCTCGCCTTCCTGCTGGCGGCGGAACATGCGGCCGTGATCCGCGGGGGCTGGGGCCGGGCGCTCGGCATGACGGAGCTGCTCGGCAGCCGGGTCAGCGGCAGCACGCTCGGCATCGTCGGCATGGGCCGGATCGGCCGCGCGGTGGCCAGGCGGGCGGCCGGGTTCGGCATGCGCGTGCTCTACTGCAACCGCCGCCGGCTGCCGCCGGAGCTCGAGGCCGGCGCCGGCTTCGTGCCCGATCTGCGCGAGATGCTGCCGCGCTGCCGGATCCTGAGCCTGCATGTGCCGGGCGGCGCTGCGACCGAGGGTCTGATCGGGGCGGCCGAACTGGCGCTGCTGCCGCAGGGCGCTGTGCTGGTGAATGCGGCACGCGGCTCGCTCCTGGACGAGGACGCGTTGTTCGCGGCACTGGCGAGCGGCCACCTGGCTGCGGCGGGCCTGGACGTGTTCCGCAACGAGCCGACGATCGACCCGCGCTTCGGGGAGCATCCGCGCCTGTTCCTGACGCCGCACGTGGGCAGCGCCACGCTGGAAACCCGTACCGCGATGGGCATGCGCGCCCTCGACAACGTCGCCGCCTTCTGCGGCGGCCGGGAGCCGGGCGATCTCGTCGGGTGAGGACGGGCCGGCCGTCTCTTTCGTGACTGGACCTGCCGGGCCCGAGAAGGCAGTGACCGCGCATGTACATGACGGTCATCTTCTCGGCATTCGCCGCCATCGCGGCGCTGGGCGGCCTGCTGATGCCGCACGTGGTCCATAACCTCGGCTACCGGATGGCAGCGCTCTACCTTGTCTTCGCCTTGTGCTCGGCCCTGCTGACCCTCATCCGGCGAACAGGCTGAGCCCGGGCGGCGGCCAGCCGGTCAGGTGGTCGCCACCCGCTCGGCGAGATTGTTGCGGATCGCCTCGACGGCCTCGCGCACGCCGCCGCCATGCAGCCGCTCCAGGCGGCGGATGGTGAAGTGGGCACGCGCCAGGGATCGGTAATGCCCGAGAAAGGCCGCGTTCAGCGACGCCCCGCACAAGGCGCCTGCCACCGGCATCATCTGCAGCGAGATCTTGCGCGACAAGGCCAGCCCGTAATGCGAGGCGACCTCGGACAGCAGCATCACCACCGGCCGTCCGCGCAGCACCGCGCGGGCCGAGAAATAGCCGAGCTCGCTCTGCTCCTCCGATGCCTCGATCGGCCGCAGCGCGAACACCTCCAGGCAGGCGCGCCGCGCGTCCGGGGTGGACAGATCCTCGCCCTCCTCGCGCGCGATCCGGGCGATCTCGCGCATGATGGCCAGGGTGGTGAAGCCGATGTCGGGCAGCAGCCCGCCGAAGCCGGCGAACCCGCCGAGCGCTCCGGACACCGTCACCGCGCCCTGGGTCACATGGTCGCGCCACCTGGCGCGCCGCACGGTGCTCGCCAGACCCGCTCCGGTCACCGGCTGCTTCAGGCCCAGCACCGCGACGTCGAAGGCGCGGCTGATCGCGCTCTCGGCCGTGCCGCGCAGCTTGAGCTGCAGGCCGGGCGCCAGGCCGAGCCCGCGCGCGCCGAGGCGGGTCGCCTGGCCGACGGCGCCGCCCATCAGGTCCGCCAGCCTGACCAGCACGCCGCGCCCGGATTCCAGCTGCTCGAGCACGCGCTGCAGCTCGGCGCGTGCCAGCGGGCTCAGTCCGACCGAAGCCAGCGGGGCCACCTGGGACAGCTCGCTTCCTGTTGTGGCGCTCATCGGTTGTCTCTCCTCATGACGCCTGCACAACGCGTCATGAGGCCGGACGGCTGCACGTCATCCGGACAGGCGCTATTCCGGGTCGCGCGAGGCGGCGATCTTCTCGGCGACATGCATCAGCACGGACCGGTCCTCGTTGCCGCAGCTGCGATACAGGCGCAGCAGCGCGGTTTCCTGCGGCGTCAGCACCGCGTCGGTCGCGAGCCCGTCCCAGCCGTCGCGGAGCATGCCCACCGACACGCCCAGCACCTCCGCCACGCGGCGGAGCATGCCGGCGCTGTGGCCGGCCCGGTCGCTTTCCCACTGCGCCACGGCGCTTCTCGACACGCCCGTCGAATCGGCGAGCCGGTCCTGTGTCAGACCCCGCGCACGCCGCAGAGCGCGTATCCTGGCTCCCAGCGTAAGGGCTGGCTCCTGCATTCCCATGGCTCCCATCTGCCTCAAAAGTCAGACAAGTCGCAAGATCTGAAACGCCGCCGACCAACGAAAAGCGAATTTGTTGCGGTTATGGTCGATGATGGAGCGAAACGATCCTTTTCTCGCGCCAACGTGATCCGAGGCGTTGTAGCACAGGTGCCGCGACCTACGTTCATCCGATAGATGCGATGTTCAAAGGAGCCGTTCATGCGCCGCTCGATCAGCTTGCCGACCTTCGGCGTCATCGGCCTGACCCTGGCGATCGGCGTCGGCACCGCGCAGGCGCAGTCGCAGCGGGCCGCAGCGCCGCTGCCCAGCAACTCGGCGACCACCAGCGGGACGGTCACCGATCAGCAGGGACCGGGCCTGCCGCCGGTGGCGGCGCACCAGGACACCTACAGCAACAACAACAAGGAAGTGTTCCGGCTGCTCGGCCTGTCCGGGCAGATCGCAGCGCCGGTCACGCCGCCCTATAACGACAACGCGTCCTACCGCACCTTTGCCGGCCAGCCGATGCGCGGCTCGGACGCGGTGATGGCGCAGAGCATGGACGGGGCGCCCTGATCCGGACCTCACCCCGTCCAGCCGCCGATCTCGCACAGCGTCCGCCAGTGCACGTCCGAGACCGGCACGACCGATAGTCGCGGCTGCCGCACCAGGGCGAGATCACTGAATTCCGATATTGCCTTGATATGGGTCAGGCTTACCGTCCGGGGCATGGGTCCGACCGCCTGCACATCGACGCAGCACCAGTCTCCGTCCTCGGCGGTCGGATCCGGATAGGCTGCCCGCACCACCTCGACGATGCCGACGATCTCGCGTCCGGTGCCGGAATGGTAGAAGAACGCCCGGTCGCCGACGCGCATCGCTTCCAGGTTCTTCTTCGCCTGATGGTTGCGCACGCCGGTCCACGGCTCCACGCCGTGCTCGATCTGCCGGCTCCAGGAGAAGGCCTCCGGCTCCGTCTTCAGCAGCCAGCGCGCCATGGGGTCACTCCACCAGGGCACCGTCGCGGAAGACGACCCGGTGCCCCCGGATGATGACGCTCTCGAACAGGTCCACCTTCGAATACGGGTCGCTGGCGGCGAAGCCCTCCGCGGCGGCGCGGTCCTCGACATCGACGATCAGCAGGCTGCCGCAGGGCCGCCCGTCGACGCCGAGCAGCGGCCCGCCCTCGATCAGCCGGTCGGCGTAGGTCGACAGATAGTGAATATGCGCCTCCCGCGCCGCCAGCCGCGTATCCAGGCTGCCTGGCCGGTCGGTGCAGATGATGGCGAACAGCATGGCCGTTCCTCCGCTACGGTTGCGTATCACGCGACATTGCAGGCGTCGGGCTGTGGTCGCGCCGAGGCATGATAGTGTAGGTGTTGGACCACGATAGAGGGCAGCCGCTCGAGGCTGTCGGCAGCCAGAGGTCCGCCAGCGCTTGCACGCTACCCGCCTTGCCGAACGAGAGCCGCCGGTCGCCGGTCCGCCGGAACGCCGCGCCGCCGATCCCGCGCGCGGGCTGCTGCACCGGTTCGCCAATCCGGGAGGGTTCCTGCGGCTCGGCCGCCGGATGCAGCCGCTGCTGACCTGGCCGGCGATCGTGCTGAGCGCGGCGGGGCTGGCCTGGGGACTGCTGCTGTCGCCGGCCGACTGGCAGCAGGGCGATGCGGTCCGCATCATGTATGTGCACGTTCCGGCAGCCTGGCTGGCGTCGGCGGGCTATGCGGCGCTGGCGCTCTGCGGGCTGCTGTCGCTGGTCTGGCGGCATCGGCTCGCCGACCTCGCCGCCGCGGAGATCGGCCCGGTCGGCGCCTGCGTCACCGGCGTCTGCCTGGCGTCCGGCTCGCTGTGGGGCAGGCCGATGTGGGGCGCGTGGTGGGTGTGGGACGCGCGCCTGACCTCGGTGCTGGTGCTGTTCTTCCTGTATCTCGGCCATGTGGCGCTGATCCGCGCCTTCGACGATCCGGCGCGCGGCGCGCGCGCGGCGGCGATCCTGGCGCTGGCAGGTGCGGTCGACCTGCCGATCATCAAGTTCAGCGTGCAGTGGTGGAACACCCTGCACCAGCCGGACAGCATCACCCTGACGGGCGCGCCGACCATGGACAGCCGCATGCTGTGGCCGCTGGCGGTCTCGACACTGGGGTTCACCATCGGCTTCGCGGCGATCGTGTGCGCACGGCTGCGCGCGGCGGTGATGGAGCGCAGGGTGCGCGGCCTCCTTATGGCGCGCGCGGACAGCGCGGGACGCGACGAGGCGGAACGTCCGTACGCCACGGGCGCCGGCCTGCGCGGGCTTGTGGACGGCGCGGCATGACGCATCTGCCGTTCATCGCGGCGTCCTATGGCCTCGCGGCGGCGGTCGTCGTGGCCTACTCGGCGGGCGCGGCGCTGCGGCTGCGGCGGTCCGCGCGCCGGCTCCGGGTGCTGGACCCGAGGGCGGCCGGGCAGGGGAACACAT
>CAXTZG010000116.1:9353-10068 GCA_964248625.1 uncultured Acetobacteraceae bacterium | reverse complement strand
GCGGCTCGGCCGGCATGGCGGTGAAGCCGTGCGCCTGGCACCAGTCGCCGAAGTGTACCCAGTCCGAGCGATAGGCGCGTCTGGTGGCATGCGCGTGTGCCTTGCCGGCATAGCGGTCGGCCATGTCGAGGGCCGCTCGGCCCCTGTTGGTCGGCACATCAGCGGCCGCCAGACCCGGGCTTGTCAGCTCGCCCGCTCCTGCTTCCGGGTCCGCCGGAGGACCTAAGTTACCCGCAGATAGCTGCACCTCCTGCATCGGTCCCCGCTGCTGTTCGTCGGTCTGCGCCCGGTGGCCTCGAGGCGATCATGCCCCCGATCCAGCCCTTGTGGAAGAACCACCCACCATCTGGGTACATAGGGTGCGATATTGGCGCTTATCGTACGTAAAATGGTGTTGACCTACTGTTCAAAGGCCATTGGAGGGCTTCAGGGCGGAGGCAAGCGTATAGAAGCTGTTGATAAAACCGGCTGACTTGGTGCAGGCAGGTGATGGTGCAGGCGAGCGTGGTAGGAAGACGTGCAGGTCGGCACGGCACGGCAGCGTTCTCAGCGGATGTTGAGGCATCGGAACCGGGCAAGCCAAAAAAACTTCGTTCCTGCCCCACCTATACCGTCCCAAGCAGCGCGGCTGGCTATACGACGCCGCGCGATCTGGAGTGACGCCATGGGGGCGGCACGCCCGGGTACAGCCGCGATGGTCGTAGCCGTTACACGG
>CAXTZG010000116.1:8051-9259 GCA_964248625.1 uncultured Acetobacteraceae bacterium | reverse complement strand
CCATGCCTACCTGCCCGACACCGTATCCAGCGTCGTTATCAGCATCATGCTATCGAGTCGGTGGGTGCCGCTTGCCGCAATGCCGGGCAGCGAGCCGCAGGCGCCGGTGACGAAGTGACGTTTCGCGTGGGGCCTCTGGCGCAGTCCGTTCGGTCGGCCGACCTCGGCAGGCCTTTTCTTGCCGAAGCAGCCGAGTTCTGAGGGCACTTAATGCCAGTAGATCCTTGTGCCCAGCACGAACAGAGTGCTCGATAGGCTGAGCGACCCAGCGCACGCTGCTGTGCGCCTTACGGAAGCTTATCCCAAGGTTGCAGAAGTCTACCAAAGGTCGACCGTTGCTCCTAAAAGCATTTAGCGAAGCAGTAGGCCTACGGTCTACCTTAGGTAGACCGTAGGCCTACTGCGCACGGTTGACGGTCAGCCTACGGTCTACTATTAGTCAACCTAGCTTCACCCAACAGTCATACGGAGGAATTATGCCGACGGTGGTTTTTGCCTCTCCAAAGGGCGGAGCAGGGAAATCGACATCTGCAGTTATCTTAGCAACGGAACTTGCTGCGCTTGGTACTGACGTCACTATCATTGACGCTGACCCAAATAAGCCAGTTTCGCGATGGGGGGCACTCCCAGGCAAGCCAGGCAATCTCACAGTTATCGACAACGTAAGTGAGAAAACAATCATTCGGGTCATCGACGAAGAAGCGTCCAAGGTAGCATTCGTTATCGTTGATCTTGAGGGCACTGCTTCCCGGATGATCCCTTACGCAATGAGTCGAGCCGACCTTGTCATCATTCCCACGCGTGGGTCGGTTTTAGATGCCGTTGAGGCCGTCGCTGCTGTTCGAGAAGTTCGTCAGCAAGAAGAGGCCTTTAGGATCAAAATTCCAGCTGCTATTTTGTTTACCTGCACCAGTGCCGCAATCCGCCCACGGACTCTATCGAGCATCGAGAGCGAACTGGCGGCGAATCAAGTGCCGGTGTTCAGCGTTCGGCTACATGATCGTGAGGCTTTCCGCGCGTTATTTTCTTTCGGTGGCACGCTGAATAGCCTTGACCCAAGGTCAGTTCGGAACATTGAAGCCGCAATCACTAACGGTCGAGCGTTCGCACAGGAGGTCATCACTCGACTTCGTGCGACTCGCAAAGAGATTGCCGCATGAGCGAGCGCGCAAGTATTTTCGCAACTTCGAGCAGCGTCTCGGACGTCA
>CAXTZG010000116.1:0-8041 GCA_964248625.1 uncultured Acetobacteraceae bacterium | reverse complement strand
GCAAGGCCGGTAGATCGCCCGAGCCCAGATGATATCGATAAAGCGACTGTTGGAAGCCGCTTCAAAAGCCGGGAAGCACCTACACAACCGACAGTTAACTCTGAAAATACTAAACGTCTACCGATGGTCTACCGGACCGGACGAAACGTTGTCTTCAGCGCTAAAACTACAAAGGAAACGGTCAGTCGATTTTATGCTCTTGCCGAAACAAACGGCTGGAAAGCCGGCGAAACTTTTGAGCGCGCTGTGGAAGCGCTGGAGCGAGAGTCCAAAACGCATGATTAGGCTCTGCTGATGTTTTGCCCTGGAAATTACCCCGTGGGATTTTCTGACCGGGATGTGGATAATCTATCCTTATCTACCGCAACAACAGCTTATCCCGTGGGGTTTTCTGACAAACGTTGTGGGATTTTCTTACCTAAGCAAGAAATACCGTGGGATTTTCCGACTAAACAACTAATAGAACAACTACTACCACTAGCTTGGTCAGAAAATCCCACAGTTGACATGCAGTTAGATGGCTTTAAGGGTCAGACATGGTTGTTGAGCAGCCGGAAGAAATGCAATGAGCAACACACGCTCTGAACGAGTCCACCAACTGGTAATTACGCATGGGCGGGAGCGTGCGAGAGAACTCGTCGAACCCCATCAGCGCCGGCTTGTAGACATCGCAGCTGAGGTGCTTGCAGACGAATCAGCTAGGATAGGAATTTCCTATTCTGGTTTCTGCCTGACAAGCCTTCCACATAAAGCTCTCAAAGATGACGAGTCCTGGGAGCGAAAAGGACATAACGTTACGCTTCTCATAGAGCCGGGTAAGATGAGGGTCGGCCAAAGCACGGTCCTTTACGGTGTGCCATATGGCGCCCGTGCTCGCATGATCCTTTTCTACCTTCAATCTGAGGCAATAAGAACGCGTTCGCGAGAAGTTGTCCTTGGACGGTCCATGCGGGCCTGGATGAGCCGAATGGGGATCTCAGTCGGCGGGGAAACTACAGCGGCTTTGAGAGAACAAGCTGCCCGAATATCGGCATGCAGCCTTAAATTCTTTTGGGAAGGCGAGGACCATCAAGGGTGGGCGAGAGCTGCCATTGTTAACTCAGGCCTTCGTTTCAATTCCGGTAATGTTGCTCAGGATAGCTTGTGGGAGGATCGTGTGGTTCTCGACGAGACATTTTGGAAAGCTCTTCAAGATCATCCAGTTCCTTTGCAAGAAGCTGCTCTAAAGGAACTAGGAAATAGGTCGCTCGCTCTCGACGTTTATGTATGGCTTGCATGGAGGTGCCACCAGTTGAAGAACCCAACGCCCATCTCGTGGCTTGCACTTAACTGTCAGTTTGGAAGCCCAGAACGCGAACTCAAGCACTTCAAGACTTTTTTTAAAGCTGCCTTGTCAGCAGCAACAGCTGCATATCCGGATGTGAAGGTTGAACTGGATGAACGGGGTGTCACTCTATTTCCATCACGACCGCCTGTCGCAAAACTTGCTGGATAAGTTGTTCAGGAGCTTTGGGACTTTTGCGATCTGAAGACGCAATTAAATGGATGGGTTTCGTTTAGACTCAGGTTCTTACGAGCTTGAGCAATCCGGCGGTCAGAAAATCCCACACAGTAGGGCGGCTAACTCTGCCCAAGTCAGGCGACCCTAGCACTAGCACCTGCTTCCAAACTGATCCGGTCGTCTAACCCATTGATTCTACTAAGTTCTTGTTCAGAATCTATGTGACGTCAGAAAATCCCACATATATGACTGACTAGCTGCTTCGGACTTCTCAAGGGTAAAGTCCCCCCATATTCGGACCAAGTACAGCGAAACGACGGTCAGAAAATCCCACGCAAGATGCGGGGGGAGTTCCGCCGGTCAGAAAATCCCACACGAGCACCGGAGCCAGGGTCTCGTGCAGCACGTTGCATGCCGTAGTAGCAATAGGTCCACTGGGCCGTGTGATGCGAACTTGCATGGATCTGTGTCAAGGGCTGGCTAACAGCCCGCTGCTGATGGCGGTGGCATCATTCAGGGCATGCACCACAAGACAAGAAAGCTGCTTCAGGCGACTGCCTGAGCTGCCGGCATGGCAGCGCATGCCATTCGCATCCTGAGGAAGGAGGATCGGAGCTGAAGACGAGGAGCTCCCGAGAATGCAGCCGCTACCGCTTGATCCAGACGCGCCACAAGGGTGCGTCGCTCTGCTCCCGTGGGCCTTGCCCACGCCCTTGTCCCGCGCCTGGCCCGCGGTCGCCGGATCGAATCTTGAACATGGGATTCGAGGGCGATGAACGGACAGGATCAGGAAGTCCAGGAACTGCGGGCAGGGGTGAGCTGCGCCACGGTGCTGGAGAAGCAGGCGTGGCGGCTCGACAAGGCGGAGAGTACCCGGCAGTGCTGGAAATACCGACGCGGCGCCGGCGAGGTGCTGATCGTCAACCACGAAGGACGGGGCTGGTGGGACCCCCGTGGCGACAGCAAGGGCGACGTCTTCGCCCTGGTCCAGTTCCTGGAGCCGGGCCTGAACTTCGGCCAGGTGCGCCACTCGCTGCGCGAGCTGTCGGGTATCGTACCGTCCTTCCCGGTGGCTCTTCCGCCGCAGCGGGAAAAGTCCGCGGGCCAGCCATTGGCCAAGCGGTGGAACGCGCGTCGTCGGCTATCGGCAGGCTCGCCGACCTGGCGTTACCTGACCGAGAACCGCGCCCTCGAGGTGCCCGTTCTCATGGCCGCGTCGCGCGCCGATGCCGTCCACGAGGGTCCCTATGGTAGTGCCTGGTTCGCCCACCGTGACAGGGCAGGCGTGCTCACGGGCTTCGAAATGCGTGGCCCGGAGTTCCGGGGCTTCTCCGAGCACGGCGACAAGACCCTGTTCCAGCTACCGGGCAGCGCCGACGTCCACACGCCGACGCGGCTTGCCGTGCTGGAGGCGCCGATCGACGCCCTGAGCCTGGCGGGGATCGAGCGGATGCGGCCTGACACCCTTTATGTCGCAACCGGTGGCGGCATGGGGCCATCCACGATCGCTGCCCTGGAAGCCCTGCTGCAGGAGATCGCATTGCATCCCGAGGCGGTTCTGGTGGCCGCCACTGATGCCGATGAGGCCGGTGATCGCTACGCGCGGAAACTGATGGATCTGGCGGCCGCCGCCAAGGTTCGCAGCGGCCGGATCCTGCCCTTCCGTGGGCACAAGGACTGGAACGAGGTCGTCATCGCCCGCCGGCAAGCGGCTCTGGCACCGCACACGGAAAGCCTGCCGATCCGTCATGCACCCGAACAAGGCTGCCAGCCATGAGCGCAGCGGCAGCAACGATGTGCGCCGCCTCGTTCGGAGCCCGGATCGTCGTCATGGATGGCTACGGCATGTCCTCGATCACGGGCATCATCGTGAGCGGCGACCGGGACGAAGCTGGCCTGTGGGATCTCGATGGGCGGTTCGAGCTGGTTGACGACGACGATGCCCGGTTCTGGGTGAACGGGTGGTGCTGCCTGATCGAGCTGGATGAAGCCGAGGAAGGGGAGGGGAGACGGGCGGGGGAATAAGGCCCTGCCGCCACGTGCCGGCAGGCGCAAGGGCAAGGGCCTGACGGCCCGCGCTGCGGCGCGCCCCTGCGCCTGCCGGCACGTGGCGGCTGTCGGGCTGGGTCTTCGAGACATGAAGACGCAGCAAGAGGACAGCAGAGATGACAGTAGGTGAGGGAGTGCGGCTGACGCTGGGCGGTGTCCTGGTAGCGGCTGGATTGTATGGGGTGCTGGCCTTGCCCGGCCTCGTGTCCGATCGGGACTCCATCGTCCCAGGGCACCAGGTGCAGGAGGCAGAGCGATGAGCACGCTGCTGCAGGAGATCGGCGCCCTGCCGCGGGTCGAGGGCGGTCTCGCCGTGAAGGTGCTGGCCGACGAGATGTCGGACGGCCTCTGTCTGGTCCGCACCGACACCAGTCTGCCAGCGGTGGATGTGGCGATCGTCTATGACGGATCCGACCGCAGCCGGGGCGAAGCCGAGGGCTACGCGCGCATCCTGTCCGGCGCGCCGCCCGTGGTCGATCTGCTGGAGAGATGGGGCACCGGGGTCATCGAGGACGAGCCGATCGACGGTGGCGATGCCGTCGCCTGGTTGTCGGCGTTCACCATCGCAGTCCGCGACACCCTGCAGGTCATGGTCGAGCCGTTCGTGCCGGGTGTGGCTCCCGTGGACGATCAGGTCGAGCCCAGCAGCCCGAGCCGGGATGCTGAAGCAGAGGGGATCGCGGATCAGGCACTGTTCTGGGTCGCGGTATACCTTACCAACCTGCGCTATGTCGGCGCCGAGGAGGGCGGCACATGGGCGGACCAGGGCGGGCTCATCACCGACCCGGACGTCTACCGGACCCTTGGCGGCACGCCACGCGCCTACCTCACCGATGAGGAAGCGCAATCCTATGCCCTGAGGCTGGAGCCACGGCTGGCGCTGCTGAATGTCGGCCGACGGCGCAAGCATGCCTCCACCAGCACCGGCGTCTACGAGATCCACGTCATCAACGCCTTGAGCTTGCCGAGCGGCTTTCCCTTGGTGACGCTGCACTACGGCTGACGCCGCCCCCCATCCCTCTTCTTTCCGAGTGCCCAGGAAGCCCGCCTCGCGCGGGCTTTCGCATGTCTGGAGACCCGCCATGTCTCGATCCGCTTACCGACGCCTGGTTCTGGCACGCCGCGCAGAACGGCTTCGTCCGGTGCAGCTGCACATCTTCACCTTCCACTTGCCGGTAGAGCGTGGCTACCGTCGGACCGCTACCGTGCTGGTACGCGGCAAGATGGGAGCAAACGCCGCCATCGAACCGGCTTATGAACAGGCGACGACGCTCGGGCATGGAGCGCCGTTCTGTGTCGACATCCGCACCGTGCCGGCACCCCGGCCGACACCAAGGCTGGATGCGCTGTGCCAGCAACTCACCGGGTTCACCAGCTTCCTGGCCCTGCTGACCGCGACGGCCGGATACCGTCCGAGTATCCGTCTGGATCTGCTGGGCCGGGAAGGTGCATTTCTGGCTAGGGCTTACGATCGTGTGCAGTCCAGCTGGGGTGACCCCCGCCGAGCCTTTGTCACCGGCGAGATGCCGGTCGCGAGTGCGGCTGCATGACGCCGATCTGTAGCCGGGAAGCAGACGCCGCTTCCGCTCCGGCTGCCCTTTGTCTGTTTTGTAGCGAACCCGAGATGCTGGCGATCGCCGACATCTGGATGGACGGCAACTTCCTTCTGGAGACCTGCTGCGTCGGACACCTGGAGCAGGTATCGGCCGACATGGACGACGATCCTGCCTGGGGTCGCGATCTGCTGCGACGCCTGGGCGCCGAAGAACTGACGGGCCATCGCCTGCGGCGGGTCAGTGACGGCAAAGGCTGCCACCCGATGCTGGACTGTCAGCTCGAGATCCAGCCCATAAGCCTCCGGGAGGCGCGGGCATTTGTGCAGCAATATCATGCGCACTGCCCGCCGCCGGTCGGCTGGCGATTTGGAATAAGCGTCTGGAACGGTTGGCAGATGATCGGCGTGGCCACGGTCGGCAACCCGGTCGCGCGAGCGTTCAATGGACGCAGTATTGTCGAGGTGAACCGCTTGTGCGTGCGGCGTGACATCCCAATCCTACTGCGCTGGAACGCAGCCTCGATGCTCTACGGCTACTGTGTTCGGACAGCCGAGCGCTCGGGTTGGCAACGGATCATCACATACACCCGTGAAGATGAAGACGGGACCAGCTTGCGAGCTGCAGGATGGACCGAGGAAGGTCCGGCAGGTGGCGGCGGATGGCACAGCGCCGTCCGCGCACGTGGCAATCAGAATGCCTTCATCCGCAAGGTCAGGTGGAGCCGTCCACTTCGACCACCAGTGCCGCGTCCAATCTGTCATAGGCTGCCTGTGCCGGCAGCGCCGCTCTACATCGGCGACATCGCTGCTCCGCCGCTGTGTTCATTTTTGAACACGCAAGTCATGACAGCATGAAATGGAAAGCTGAAATCAAGCTGAAAAAACTTATCGCATCCCGTTGGCGGCTGCAAAGGGGAGGCTCAGCGAGCCGCTACGCTGGTCTCGCTTTCGCCCGCGTCGAAGACGACGCGCCTTTGCAGCCGCCAGCGGTATGCGAGGCGGGGAAGGTGTTCAGAAATCCAGAGGGATGAGCACCGATGCGAGCACAGAAAAGATCCAGCGATCCCGCCCCCAGGCTCTATTTCATTCCTGAGCCCGTGCAGTGTCGGAACTGCGGCGAGGAATGGGCGCGCGATCCCGCCATAACATTGGCTTGTGACCGGTGCGGCGCAGATGCCGGCACCCCCTGCCGACGTCCGCATGGCGGCAACGAGGTGGTCTGCTATGGCCGCGATCAGCGTGCCGTTGAGCAGGGCCTGTTGACACGTTGCCAGGCGTTGACCTGGGACGGTCGGCACAGGAAGCCGCAGCGGCTGGCCTGCGATCCGGCTTTCCTGCCGAGAGTAGTGGCAGTCCCCGCACAGGGACGGCTTCTATAGACCACGAAGATCGGATTGATCGAAACCAGTAAATTTATTGGTTTCTTAATTCTGCACCTCCATTGTCTCCAGCAACTCGCCTTCTCGATAGTAAACCATTGCGGAAAGCATTGCGCTCTTTGCCGTGTGCAAGCGCATGTCTGGAAGCTTGGGTTGAGAGGGAAATCCTTGTGGAAATTTTGTGATGTCGTCTCCAATCAACCTCAACGATCCCGGCCAGCTCATCCGTCTTCTACTGCAAGCCATCCAGCGCAACGAGCACGAAGCGGTCGTTCGGCAGCTTGTGGAAATTGGATTGTGGTTGGGTATCACGCCCGGTCCGCTGCCCCCACCCAATGTTGCCACCGTCTCTGCTGCTGCGGTGGCCATTACACTGAGCGAGCTGCAGTCAGCGATCCAGCAGCATCGAGAGATGTCGGCACACATCGAGGATCGCGATAGAAGTCGCATCGCTGCCATCATCGAGCGCAATACCGAGATGATAGAGAGCGTCGCCAGGGCGTTGGCGGCCCTGACCCCAAGTACCGGCTTCCTGATGGTTGAAGACTGACGGGAAAGAGGAACGACGGGCAAAGATTGGGGAAAGGAAATGAGATACCGCTACCGCCTCGCCTAGTCCCGGGCAACGGGTGGGTCCTCGCCATACTCGTCGGGCCAAGCAGCCCGACTGTGTGTGGCTGCGGTCCCGCGCCAGGGCGCGCCATTGCCCGTGCCCAGCCGAGGCGAACGCGATGAGGGGTCTTCAGGGAAGAAGACGAAGGAGATCCCTCAGATGAGCATAACCACGAGTTCGATCGACCTGCCCGAAGTGGCCTGGCCGGAAGGCTGGACCCTCTTGGAATGCGGCGCGCATCCGGATGGCAGCCCGAGCATCCAGCTGCGGAGGTTGGACTCCCAGCAGGGTGAGATTCCCATGTTCGAAGACGATTGGGATGCCTGGGACTACGTCGTCACCCGTGCGCGCACCGGCTCTGTCCCGCATCGCGACGCGCTGCAGCAGGTGGACCGGGTGGAACGTGCCCTGATCGAGGCGTCCTGCGGCTCCTGGTAGCCGCACCCTGATCCACACCGACTGATACTTCCCCTCCGCCTGCCCTGAAGGGCGGGCCTCATTCGAACCTGGTCCCCCGGCGCCCCACAGGCAGCCGGGCGGTCGGCGTTCGCCTGCAGGACGATAATCCATGTCCCAGCTGACCCTCTCGCTGTTCGACAACACGGCACTCGGCGGCTTCACGCTCAGCGCCAGTTCCGGCCCGCGCCTCCGCGAGGACGTCACACCCGATGTGGTGGAGGCGCCCGTTGTCCGGGTGCCGGCGCGCATGTTCCGCCTGGAAGGCGAGCGCACCCTGGCCAAGGGCTGGAAGGCCCGTGCCAGCGACAACCTGGCCGCGATCCGGCTGCTGCAGGAGATCGAGGGCGAGGACCGCCACGCCACAGCGGACGAGCAGGACCGGCTGGCGCGGTTCGTGGGCTTCGGCGCCGGCGAACTGGCCAACACGCTGTTCCGCCGGGCCGGCGAGGCGTTCCGGCCTGGCTGGGAGGATCTCGGGGGCGAGC
>CAXTZG010000115.1:0-10260 GCA_964248625.1 uncultured Acetobacteraceae bacterium | reverse complement strand
CGAGTGATCAGGATCCAACGGAATCAGTGATCACGATCGACCGGAACGCGCAGCCCCTGCTCGATCAGCCTGTTCACCAGCCGGTGCAGCGTCTGGACCGGCCTGTCGATCTCTGCTGCCAGATCACGCACGACCTTCGGTGAATCCACAAGGCTCAGAACCTGCGCGGCCAGGGACAAGCCTTTGGGTGACGCTCGGTGTTCCTTCGGGCGGCGTACCACCGGCTCCGCGAAACCAGCCGGCGCGAAGAAGCCGTGCTCAGGGTGCGTCAGCCGGCCAGCGGCTACCAGCGCGAGCAGCTGACCACGCACCGCGTGCTGCGGTCGGTCCATATGCGCCACGATCGAACCAAGCCGTCGCGGCTGGTCCACGAATGCGACAAGCGCGTCCAGCTCGGCGCGTCGGCCATCTACATCCATGAAATCCATCAACCTGCCTCCCTGCTGCTGACGATTGGCTCGTCCGACAGACACAGACTCGGATTTCAGGACGCGAATGGCGCCGACTGTTTTCAGCTAATTTCGCATCGAGACACGCACCCCATTCGCATCCGCACCGTCGACACTCGGGGCATGGAAGACGCCCTGCAGCTGGACCTTGTGGACTATATCGCCGACGCGATCGGTGATACCGAGGCGGAGTTCCACCCCTCGTGTCCACCGGTGACGGGTGGATGTGTTCATTTTGAACACACTTCCTTGCCGCCGCTTCGACCGGAACCTGCCCCGTGTGTTCAAAATGAACACACCGATGCGGCCGCCCCGGTGATGTCCGCCCATCGCCTGCTGGTCTGCCTCGCTATCCTCGGTTGGAGCGAGCGTGAGCTTGGTCGGCGGGCCGACCGGCACCAGACGACGATCAAACGCTGGACGAGTGGAAGCGGGATCATCGTCAGCGATGTGGCGGAATGGCTGGAAGCATTGGTGGATTTCCACGCCGCTCATCCAGCACCTCGTGCCGCTTACGGCATCGGCTCCCGTTCCGGAAGCCTGATCCCGCCCCTCTAGCGAGGACCGGGATCGAGAGACACATCTACGACGTAAGCACTGGCTGACTGGCCGTCGAGCCCAGCTTGGCGCTGAACACCGTGTTGAACTCCTGCACCGTCCAGCCCGTCATGTTGTTGTTTGCAAGGGCTGTAGCCGAGACATAGTCGCTGAGAGGATCTGACGGCTGGCCCGTCGCTATGCCCGCTCCCGGCGTCGGCCCAAACACCCACGCCCCATAGGTTTGCAGCACCGTTGCTGGTTGGCTCGTCGAGTTGGAGATGGTTGTGGCGTAGTCCTTGGCGATGTAGCTCGCGACAGTCGCCTGGGCCGCTGGATTGGTGATGTCGGCTGCGGTGTAAGGCAGATCATATTTCGCAACCGTATCTGCCCAGGTGCCGGTCGTGATCTGCCACGGACCCGTTGCCGACGACGAGCCGTTCGATGTCCCGACGTTCTGGAAACCGGACTCCGTCTGACCAAGCCCTGCCATCGCCTCGGGATTGACCCCGATCTGTGAGGCCGCGTTCGAGGCGATGTCGCCGTAGGACGTCGCCATCATCGCATCCATCGCCGAGCCGCCACCCCCGGAGTAGGTGCCCCATACGTTCCCGCTGTCCGATCCGGACGAACTCGTCGTGTCGCCCAGAAACGAACTGCCGCCCGCAGGTGTCACGAAGGTGGGTGCACCGGTCTCCGGATAGGCGGGGATGATCTGTGCTGGAACACCGGTTGCGGTCACTGGTCCAGGATCAGCCCAGGCCAGCGCGCTCGGCACGAGGATCGCCGCCAGCAGCAACCCCCGGCCTGCCTTGATCACGCTGCTCATCAGCGCAACGCGTAGATCGGGCCGCCGTTGGCGCGCACCGCATTAACTTCACAGGTCAGATGTGGCTTGAACTGGTTCACGTAGTCATGCAGCTGGTCGACAGGAACCCAGCCAATCTGACCATTTTGAAGTAAGGTGCGGGCAAACCCGTTCTCGTTCCTGCCGCCAACCGCGATCCTGTCCATCGTCTTCGCCACCACGGGAGAGGACAGGCTCGGCCGACTGTAGATCGGCTGCCAGGCCATGATCCCCTTGCAGATCCACAGCTCGCTCGGCTGATACGTCTGCTCCTTTGGAAGCGAGGACTGCGGCGGGGGTGGGCCATGCTTGACCGCCCCAAAGACCTGGGTGCGCTCCTGCGACATCCGGTCCAGCTCCTGCGGCGTGAAGCCGGACGACGGCGGCTGCTGCTGTGCATGGGCCTTGGAGATGACGCCTGCCAGCAGGCAGGCCGCCATCCCGGCTAGAATCTTCTTACGCATCGTTGTTCCTTCCTGTTCAACCAGGACAGCGTTGCCCGCCGCGACGCGAACGGGCATCGCCTTTTCACAGGTTGGATTTCACCGCAGAGAGCGGGCAGTACTGCGACCCGTCCGTACCGGACACAGCCTGCCGCATGCACCGTTCGACGCCGCCCGTCTCGTAGCGCCACAGGTAGGCATGCAGGGCATACCCCCCGAAGAACAAACCCAGCACGATTGCCGTCATCACCCCGCCCGAGGTCAGGCGCTGCTGACGGTCATACCGCTGCTGACGTATCACCAGCGCGCCGTTGAGCTTGGCCGTCACCTGCCCCGTCAGCTCGTCCACCGTGTGGTTGACCAGCTTCTCCCGGTCCACTTCGGCATGCCGAAGTGCTATCTCGGCCCGCTTGTTGTGCTCGTCGCTTAGCGCCAGCGCCTTCTTCAGCGCCTCGACCTGGCTGTCCACCAGGCACTTGGAGTCCCGCACCATGGCGAGGATGCCGGCCTCCTGCTTGTCTGCCAGGTCGGACTGCGCCGTGAGGGTGCGCTCCAGCGAGCGCACCCAGATCCCGAGCGGACCATCCGGTTCTAGCCCCTCCCGCCACGCTGCCTCGCGTAGGGCGACGGCAGCGTGGCGCAGGTTGTTGCTCTCCGCGCTCATGGCAGCCAGTCCTGGATCCCGGCGTTAGCGAACTGGCTCTCCAGCTTGTCGATCCAGGTCTTCACCATGAACTGGCGAACCGGGTCCAGCGGCTTGCCGTTCTTGCCCGGCTTGTTCCCGGCCGCCTCATAGAAGCCGAGCCCACTCGCCCGCATCTCCGTCATGCACGGAAGCCGGGGCACGAAGATGAACTCCGTCCCCTTGGACATCATCTCCTGAAGCTCAGGCCGTTCCAAAATCTCGGCGAAGGCACCCGTGGTTGTCTTGCCGGACCGCACCAGGCTCTCGTTCAGGAACAGGATCGACTTGGTCGTGGTGAAGTACTTCGCCTCGTGGATGGCGACGATGTGGTCGAAGTCGTCCTTCTCCGGACCGCTGAAGTAGAGCGGCAGGCAGGAGACGCCCGAGGCTTCGCAGAACTCCACCAGCGGCACGTCCTGCCCGTAGTCGGACAGCACCCGGTCGCCGCCACCCAGGTCGAGCACCATGGACGCCCGGTTCACCACCATCTGGCCCACCTGCTCGGTGATCCAGTCCTTCATGTCGGCCAGCTCATCGCTCGTGGGCACACTGGCACCTCCCGGCTCACCAGGCGGGTAGAGCCCGGCCAGGGTCGGATTGCGCCGGTCGCCATCGGCCACCATCACGGCATTGCCGGCCTTCCGGCCGCGCTGGACCAGGAAATCGCAGACCGTGCTGCCACCCAGGCGTCCACGACCAAGCCGTGTGGCCAGGATCGGCGTGCGGGCGGTTGCCCGCTTCGTATTGCGCTCGGGCTCGTTGTTCTCAGGTTTCGGGGTAATCGCGTTCATGGTCTTCCTCAGAAAAGGGGTTCGCCATTGGGTTTGCGGCCGCTGCGAGCGTTCATCAGCTCACGGACACGATCGAGGCTCCGACCAGGACGGCGCGTCCCTTGGGGCGTGTCCAGCGTCGCGGGGGGTGCCGGCTGCTGTTGCAGCGCGGCTGGCAAGGCAGCAGGGGGACTGCCTTGATGCTCATCCCCTGTCGGGGATGGCGCATTCGGTTTGGGATAGCCTGACGGGCGCCAGTCGGCTGGCAGCTTCTTCGAGCGGGGAGCCGCAACAGGCAGCATGCCGGTCGCGCGCAAGGCGCGCTGCTTGCGGACCTCGTTGCGGACCTTGCCCCACGTCTTCCGTGCGGTCGCAGCGGTTGCCGGCTTTCCGTCCCCGTCCGTCAGCTCAAGGTTGCTGAAGTCGGCAGCCAGTGGCTCCCACCTGATGCGACGGCCGGCTGACGCCCGCACGATCTCATCGTGGTTGTCATAGAGGTAGTAGAACAGGGACGACCGTTCCGGCCCCCTGGCTATGGTGTTCAGAACGGCCCCAAGGCCGGATCGCTTCTTGCCCATGACCTGACGGTCACAAGCGCGGACGCGAATGGAAACCGATCTATTTTTGAGGCTGGCGCCTGTGGTTACGTTCCACTTCCGCCGCACATCCGCCTCGGCATCGCCGCGGGTGCGCCGCACCACCGTCCTGGGTCCGTCCCATTAGCGTCCCAGGAGCGCCGCACGTTTGAAGGCAGAATAGGTGCATACACCATTGCATCACTTCTGATGCTTGCGGCCGCTTGCGTTACGCGCCAGCGATGCCTGAAGCCCGCAAAGTCGGGCAGGGCGGCCTGATATGCTGCTCCGCACAAGGAGGGTCCTAAGGCCTCGCATCGACCAGTAAGTACCGTTATCGGTGAAGCCCCAGGTTCCCATTCGCGTCTGCGTCCACAACCCTTTTGGCATGACAGATGAAGCCCTTACTCGCGTGGTCAACGGCATTCGCGCCCGGCCGCATGGCAACTGCACCGACCTCTACCGGTGGCTGCGTGCCCATCATCAGAAACTGGCGGCCGAGCTGCAGGTGCACAGCCCGTCGTGGACAACCGTCGCCCGAGGCATCGAAGCAGCCGGTATCACTGGCAGGTTCGGCGCTCCGCTGACCAGCCGAACGGTGCGACGCGTCTGGGTGACGGTCTGTCGTGACGTAGCGGCTGCTAACGCTGCGGCTGAACTGGAGCGCATGACCCGCGCACTCTCAGAACTGGAGAGGAAGAACAAGAAGCTGCATTGACGCATATCCGGAACAAGGGGGCCGTCCAGGGCGGAGTGGAATCTGATCAGCCGGACAGCCGGGTATGGTGGATAGCGATCATTCACAGTTTGCTGTTAAGAGGTCGGCTCTGCACTCTACAGAAGATTCGCGAACCGCTGGTTGCGTCAATTGCCCAATGTGAAGGGTGTGGCCGCACGATAAGTGCGCTATCTTGGCGCCATGAACACCAGGAGCCCGCCATCTTTCCAAGCCGACCTAAAGGCTATCCTGCGCGAGCAGAACCTGACGCATGCCAGGCGGGCGGAGAAGAAATTCGCTGGCGCGGTGCAGCCGATCTATGGGGTGACCGACAAAGGCGACCCCGACCACATCGGTTCGGCCGTCCTTCTGGACGTCCATGGCACGAAGGTAATGATAACCGCAGCGCACATCATTGACGAGAATTCCACGATGAAGCCGACGAGCCTCTACGTCGGCGGGGGCGCCAACTTCGAACTGATCGAAGCCGAATTCAGCATCACGCTCGCGCCCGGCAAATTGCGCAGGCTCGACCGACACGACATCGCTTTCTGCACGCTGCCCCCGGCGCTCGTCGAGAAGCTCAGCGTTACCTATATCGGAATCAACGACGTCGCCCGGCATGAACCCGATGAGCAGGGGCGGCTTTACACGGCTTTCGGTTTTCCAAACACGATGAATAAGATCGGCTGGAATGAACGGAAAGCCGGGAAGATCCGCCCGGAAATGCTTAGATACACGAATCCCTATCGCATCGATGAGGAGGTAGCGCGCGACCTGCCGAACAATGGGGTCGACCACATTTTCATCCCTTACGGGGCCAAGTGGTGCAACGAAGACGGCTTCATCGACAACGCAAAGTTACCCACAGGCATGAGCGGCGGTGCCATCATTGATTGCGGCAAAGTCAGTACTCCGGAGACGGCGGCCGGCATCAACGAGCCGACTCAACGTCTCGCCGGTATTGGAATCGAGTTCCTGAAGAAACGCGTGATGATCGCGACCCGCATGGCGGTCATCGTGCCCGAACTGGAAAAGGCGTTCCCGCCGAAGGCCTGATCAGCCCCGCTAAGGCGGGATACTGGCGTGAAACCAAGCCGGCCGCACTCGTATGATTACGAGGCGGTCGTTGGAGGCGGGGCCGCCGCGGGCTTGATGGGCACAACGTTGACGGCAAGGGTGCCCTGGACGAGAGCGGCTGTTCCCTCGGGTAGTGCCACGAAGGCCGCCATCGCCTCCTGCATAAAGGGCGCCGCCAGCAGCTTCTTGTGCAGCGTCAGCATCCGCTTCTCGGCTTGGCCAATAAATGTCGAATAGAGGAGCGGCTTGATGGTGCAGCGGTCTCCCTGCGTCATTGGGACGGACTCGCCCTGCGAAATCCGGTCGCCCAGCACGTGCCCGATCACGTAGGTGTCCTCGGTGAGGTAACCGCGGTTCCGCAGTTCCTTCACGTACTTCCAAACCTGGTTCTTCTCGTCCATGCCGAGGGCCACGCCTGGCTTCTTTAGGTCGACGATCACTAGGGTGGAGGTGCCGACCTCGTTGTGCTGGGAGTCGTAGGCCGGGGTGGCATAAAGGCCGACGCTGCCGTCCGTGGTGATGACAAAGTCCGGCCGGTTGAGCGATCCCTTCTCATCTTTGTGGAAGATGGTCTTGATGACCTGGGTCATGCCCTGATTCGAGGTGAACTCGATGCTCTCGAACTGGGGTCCGAAAATCCACAGGGACCGAGCGAAGAGGGGTTGCAACTCTTGCACTTCGTCGGTCCTGGGATCAGAGGTCTTGGCACGGATCTCCTCGATCAGGCGCAGACGCTTGGCCACCTCATCGAGGGCGATTTTGGCGGTGGCGACCGTCCACTCGTTGAGCAGCGAGTTCCACTGATCCATCTCGTTTGGGGTCAGGGCGTGAAGCTTCTCGAGGAGGGAATACTGCGACTGCGCCAGCTCAAGCTTCGCCAGCAGGCCCATAACCTGATCGACCTGGGTCTCGCCGAGGCTGGGGCAATTCTCCAGGATGTTGTCGAGCAGGCCGTTCCAGCGCTCACGGCTGAGCGGTGGCATGGCGAAGACCTGTTCCTGGTGGGAGGCCCGGACGATATCGCGGGTACGAATCCGCTTCTCCCTGGTAATGTTGTGGATCACGCCGCGGATGGCTTCCTGCACCGGGCGCTCCGTGGCGACCCATGCTGGGTGGCCCGGCTGGAAGTCCCGCCAGTCCTCCTGCACCGCGGGCGCCAGGAAGTCGGCGCTGACGATGAAGGTGTAGCGCTTGGCCTCCTCGGACCGGCCATCGACGATCCGGACCTCGTCAGAGTAACGCCAGCCCGCCGTGCCCACGAGGCGGTTGTTCACCCACCAGGCAATCCCGTGCTGCTTCGAAGTGCGGTCCGCGCGCTGGCTGTCGATCACCCGGATGGTGGCGACCCCGCAGCCTGGGACATCAACCTCGATCTCCTGCAGGCATTCGCCGGGGATGTCGTCGAAGGAGACCTTCACCCCGTCCACCGACACCTCGAAGGCCGGGTTGGCCAGGAAGCGGGTGCTCAGCAGGGAGCGGGCATCCGCGGCCGACAGCTGCAATGGATTCAGGCCGAGCGCGGAGATCTCGGTGCCGTGGCTTGGCACACCTTCACCACGCCCTTCCTGCACAAGGTCGATCGGGTTCGAGATACCCTGGGATACTAGGTAAACCGTCTCGACATCGCCCTTCCACGTTCTGACCCTGTAGGGAGAGGAGAAGTAAAAGGCCGCATGGCGCCCTTTGCCGTTGCGTCCGTAGACGGGGCGGGGGGTGCCCTGGACGCCCTCGGGCGGCATAACCGTGGCCCCTTGATAGCTGAGCCGGTTGTAGTCAAGGGTTCGCCAGCGGACCTCGAACTCGTCCGCGGTCATCCCCAGCCCGTTGTCTTCGATCCGGAAGGTCGCTCCGGTCTCCCGGTCCGGCCACTGAATCTCCACCTTTGTGGCGTACGCGTCCCAGGCATTGGCCACCAGTTCGACCAGTGCCGTAGTCGGATCGCTCATGATCGCGCCAGCGTACCGGCCGAGGAAGCGTTCGTCGAAGAGGGTTCCCTGACCGCCTGACACGTTACCTTCCCCGATCTACAAGCGAATCTGTATAGGCAGGCTCACCCTTAGGCCAGAGGTCAACGTGCTCCGAAAGGTTGGTGCTCTGAAGCTTTGCCTCTCGTCCTCTCTTGGACAATCCGGACAATCCGGACAATCCCGACCATCCGCCGCTCGAGTGCCTTCCTGTGAGCAGCGAAGTGGCCCGCCGGAGATGGACCGTTTGTTTACTGGCGACATCATCAGAAGCTACGGCAGCGATGTAGCGCCGCGAAGGGTCGAATACGGCGGTAGACGGGTCGAGGTGCTGGCTCTGACCGCTTACGGTGTCCGCATCCCAACGTGGCGCCGGATCGCCACGACGGCGTAGAACTGGATCAGTAATTCGTAGGAGCGGCCGATATGCAGGTGTCTGAAGCCGGCGAGGAGCATCCGGTACCGGCACAGCGCCGGTCGGAGCCTCTACCGCCGCGCAAGCCGGGCACGATCCCGGTCACGGTCCGGCTCGACCCGAACCGCTACGACCGCCTGAAGACGCTCGTCCGGCGCCTCTCCACCACTGGCCAGAGCATCATCCAGACGGCACTCGACCGGAGCATGGTGAACCTCGAGCGTGAGCGGCTACCGAAGATCGAGACCGAGGGACAGAGCAGCTTCTTCGCACTGCCGGCCGCAAGCGAGGGTCCGCGCAAACCGGTGCAGGACAGCTTTTCGTTCGTCAGGCCAGAGCCCACGGTCGCTCTGACCTATCGGGCCAGCGTCCCGATGCACCGATGGCTCCATCGCCGCTCGGCACAGACCGGGCAGACCATCCAGGAGATCATCACTGACGCCCTGAAGGCTGCCCGGGGAGAAGACTGAGCAGCTGACGTCGTTCACCTGCAGCCGTTCGCGTCCGTGATCTCCATGCTCTGCCTGAGCCAAGGGAGATCGAATGATGCGGCAGCAGACAGGGGAACGAGAGGTGGTGGCTGGATCGAATGGAGACCCAGCGTCTCTTGCGACCATCGACCGGGGCGTCCAGGACGCGAATAGCGGCCTGACGCTGATCCTGGGCAAGCAGCGCCTGCACGGCGAGCACCTGGAACGAATCATCGAGCTCGTCACCCCGGACGAGAAGGGAGAAGCCGAGGGACCCTCGCTCGAGGAGCTGCTGGGCGGGCTGGTCACCCGCCTGGACAACCAGTCCGCCTACCTCAAGGACATCATGGTCGGGCTGGCCAAGATCACGCGCGACATGCCGCTCGACGTGGTGCAGGCCATCGCCGACAACTTCGGCATCGACCCCATCCCGATCCAGGTCGTCCAGGGATGATGACCTTCCGTAAGCTCGCCGCCAACTCGGACGGCAAGCTGATCCGCGCCTACCTTACCGAGCACGCGCCCGAACCCGAGCCCGATGCTCACCTGGAGCCTGGGGCAAAGCCCGACCCCAGCGGTCGCCTCACCGCGTACTACACCGGCCGCGACAGCCGGGCGAGCTGGCGACAGGACATGGCGCCAGACGCCGCTGCTGCCCTGGGCATCGACCCGACGAAGACGCCCACCAACATCGAGCTGGACCGGCTGTTCGAGGCAAAGCGTGGCGACACGGGCGAGCACTGGCCCAGCGCCAAGAAGCGCGAGATCAGCGCCTATGACCTGACGGTGGCACCGCACAAGTCGGTCTCGCTGGCCGCCGAGTTCGCGCAGTCACCGGCCGAGGCCGCCGGGATCCGCGAGGCGATCCGCCGTGCCAACGACGACACCATGCGCTACGTCGCCCGCGAGATCGGCTGGGCCAGAAAGGGCCGGAACGGCGAGGAAGGTGCCGATCCCGGCGAGGTGGGCTGGGTGTCCTTCTTCCACCACACTGCCCGGCCGACGCTGCAGGTCAAGGACGGCCAGACGGGCGTCACCTACCTGGCCGAGGTGCCGCTGTCCGGCGACCCGCACGACCACATCCACAACGGCATGTTCAACATGGTCGCCACCGAGAGCGGACGGATCGGATCGCTCGACACCAAGCGGCTGCAGAACCGGGTCCACGAGTTCGGCGCCTACTTCCAGGGCCGGCTCGCCATGCGCCTGCGCGAGATGGGCATCCGCACCGAGTATGATGCCAAGGAGGAGGCGCTGGCTCTGCCGGCGATCCCGCAGGCAGCGGTCGACCTGTTCTCCAAGGGCCG
>CAXTZG010000114.1:0-10511 GCA_964248625.1 uncultured Acetobacteraceae bacterium | reverse complement strand
GTTCTTGAGGCTGCGCCCCTTGGCGGGATGCAGGAACGAAGCTCGAGGCTTTGATTTCGATCCTCATCTACCATGGCGGTCGTCCAGCCTCTGCGGCGCGACGACGGTCGATGTCACAATACGCCGAGACAGCAATGCAACCGCCAGCAGCAGCACGGCGCCGGTTGCGACAAGGCCGGCGTGCAGCAGCCAAAACGTGGCCCCCGTCAGCCTGATCAGAAGCCCGCCCAGCCAGCTCGCCAGCAGGTTGGAAAGAAAGAGGCTCAGCGAGTAGCTGTTGACCAGAGTGGCGCCAAACGCGCGGGGCGCCAGTCGGGAGTAGAGCGCCATCCCGACTGGATAGATGCTTGCGAAACCAACCCCGTTGATCACATGGAATGCGACGCCCCATTGTAGTCCCACCGTGTGGCGACCTGCGTCGGTCCAAGCAGCGACGGCTAGACAGAGCGGCGCTGTCGCCATGATCGCAGCCCCGATCACCATCTTGCTGAGCTCGTTCGGCGTCGGATGGCGCCGCCCCCACCACCGCCAGAACATCAGCGCCAGCAACGTGGCAGGAACGCCGCTCGCGGCGTCGAGCGACAGCAGCCAGCTGACCGGCATGGTGTGGCCGAAGAAAACAAGGCGGTAGTTCTCTTGGCTCCAGATCAGGTAGGCATTGAAAATCTGCGTGTTGCCGACCATCACGAGTGCGATCACCGGCAACAACAAAAGCAGCAGCGCGACCACCTTTACATCGCCGGTTGCCAACCTGTGGGCGGGTCCGCCACCTCGCGTGCGCCGACGCGGGGGTTCGGGCGGGAGGGTGCCGCGGCCGGCGAGATAGACCACCAGCCCGATCAGCATCCCGCCGCCGGCGGCGGCGAATCCCCAGTGCCAGTGATACGATTCTCCTAACGTGCCGCAGATCAGCGGCGAAACTATCACGGCCAGGTTGACCGCCAATTGATAGATCTGGAAGGCGTCGGCGCGCCTCGTGTCCATTGGTCCGTAGAGCGCGCCGACCTGGGCGCGTGTGCAGGCGCCCAGGCCGATGCCGAGGATCAGGCAGAGCAGCGCCAGGAGGAAGCTTGCGTCGAAGGCCATCAGGAAGTGCCCCGCGGTCATCAGCAGGCAACCGAGCACGATTGTCGGCGTCCGTCCGAGGACGCGGTCCGCCAGGAGTCCTCCCAGGAGCGGCGTCGCCCAGATCAGGGCGACAAACAGACCCATGATCGCGGAGGCGAGCGGCTCGCCGTGCAGCGTCCCATAGATCGGCGTGAGTATTGCAAGCAGAGCGTCAAAGCCGAGAACGTGCCCGACATGATCCGGCCGCAGCAAGGCGCCCGTCATGTAGAGCATGAGCAGGGACTGCATTCCGTAGAGCGAGAAGTCGATCCAGCCCTCGGTGAAGGCGAGCACGCCTAGGCCGCGCGGATGACCGAAGAACGCGTCGTCGCGAGCGCCGCCACCTGCGGTCGACCGAAGAGCCTGATCGGCGTCAGCATTCATTCAAGTGGTCCCAAACCTTGGCTCCATTCACACTGCTTGCAATTTATGATGCTCGCGGCGCGCATGATAGGGCGCCGCCGCGTTCGCAGCGCGTTACAAGGAGTCGTCGAGCTGAGCCGGCGGCCGGCGTCGCTGGACGTGAAACCGGTGGAGTGTTCGATTGGAGCCTGTCGAGTAACCCGCCCGATCCTGACTCTCTGATGGTCATGGCGGTTGGGGATCAGGGTGCGTGGCTGGCTCGAGCTGACGATGGCTGGTTCCCTTGCGCGACTTTGTCCCGGACGACCATGTGCTGGCGCGTGGCTGCGCGCGCAGGTTCGGGACTGCTACGCTGGCGACGGTGCGGGCCGGCATCGATCCGCAAGCGGCCTTGAGGCTGATGCTGGCCCGCTTGCTGCCGGGCATCGTGCACGATCCCAGGTTGAGGCGTGAAGCCCAGGTCAACCTGACGATCCGCTGCCCGATCGCTGCAGCCCGACGCGCATCCGGCAGCGCCGGGGTGCGGAACGGTTCCGCCGGATCTTTGTTCGGTCGAGACGGGCCTGTGTCGCAGCACGGATCGCCAAGGGCGAGGTCGTGCAGACGCTGTCCAGGCCAACACTGAACCGGATGCACCGGCTCCTGGCTCGAACGCACGCTCTGCCGACGTCATCGCATCCGCGTCGAGGGGTTCCATGGCAAGGCCAGGACCAGGCACGGACCCACCCGCGCCGTTCGCAGCCGCCTCTCCACTAGGCGCATCCAGGCCTATCCCACCGCCGCAGATCAGCACCCTCAAGCGGCTGGTCGCCTTCCACGTGCTGGTCCCGCTCAGGGCCATGATCGACTTGCTGAGCACGACGTCAGCGCACCGAAAGCCGCCTGAAGCCTAGGCTTGGTCTCTCAACAGGCCCGACATTTCGGACAACGAACTCCTTCTGGTTGCTGTGCGACAGACTGGCACTGGTAAAGCCGTTGTGCGATAAACCGGCAAAGCCGTCATGCGATAAGTTGTGTATGCCAAAGCGTGTGTCTCTCAGCGTTTCCTTAACCACCGAGCTGGCCGCCTTTGTGGCCGAGAAGGTTGGTTCCGGCCGTTACGGCAGCGCCAGCGAGGTAGTTCGCATGGGGCTGCGTCTGCTGGAAGAAAAAGACCAAGTGTCGCCTCATGGGCGGGGCAAGGCGGCGATGGAAGACAGCTTCGTTGAGCGCTGACATGGCTTTTCGCCTCGCCGAGGGCGCTTCCGAAACCGAGCTTGAGCAACTGCGGCGGCAGCTCGCAATCGCCGAGCAGCGCGTGCTGGCGGGCGACCAACGGCACCGCATGATCCTGAACAGCGCGGTGGACTATGCCGTCATGGCGCTCGATCTCGACGGGCTGGTGACGGAGTGGAGCGAAGGCGCCCACCGCATTCTCGGCTGGACTGCGGCGGAAATGCTCGGACGGCCTGCCGCCATGATCTTCACGGCGGAAGACCAGCAGGCGGGCGTTCCCCAGGCGGAGATGAATGCCGCCTTGCGTGAAGGCCATGGCACCGACGAGCGCTGGCACCAGCGCAAGGACGGCACCCGCTTCTGGGCCAACGGCGAGATGATGCCGCTCAGGGAGGAGGCAGGCAGCCTTCAAGGCTTCATCAAGGTCCTGCGCGACCGGACCGAGCAGCATCAGGCAGCCGAGAAGAACCGGGCCGATGCCGAGTTCCTGCGCAGCGTGCTGGCTTCCTCCAGCGACTGCATCAAGGTGCTCGACCTCGACGCCAAGCTCACCTTCATGAGCGAAGGCGGCCAACAGGTCATGGAGGTCAGCGACTTCAATGCCATCCGCGGCTGCCCCTGGCCGGACTTCTGGCACGGACAGGGGAATGAGGACGCCAAGACTGCCATCGCGACCGCGCGTGCCGGCGGGACTGGGCACTTCCGCGGTTTGGCGGAGACCATGGCTGGCACCAGAAAGTGCTGGGACGTGAACGTCACGCCGATCTTTGGCGCGAATGGCCGGCCCGAGAAGCTGCTCTCGGTGTCCCGCGACGTCACGGCGACGCATGACGCGGAAGCGGCGCTGCGGGCAAGCGAGGAGCACTGGCGGGGTCTGTTCGAGCGCCTGCAGGAAGGCCTGATCGTTGGAGAGCTGATACGCGACACGATGGGTCGCGTCACCGACTGGCGCTACCTCGACGTGAACCCCGCCTGGGGGGAGCAGGTCGGCATCCCGGCCAGTGCCGCGACCGGCCGCACCATCTGCGAGTTGTTCCCCGGTATCGAGGACGCCTGGGTGACCGAGATGGCGGGGGTCGTCAGCAGCGGGCGGCCGACGCAGTTCCTCCGCCAGGTCGGGGGCCTTGGCCGCTAGTACGAGGTGCGTGTCTTCCCCCTGCAGGACGACCGCTTTGCCATGTTTTCTGCGGAGGTGACGCAGCGCAAGGCAGCCGACGACCGACGGACCGCGTTGATGGAATTGGACGACCGGCTTCGCGATATGGGCAACCCGGCCGAGATGGCGTTCGCTGGAGCCGAAACCATCGGCCGCACCCTGAAGGTGCAGCGCGCCGGATACGGATTCCTGGTCGATGACGGTCGAACCTTCGTGGTCGATCGAGATTGGACGGAACTGCCGGGCCAGGACAGTACCGTCGGTCGGCACGACATGCGGGCCTTCGGCTGCTATCACGAGGATCTGCGCCGGGGTGAGCCGGTGATCGTCCACGACACCCACACCGACGCGCGCATCATCGCAGCCAACCTGGAGCCGTTCGGTATCAGGGCCCTGGTGAACATGCCGCTGATGGAGCAGGGGCGGATCGCCGCGGTCCTGTTCGCCAGTGCCTCGGAGCCAAGGAACTGGAGCGCCGAGGAGCTCGGGTTTGTGCATGACGCGCTTGAGCGGACCCGCTCGGCGGTCCGGCGGCGCCGTGCAGAGAACGAGCTTCGCGAACTCGCAGCGTCGCTGGAGCAGCAGGTCGAGGTACGCACGCGCGCCCTGCAAGAATCAGAGGAGTTCACCCGTCTTGCGCTGACCTCTGTCGGCGGTGTGGGGGCGTGGAACTATGACGTCGCGACCGGACGCTACTTCTGCAGTGCGGCCGTTGCCGACCTCTACGGCGTCGATGCCCAACAGGGAGCGGTCGGTATCAGCCGGCAGAACTTCCTGGCCAACGTCCATCCCGACGACGTGCCCCAACTGGAGGCCGCGTTGATGAACGAGCTTGAGCGGGCCGGGGACTTTGAGCTGCAGTACCGTATCCGGCATCCTGACGGTCGGACGCGCTGGCTGCTGTCGCGCGGGCATACCTATGTCGATGACACGGGTCGGCCTGTACGGCGCCTTGGCGTCGGGATCGAAGTGACGAGGCAGCGCGAACTTGAGGAGCAGCTGCGGCAAAGCCAGAAGATGGAGGCGGTGGGCCAGCTTACGGGAGGCCTGGCGCATGATTTCAACAACCTGCTGACCGGCGTGACCGGCAGCCTGGAGCTGCTGCAGACCCGCATCGCCCAGGGCCGGATCAACGACGTGGACCGCTACGTCAACGCCGCCCAGAGTGCTGCCAAGCGAGCGGCAGCGCTCACGCACCGGCTGCTGGCCTTCTCGCGACGGCAGACGCTCGACCCCAAGCCCACGGACGTGAACCGCCTCGTGGGCGGGATGGAGGAACTGATCCGGCGCACGGTCGGACCGGAGATCACGGTGGAGCCGATGGCAGCCGCCGATGGGTTGTGGCCGACATTGGTGGACCCGGGACAGCTCGAGAATGCGCTGCTGAACCTGTGCATCAATGCCCGCGACGCGATGCCGGATGGCGGCAAGCTCATCATCGAGACCAACAACCGCTGGTTGGACGAGCGCATGGCACAGGATCGCGACCTGCCGCCCGGACAGTACATGTCGCTCTGCGTGTCTGACAGCGGCACGGGCATGACGCCTGAGGTGATCGCCAAGGCCTTCGACCCGTTCTTCACGACGAAGCCGATCGGCCAGGGCACCGGCCTTGGGCTTTCCATGATCTATGGTTTCGCGAAGCAGTCCGGCGGGCTGGTGAGGATCTATTCTGAAATCGGGCAGGGCACGATGGTGTGCCTCTACTTGCCGCGGCACCTCGGCGAAGCGGAAACGGCCGAGCTGGCCCCTGAGCTTGCCGATGCCCCGCGCGCCGAAGACGGCCAGACGGTGCTGGTGGTCGACGACGAGCCCACGGTACGGATGCTGGTGGCCGAGGTACTGGAAGATCTCGGATACACGGCGATCACGGCGGCCGATGGTGTAGCCGGGCTCAAGGTGCTGCGATCCGACGCGAGAGTCGACCTGTTGGTGACCGACGTCGGCCTGCCCGGCGGTATGAACGGGCGGCAGGTAGCGGACGCGGCACGGGTGGCGCGGCACGACCTGAAGGTGTTGTTTATCACCGGCTATGCCGAGAACGCCGTGCTCAGCCACGGCCATCTCGATCCGGGCATGCATGTGCTGACCAAGCCCTTCACGATGGAGGCCCTGGCCAGCCGGATCAAGGAACTGATTTCGAACTGAATGTCGATCGATCTCGTAAGCTCGCTCCGATACGTTTCGATTGGCGTCCGGACGTGTGCGTTTCGCCTTCCGGAGACTGCCCGCGTCACCTCATACCGGGACCAAACACGTAAGTCGTATGGTTTGCTTTTGCGGGTAGCTTGCAAAGCGGACGCTGATCCCTTCGCTACAGCTACCGGGTTGCTTCGGCCAGGGCGCGTCTGATCCACTCGCGGTTGAAGCGGATGCAATAGACCGGGGTCTCGGTCTGGAAGCGCCCGCCTTCAGAGAGAAGGCCGACATCGACCGGATCAAAACCAGACTGGTCATGGAGGTCAGCGACAACCTTTCTTGCGTCCGCGTCATCGCCGGCCAGAAGCAATGCCCGCCGGTCGAGCCAGCCGGCGGGCTGACCATCTCGGTCAAACTACTGACTTTCGGAAACCAGGTGTGGTTGTCGCACACTTTATTCAGGCATGAGGCGCGCCAAGACCAGGGTCAGCGAGCGGCGGACAGCGTCCTCGATCGCCGAAGGCTCCAGCCGCGCCACCCGACGCCATGGCTGCGCGTCCGGACCCCGGTGCATGCGCAGCGGCAGCTCGATGCCGAGCGGCAGGTCGGGCCGAGCGGCGAGTGCGGTGAAGAGCGGGCCCCCGTCATCGTCGCCCTCGCCGAGCGGCACGTTGAACCAGCCGTTCGCGGTCCGACGCACCGCCTTCAGGTGCAGGTGGGCGCAGAACGGTAGCGCCGCGACGGCGTCCGCGATCGCGTCGAGCCCGGGGCGGTGGCTGGCGGTGTTGGCGGCGTCGTAGTTCAGGCGCAGGCGGGACGAGCCGATCCGCCGCAACAGCGCGATGCCGTCCGCTGCGACGTCGATCAGGTTCGGACAACCGTCGCCGGGGTTCTCGAGCCCGATCACCAGGCCGAGCTGCTCCGCGTGGCGCAAGATCGGCTCGACGTTGCGAAGGAACGCCGTCTCGTTGGCACGCACGGCAGCGTTGGTGTTGATCACGGCAGCTCCGAGCCGGCGCGCGAAGTCCATCCGGCCGCGGAACACGGTGACCGCATCCGGGCCGCCGAGGTCGATGTGCGAGGACACGGCGTGGCAGCTTAGGCCGGACTCCCGCAGCCAGCCGGCGTAGCGGCGGGTGTTCGCGTCCGAGAACGCATCCTCGTCGAAGGGCTCGGTATAGCCGACGATGAAGGCGGGCTCGACGTGGGTGGCGCCGCAGCGAGCCAGGCTGTCGAGCAGGGCAGGCGGATCCCAGCCGTCGTACGGGGCGGTGGATACCGACACGATCCGGTCCATGTCGCTGGTCTCCTCAGGATCCGGCCACGCGCGGCACCACCAACGCTGCGACCGGCGGCAGCGACTCCAGGAGGTTGAGCAGGCACATCAGCGCCAGCAGCAGCACGCTCCAGCCGATCACCCGGCGCAGGATGGCGGCTTCCCGGCCGACCAGCGAGACGGTGGCGGAGGCGACGGCGAGGCTCTGCACGCTGATCGCCTTGGCGACGACACCGCCCGAGGAGTTCGCGGCGGCCGCGAGCACGGGCGGAATGCCGACGCTCTTGGCGGCGACCACCTGGAGGCCGCCGAACAGGACGTTGGAGGAGGAGTCGGAGCCGGTGAGGGCGGAGCCGATCCAACCGATCAGCGGCGAGGCGAGCGCGAAGCCGATCGGGCCGAGGCCCGCCAGCAGCAGTCCCATGGTCCGGGTCTGGCCGGACAGGTTGGCGACAAAGGCGAGCGCGAAGATCGCCATCACGGTCAGCACGGCGCTGCCGATCCCGCGAGCGGTGTCGCGATACGAGCGCCAGGCGTCCGCGGGCCCGATCCGCAGCACGGCGGCGGCGAGGAGGCCGGCAAGCAGCAGCAGCGTCCCGGTGGTGCCGAGCAGGTCGAGGCGAAAGGCGGTGGGCACGTGGGTGTTGTCGGGAAGGAAGACGGCAAGGCCGGGCCACGGGAAGGAGATCCGGGCAAGTCGCAGCAGGCGCGCGATCGCAGGGATCTGGGTGAGGACGAAAACCAGGATGATGAGGCCGTAGGGCGACAGGGCCAGCAGCGTTTCGCGTCCGTGCCGGCCACCGGACGCCTCCCCGGTGCCGCGCGCGCAGAGCATGATCACGGTCGAGGCTGCGAGTGCCGCCACGACGTCGGCGAGCTTGACCGACAGGTAGTTCGACACCGCGAACTGCGCTGCGCCGAACGACAGTCCGGCGAACAGCGCCACCTTCCCGTGCAGGCGCAGCCCGCGTGCGCCGTCGACCAGGAACAGGAGGATGAAGGGCACCAGGGCGGCGAGAAGCGGCGTCTGCCGGCCGACGGTGGCGCCGAGCGCCTCGAACGGCAGGCCGGTTGCCGAGGACAGGGCGACGATCGGCAGTGCCAGGGTCCCGAACGCCACGGGAACGGAGTCGGCGATCAAGGCGCAGACCGCCGCTTCCAACGGCGCCAGCCCGGCCGAGACCAGCATGGCGCCGCAGATCGCGACCGGCGCGCCAGCGCCGATCAGGCCTTCGAGCAGGCCGCCGAAGCCGTAGGCGATCAGCAGCACCTGCACCGGACGCGGCCCGCCGACGCGGGCGAAGGCTTGGCGCAGCGCGTCGAAATGACCGCTCCTGACGGTGAGATCGTAGATCCAGATCGCGTTTAGGATCACCCAGGCGACCGAAACCAGGCCGAACGCGGCGCCAAGTGCTGCCATGTCGAGTGCCGGGAGCAAGCCGACGCCGTAGACCAGCACGGCGACGAGGAGGGCGGCGACGAGTGCGGCGCCGGCGGCCCGCTCGGCACGCCAGCCGGCAAGGCCGAGCAGGGCGAACAGCACCAGGATCGGGACGAGCGCCACCGTGGACGACCAGGCGAGCGAGCCGAGAACGGGTGCCGCGACCTGCCGGACCATCGGGATCGCTCCGCCGTGCCAAAGATCGGAAAAAGGGACCAGTGGGAAAAATCAGTGGATGTGCGAGCCGCCGTTGATGTCCCAGGTGGCGCCGGTGACGTAGGAGGTGGACGGCCGGCACAGGAAGGCGATCACGTCTGCTACGTCCTCCGTAGTGCCGGAGCGGCTCATCGGCACCTCGGCGACCAGCCTCGCCTTGCGCTCGGGATCGAGCTTGCCGGCAGTGATGTCGGTGTCGATCAGCCCGGGGGCCACCGCGTTCACGGTGACGCCATGCGGACCGACTTCACGCGCCAACGCCCGGGCGAAGCCGAGCAGCGCCGCCTTGGCGGCAGAATAGGCGACGCCGCCGAACACGCCGCCGCCGCGCTCCGCAGACACGGAGGACAGCATCACGACGCGACCGAAGCCGCGGGCGACCATACCCGGCATCGCCCGGCGCGTCGCGAGGAACGAGCCCTGCACGTTGATGCGCATCACCCGGTCCCATTCCATCACCGTGACGTCGCTGAAGCGCGTCGGCGAGGTGACGCCGGCATTGTTCACCAGCGCGCCGACCGGCGGCAGGTCCGCCTCGACCGTGGCGAAGGCGCTCTCGAGTTCGGATTCCACGGTGACGTCACAGCGCAGGCCGAGCGCCTGAACGCCGCGGCGTCTCGCGATGTCTGCGGCGGCCTGCGCTGCCGCGTCCCCATCGAGGTCAAGGATCGCGATGGCCCAGCCTTCTGCGGCGAGCGTGTCGGCCGTGCGGCGGCCGATGCCGCGAAGCGAGGCGGCACCGGTGACGATCGCAGTGCGTATGTCGGGCTGCATGACGCCAATCCCCGTGCTTCTGTCTGATTGTCGGCAATAGCGCGTTTAGTCCCGAGCCTGGTCGGTTGTAAAGTCGCAACGCCTTTTCCGAAGCGAAAGCGGCGGAGGGAGGCGGAGACGGGCTGGTTGTGACGACGTCGGAGGCGGAGGAAATCCCGGAGTTCGCCTTGCTCGCGGCAGAAGCGGTGGGCGACATCGTGGCTCTTGAAGCCGCGAGACGGTTGTTGAGGGTGGCGCTGGTGCCGGTGGCGGACCGTCCTGCCCAGCATGCTGCGGATCGCCCTCATGTCGCGGTGCTCGCCCAGCATGGCGCCGATCAGGTTGCCGTCTCGATCGATCGCCCGGTAGAGGTAGGTCCAGCGGCTGCGACCTTCAGGCAAGTCTCGTCGACGTGCCAGCTCGCTCCGGGTCCGCGTCGCAAGCCAGGACGGCGCTTGCGCAGCGTGTCGCACGTCACCGGCAGCAGCTTTGCCTTCCAGTTCCCGAACGGCCTCGTGACAAAGGTCGATCCCGCGCAGCGCCATGATCTCGCTCAGGTCGCGGGGCGTCAGCCGGTCGCGGAGCCGGCAGAACACCACGAACGCGATGATGTCGCTGGGCAGGCGGGTGCGGTTCAGCACGCCGCCGCTGCGCTCGTTACGTCAGCCTCCCGGCGGCCACCAGATCCGTCACTGGCGTAAGAACGCCTTTCAAAACACGCTACAGTCTGTTGAAGCAGATGAGTGAGCAGGCGAGCGTGGTGAAGGCGCGGTGGATGTCACTTCTGCGTTCGTAGCGCGTCACGAGCCGGCGGTAGCGGTTGATCCAGGCGAAGGTGCGCTCGA